>JAPPHC010000058.1 GCA_028821145.1 Gammaproteobacteria bacterium | reverse complement strand
CCGCCTCGATGGGCAGTTTGCTGCGGCTGTGCGGAATCGGGGGCTCCTGGTCCGGGTTGTGCACCGACAGGTAGACGATCCGTCCGACGCCGGCCGCCTTGGCGGCGTTGACGGCGTTCAGGCCGCGCTGCGTCTCCGTTTCGCCGTTGGCGGTGATCAGGAAGAACCGGTCCACGCCGTCGAAAGCCGCGTCCAGGCCGCTGCCCGTTTCCAGGTCCGCCACGGCACCTTCGGCGCCGTCCGGAAGGTCGCCGAACTTGTCTTCCGAGCGGCTCAGCGCACGCACCGTCTCACCCGAGGAAAGCAGGACCGCCACCGTCGGGCGGCCGACATTGCCGGTCGCGCCGGCTACGAGAATGGTCATATGAAGAGGTTCCGTCTGACTACAGGAAATCGCGCGGTACATGTTATAAACACCGCCGAAGCATCGCAAGGAATGAGCACCCTGACCGACATTGAAAACCGGGCCGGCCTCGCCCGCATCACTTGCGGCTGGAAGAAGCCGGAACTGCCGCTTTCCTGGGTGCGCCGCTACTGGCGGGACGTCCACAGCCCCGCCATTTCACGCCGCGCCGGAATATTCGATTACCGGCACTACCAGTACGACGAGGTCGATCCCGCCCTGCTGGGCGCGGTCGGCAGCGTCGAGCTGGAATGCCCTCCCGGCGAGCGGCTCATGTGGAATTCGGACGTCCGCTACCTGGACGAGGCCGGCCTGGCGGCTTTCGATGCCACGCCGCCGCCCGAAGTGAAGCCGCACCTGCTCGGCGACATCGAACTCATCGTGGACAGGAGCACTACCTATCGCGCCGTGGGTTCGAACGCGCACACCTACGTCGACCGCACGGCCGACGCCACGCCACAGGGTCCGCCGGCCACCCCGGCGTACGCGCTGTTCATGCGCCGGCGGGCGGAAGAATCCTCGTTCCGGGAGTGCGTCCGGACCCTGGCCCGGCGCTGGTCGGAGTTCGATGGCGTGCTGCGGGTACGCATGAGCCTGTTCGAAGTCCCGGACATGGAGGCGGAGCGCAAGGCCGGTTACCCGATCAAGACGCATCCGGTGGAGCAGCAATACCAGGCCACCGTGGAACTCGTGCTGAGCGACCGCGACGTCGGCGGGGAGTTGCTTGGCGATCGGGTAGACGTGGACTGGGCCGGCGCGATCCGCACGATTCACGCCTATCCGGTAGCGGCCTGCTACACCAGTGTTTACGCCGGCCGGCCGACCCTCGTCGGGCTGCGCGGGTATGCCGCCCACCAGGCCATCCGGGCGCTGGGCGCGGACAACCAGACGGAACCCGGCCTGCTGGAATGGATGTACGGCTCGGTAGCGCGGGACGGCGCATCCGGAGAAGGCGCTTGAACCTCACGGTGGCGGAACGCCTGGTGGCGTTTGCACGCGAACATGCCCGCGACGGCGGCCCGGACGACGTCCGCCACGAGGCGAAGCGCCTGTTGCTGAACCAGCTCAAGGCTTCGGTGGGCGCGACCGATCACGAAGTGGTCCGCATTCTGCACGACTGGGCCGGCGCGACCGGCGTCGAAGGCAACGCGCAGGTCCTGTGGCTGGGGACCCGGATGGAACCGGCCCGCGCGGCCATGGTGAACGGCGCCCTCTTCGAAGTGCTGGATTTTCACGACACCTACATTCCCTGCTATATGCACGCCACGTCCGCGGTCCTGCCCGCCGTGCTGGCGGCGGGCCAGTCCGGCGGCAACAGCGGGCGCGACGTGGTGAACGCGCTGGCGCTGGGTATCGAAGTGGAACTGGCCTGCGCCCGCATGCTGATGCCCACCGGATACTACCGGGGATTCGTGCCGGCGGGCCTGACGGGCGGGGTCGGCGCTGCAACCGCCTGCGCATTGCTGGCGGACCTGGACGCGGAACGGATGACAAACGCTCTGGCCATCGCGATGTGCACCGCTTTCGGCACCTATGAATCGGTCGGCAGCATGACGCTGTCCTACATCACCGGCGCGACCGCCATGTCGGGACTGACCGCGGCCGAACTGGCCGGGCGCGGAATGGACGCGCCCGCGACCGCCTTCGAAGGCGACAAGGGAATGCGCGAGTCGTATTCGGACGAGCCGGCCGGGAAAATCGAAGAAGTCCTCGATTCGCTGGCGGACCCCTGGTGCATACACGGCCAGAGCTACAAGTCGGTGCCCACCGAAACCATTACCCACGCGCCCATCGAGTGCGCGCTTGCGTTGCTGCCCAGGGCAAAAGGCCGGAACGTGGCGCGGGTGCGCATCATGGTCGAGCCCATCGTCGTGGACATTTGCGACGAACGCATGGAGCGCTTCGGCGATCCGCACAGCGAACTCACCGCTCGCTTCGACCTCTGTTTCTGCGTCGCGGCGGCATGGCATCGGGGCCGGTCCACGCTCGATGAAATGCGCGAACCCGCCTACACCGATCCCGAAATCCTGGCGCTGCGCTCACGCGTGGAACTGGTGCGCGACGAGACCCGCGAGAGTTTCGACGGCTGCTCGATGGAAGTCGAGTTCACCGACGGCACGACCGAGTCCGCCTCGGTGGATGCGTTCCTCGGCAGCCCGGGCCGGCGGATGAGCGACGAGGAACTCGCCGGGATCTTTCGCGCTTCGGCCGAACCCGTATTGCCCGCGGGCCGGGCCGATGAAATCCTTGCCGCGGTGTGGGACCTGGAATCGGCCGCGTCCATCGACGGCCTGATGTCGCTGTGCCGACTTACCTGAGCCGGTTGCCGTGACGACCGTTTCGCTGCCCGGCGGAGAAACGATCTGGTACCGGCGCGCCGGCAGCGGCGTACCGATCCTGCACATCCATGGGTCGGCGTTCGGGCACCGCAATTTCGAGCGCCTGACGCCGTTCGTTGCCGAAGATTTCGAGGTCATCGATTTCGATCTGCCCGGCTACGGCCAGAGTTCCGGCGCGCCGCGGGAAGGCGGGCTGGAGGGCATTGCCGATCAGGTGCGCGAGTTCATCGGGACGCTGGGACTGGCGCCGGTGCACGCGCACGGGACTTCCTTCGGCGCCATGGTGGCCCTGATCCTGGCGGCGAAGTATCCGAAGTCGGTCGACCGGCTGGTGCTGAGCTGCTTTCTGGCCCGCTACGACGGCGCCGCCCGCATGATGCGTGCAACCTGGAGACGGGCGGCGCGCGACAGCGGGATGGCGGCCGTATCGGACCTGACCGCCGTGGCCGGTTTCGGGAGGGCGTTCTACGAGCGGGAGGAAGCCGAAGCGCAGCTTGCCTCGATGCGCGAGGCGTTCAGCCGGACCGATCCCGACGCCTTCGTGCGCGGCACGAAAATGCTTGAGCATGTCGATTTGAGTCCCTGGGCGCGCCGGATCAGGACGCCCTCGCTGCTGATCGCGGGGGAAGAGGACAACATGACGCCGTTCAGCCCGGCGGGAAGCGGGATCGGCTTTTCGAAAATTCAGCACATGATCCCGGGCTGCGAACTCGCGGTTCTCCCCGACTGCGGCCACTACCTGGTCCTGGAACAGCCGGAAGCCACGGCGGCCCTGGTCAGGAAATTCCTGCGGGCCGGCCCCACGATCAAGCCGGCCGGTCGCCCTTGATCGTGACGCGCCGCCCCTTGCGCCGTTCGGGCCAGTAGTCCCAGATCGCCCGGTGCATCGCGCAGCGGTTGTCCCAGAAGGCGACGTCGTTGCGTTCCCAGCGATACCGGATCTGAAAGTCGATGCCTTCGCAGTGATCGAAGAGGAACCCGAGCAGCGCTTCGCTCTCGGCCGCTTCGAGTTCCTTGATCCGGGTCGTGAACGTGCGGTTTACGTAAAGCGCCTTGCGGCCGGTCTCCGGGTGCGTGCGGACGACGGGGTGGGTCGCGCTTGGATATTCCCTGCCGGTGTCGTCCACGCCGCGATCGGAATAGCGCTCGCGATAGACGTGCTCGGATTCGTGTACGGCGCTCAGTCCTTCGAGAATCCGCTTCATCGGCTCGGATAGAGCGTCATGGGCCGCGTACATGTTGGCGAAGAGCGTGTCGCCGCCGATTGGAGGAAGGACGTGCAGTTGCAGGATCGTGCCGAGCGGCGGCACTTCGTCGCAGGACACGTCGGAGTGCCAGAAGTCGCCGTTGGCGATCTTCGAGTTCCTGCTGACGTAGATTTCGAAGATTTCGGGATAGCCCGCCATCTGTGGGGCGGCGGGGTGCATGTGAAGCTCGCCGAACATCCTGCCGATCTCGATCTGGGTTCGCGGGGAAATCTCCGTCTGGTCCTTGAAGAACAGCACCTGGTGGGCGAGCAGGGCCGCGCGGACCTGCTCGTACGTCGCGCGATCGAGGCCGTCCGCGAGATCGACGCCCCGGACTTCGGCGCCGAGCGCGGGCGCGTAGCGGCGGATGTCGAGCGCCGGCCTGGCGCCGTTACGGGTTGTTCGCGCATTGGAAGAGCGTTTCGGCATTCTCGATATGGTAGCTGCGCTTCGATCCCGCCCTGCTTGTGCCCCCTTCTTCCCGGAGGCGCCATCCTGGCTCGATTCTCGCTATCCTTGCTCCAACGCTCCTGGAAGAAGGGGGCACAAGCAGGGCTACGGCGGTGCCAGCTGCGGCCCTTATCATGGCATTCCTTCTGCGTGATGCCGGGGAGGAAACGTGAAGCCTGACAAGCAGCCCCATCCAGACCCGTCCGAGCGGGAGGAAGCGGCGCGCGTTAATCGCAGGGATTTTCTTTCGTCCGCAGTGGCGGCCGGCGTGGCCGCTGCGGGCGCCGGCGCAGCGGCCAACGCTTCGGCGCGGCAGGCGGCCGGCGATGCGCAGGAGCCGGGCGCGATGCCGCCCACGGCCGCCCAGGAGGCGATGGAATCCGAAATACCGGACGGCTATACCGCAGGGCAGGCGCGCGAGTATTTCGTCCGCAATCCGGGCTCCGATTTCATGCTGGACGTCATCCGGCAGCTCGGTCTCGAGTACATCGCCACCAATCCGGGTTCCAGCTTCCGGGGACTGCAGGAATCCATCGTCAATTACGGCGGCAACCAGGCGCCCGAACTGCTGACCTGCGTGCACGAGGAACAGGCGGCGGCCATGGCCCATGGCTACTACAAGGTCGGCGGAAAGCCCATGGGCGTGCTCTGCCACGGCACCGTGGGACTGCAGCACGCTTCCATGGCGGTCTATAACGCCTGGTGCGACCGGGCGCCGATGATGTTGCTTGCGGGCAACCACCTGGAGGCGACGGATCGCCGGGCGGGCGTGGAGTGGTCGCATTCCGCGCAGGACTGCGTGCGGGTCATACGCGACTACATCAAGTGGGACGACATGCCGCTTTCCCTGCGGCACTACGCCGAGTCCATGGCCCGCGGCCTGAAGATCGCGATGACGCCGCCGGCCGGGCCCGTGGCCGTGGTGCTGGACGGGCATCTGCAGGAGGCCGAGGCGGGCGACCGGGACCTCGGTCCGGTTGCCGTTACGCTCAACCGGCCGCCCACCGGCGACGAGGCCGCAGTTGCCGAAGCGGCGCGCTGGCTGCTCGAAGCGGAATCGCCCGTGATCGTGGCGGACCTGATGGCCCGCGACCAGGTGGGTGTGGAGCGGCTCGTCGCACTGGCCGAAGCCCTGCAGGCGCCGGTGGTCAACCAGTTCGGGCGCATGAACTTCCCGAACACGCACCACCTCTCGCAGGGAGCGGCCGCGGTGGCCCAGGCCGACGTCGTGCTCGGGCTGGAGCTCTTCGACGTCTGGGGCGTGATCAATACCGTGCGCGACCGGGTCCATCGGGACAGCGTGCGCAAGGCCCGGCCGGACGCCCGCGTGATCAGCATCGGCTCCAACGACCTGTTCACGAAGTCCAACTACCAGAATTTCCAGCGTTTCTATCCGTCGGACCTCTCCATTGCCGGGGACGCGCAGGCCACCTTGCCCCTGCTGACCGATGCCGCGCTGTCGGGGATGACGCCCGCGCGGCGCGCTAGCAACGCCGCGAGGGAAGCCCGCTGGCGGGAGGTCCACTCGCTCGCCCGCGGCCAGGCCCTGGACGACGCGCGCTACGGCTGGAACGCGGTTCCGGTCAGCACGGCCCGCCTCTACGCCGAACTGTGGCAGGTGGTCAAGGACCGGGACTGGGCGCTGGTCTCCGACGACGGCGCGCAAAGCCGCTGGGCGCGCCGGCTGTGGCCCATCGAAAGGCACTATCAGTACATCGGCCGATCGGGCGGGGCCGGCCTCGGCTACGGCGCGCCGGCGGCGGTCGGCGCGGCGTTGGCCCACCGCCCCGAGGGCCGGTTCGCTCTCAACGTGCAGAAGGACGGCGACATGATGTACACGCCGGGCGCGTTCTGGACCGCCGCCTATCACGGCATTCCGCTGCTGACGGTCACCCACAACAACCAGGGCTATCACCAGGAATACATGCACCTGCAGCGCATGGCGGCGCGGCGCCAGCGGGGTATCGAAAGCAGTTGGCGGGTAGGCAACGAATTGCGCAATCCCGACATCGACCTGGCCGGCATTGCCCGCGCCACGGGCGTGTGGGCGGAGGGGCCGATCCTGGATCCGGCCGATCTGGGTCCGGCCCTGGCCCGCGCCGCGGAGGTCGTCGACGGCGGGGAGCCGGCGTTCGTGGACGTTCGCTGTCAGCCGAGATGAGCGCGCGTTCGCGGATCTACCGGGCGCTGGGCCTTGCCGTCCCGGCGCTGCTGCTGTGGACGCTGGGTTGTGCGGTTGCCTGGCCTGGCGAGCCCGGCGACGAAGTTCGAGAAGGCGACGAAGTGCGCGAAGGCGGCTCGCTGTATATCAGCCAGCAGTGCTGGCAGTGTCACGGCTATGAAGGACAGGGAGGCGTGGCCGGCGTCCGTATCGCCCGGACGGCCTTGCCCTATGAAGCGTTCGCGCGGCTGGTCCGGTTCACGAACCTGATGCCGGCCTACTCGCCGAAGGTGCTCAGCGACGAACAGCTCCGGCAGATTTACGACTACGTGCGCTCCATCCCGGAACCGCCGCCGCTCGAGGAGATCCCCGAACTGGATTTCGACTAGCGGTTACTGGATCGCGCAGCTCGTCGCGTCGAATCCATAGACCCACTCGGTGCTGGCGGCGCGCTGCCGTTTCTTGTCCCCCGTCAGGCGCTGGTACAGGTTCGTCTGCGCCCTGGATTGCAGGATTACGCGCGCCGTGCGTTCGCCGCGCACGTCCTGGTAGCGCGACAAGGCCGCGTCCAGGTCGTTGAAGGCGCCGATGCACCGCGCCAGGACCGCGGCGTCCTCGATCGCCATGGCCGAGCCCTGCGCCATGAACGGCAGCATCGGATGGGCCGCGTCGCCAAGCAGCGCGATGCGCCCGTAAACCCATTGCTCCAGCGGGTCCCGGTCGAACAGTCCCCACTTGTAAAGCGCGTCCGCGGGGGTCGCCGAAAGCAGCGACTGCACGTCCTGATGCCAGCCGGCGAATTCCTCCTGCACTTCTTCGAGCCGGGCGGGCCGGTTCCAGCCCTCCTCCGCCCATTCCTGCTGTACCGCGATGGCCACGTAGTTCACCAGCGAACCGCCGCGCAGGACGTACTGCACGATGTGCCGGTCCTCTCCGATCCACACCACCGACGCCCGGTCGGTTACCCGTTCCGGCAAGCCCCCGGCGGGCGCCAGCGCGCGCCAGGCCACCTGCCCGCGGAACCGCGCCTCGGACTGCGCGGCCAACAGCGCACGCACGGTCGAGCGCACGCCGTCGCACGCCACAAGCAGTTCGTCCTCCGCCGAGGCGCCGTTGCCGAACTGCACCGTGACGCTTGCGCCGTCCTGCGCACAATCCGCTGCCCGGTGGCCGACGTGCAGTTCCGTGCCGCCCCGGGCCCTCACGGCGGCGAGCAGCGCCTCGAGCAGATCGCTGCGGTGAATGTGCAGCCAGGGCGCGCCGTGGGTCGATTCCATGACGTCCGCCAGGGGCGCGTCGCCCATCAGCGCCGCGTCGTCGAACCGCCGGTAGCGGGACGCGGGCGGACGCATGCCGCCGCGGTCCAGCGCAACGCCAAGCCCGAGGTGCCGCAGCACCCGCGTCGCATTGGGCGTCAGCATGATGCCCGCGCCGATCTCGCCGAACGCCGGCGCCTGCTCGTAGAGCCGCACGGAATGGCCGGCGCGCGACAGCGCAAGCGCGGTGGTCAATCCCCCGATTCCGCCGCCGACGATGAGGACGCGCTTCGGCTGCATGCGGAGCTTCGACGCCGCTACGCTTTCAGCAGGAAATCGGCGATGGCCGCCTGGATTCGGTGGCGCGCGGGCTGTAGATGGGCGTAGTCGCCGCCACCCGGCACAATCAACAGCGCCTTGTCCTCGGTCGGCAGCCTCTCGAAATATTCGGCCCGCTGGATTCCGCCGTGCATGTAGGCGGCCTTGCCCGCGCCGCTGCCGTAGATCATCAGCGTCGGGCAGCTCAGTGCCTCGGGGTCGGCGGGAATGCTGCCTCTGGCGTTTTCCCTGCGTATGCCGTTGGGCGAACGCGGCTCGTTCGCGGCCACCCAGTCCGCCAGTGCGCGGCGCATCTCCTCGGACCCGTATTGCGCCTCGCGTTCGAAGAAGTAGTCCCAGCCGCCGCTCCACCAGGGCTCTTCGGGATCGAACGGGATCAGGTTGCCGCCGCCCAGCGCCGGATCGAGCAGAACCATGCGCGCGATCCGATCGGGGTTCCGTTCGCCGTATCGGGCCGCGATGCGCCCGCCCCAGGACCAGCCGAGCAGGTGCGGCCGCGGATGGCCCTCGGCCGACAGCCAGTCCATTACGCTCGCCAGGTCTTCGATCGCCGCGTCGGTATCGACCGTGAGCGGATCTTCGGGCGCGTCGGACTGGCCATAGCCGCGCAAGGCGAAGGTGACTGCCGCCAGGCCCCGCTCCACCAGGGCGTTCATCAGCGAGTAGTCCTCACCACCCGGAACGCTGAAGTCGAAGCCTGCCTGGCCAGTCAGATTGGCGCCCTGCACCAGCACCACGACGTGGGCGCAACCAGGCGCCAGACCCTTGCTGCGGGTCGCGAGTTTCCCGGTCGGCCCCGGCACAAAGAAGTCAAAGCCTTCAGTCACGGCTTTCCCTGCACGGCGAGCCCGCATGATACATTCGCACTCCACTCAGGCACCGGGGGCGGTAGATGAACAGGAGAGACGTTTTGCAGGCATCGGCACTGGCGGTTTCGGCGGGCATTATCGGCGGCACGGCGGGCGGAAAAGCCGCCGCTGACGAGAACGCGGAGGCGGCGCCGCGCGCCCAGTCCGGGATGACGCTTACGCCGGCGGCGGAATCGAATCCGCTGGAGGCCAAGATCGTCGTATTCACGACGGTGTCGCCGGACGTGGACGCCAGCATCCGCTTCTACACCGAGGTGATCGGCATGACCGTCGCCGACGAGGGCGCGCTGCCGGCGGATGCCACGACCGCCCCCGGCATCGGCAAGTCCGGAAGGCGCTACGCGACGCTGCATATGCCGGAGCCCTCCAACAGCGCACAGGTACGAGTGCTCGAAGCGCCGCAGGGGGCCGGGGCCAACCGCCCGCGGCCCGACTCCGGCCCCTGGGACCCCGGGCTGCTGGTAATGGAAGGCGGTACACGGGACCCGGCCGAGTCCTACCATCGTCTCGCGTCGGCCAACACCCCGGTCATTACGCCGCCGCGCTACTACTTTTTCCGCAACACGACGTGGGGCCGCGACGTCGACGTGATGAGCTATGCCGCTTTCGGGCCGGGCGGAGAGCAGATGTTCATTACGGCAAACGTGCGCGGCGACCGGCCGGAATGGACGCTGCCGGGGGTGCATTCCGGGTTTCACAACGCCGCCATCACCAGTCTCGACCAGCGCCCGGTGGACGCCTTCTTCAAGCAGGCGCTGGGGCTCGAGCGCAGCTCGCAGCTGGAATGTTTCCAGCGCAACGCCAACCAGTTGATCGGGGCGCCGGACGACAGCTATTTCCTTTGGGGCAACGTCGGCAGCGGGGTCAGCATCGAGGTTTGGGAATTCAAGGCGGCCGGCGGCACGGTCTATCCGACCTCGCTGGACCGGACCGGCCTGGCGATGCTCACGATCCGCGTCAACGACCTCGACAAGTGCCGCGCGCTGTGCGAGTCCAACGGCATCCAGCCGGTGGGCGAAGGCGCCCTGCCCATGCATGGCAACGCCAACACCGAGGGATTTACCCTGCGCGGCGCGGTCGGCGAACTGATCGAAGTCATTGCCTGAGCGTGACATGCCGGGTGGGAGGGCGTCCCGCCTTCCCGGAGGGCGGGACGCCCTCCCGCCCAGGGTCGCTCCCGGGTTTTCCGTCTCGCGCGGCTACCGGCGCTATGTGCTCGGGTTGCT
This sequence comes from Gammaproteobacteria bacterium, assembly GCA_028821145.1. Lineage (GTDB taxonomy): Bacteria > Pseudomonadota > Gammaproteobacteria > Steroidobacterales > Foliamicaceae > Foliamicus. Next base: position 5,727 of record JAPPHC010000058.1, on the reverse strand, counting down.
GCTGGTCGTAATGATCCTCAACTACGCCGATCGCTACGTGATCGGCATCCTGCTGCCGCAGATCAAGACCGACCTTGCGCTGAGCGACACCCAGATCGGGTTCATCACCGGCGCCGCGTTTACGGTCTTCTACGCGCTGCTTGGGGTCCCCATCGCCAGCCTCGCCGACCGCCGCTCACGCCGCAGGATCATCGCCGCGGCGCTGGCCCTGTGGAGCCTGATGACCTGCCTGTGCGGGATGGCCCGTTCGTTCGTGCAGCTGGCGATATTCAGGGTGCTCGTGGGGATCGGAGAAGCGGGCTGCACGCCGCCGTCGCATTCGCTCATCTCCGACTATTTTTCTCCCAAAGAGCGCGCCATGGCCATGGCCGTGCTCGGCCTGGGCTCGTCCGTGGGCGTGTTCGTGGCCTTCCTGATCGGCGGCTGGATCACCGACGCCTACGGCTGGCGGGTCACGCTGGTGTCGTTCGGCGCACCGGGCGTGCTGATTGCGCTGGTGGTCTATTTCACGCTGCGGGACCCGCCGCGAGGGCACAGCGAAGGCCTCCAGGTCGAGGAGAAGGCGCCGCGGATGTACCCGGCGTTCCGCAGCCTGTGGGCCAAGGGAACGTTCCGCTACATGGTCCTGGGCGGCAGCATGTACGGCATGGTCAGCACCGCCCTGCTGGCCTGGCTTCCCTCCTTCTACACCCGCACCCACGGCCTGGAAGTCGCAACCGTCGGCACCTGGCTGGCCTTCACCAAGGCCCTGCCCCACGCCGCGGGCACGCTGCTCGGCGGGCTGCTGGCCAGCCGGCTTGCGAAGTACGGCGCAAAGCCGCCGATCTATCTCTGCGCCGGCGTCCAGGTCCTGGCGGCGCCGTTCTATGCCCTCGTGCTGCTGGCCCCCGACCCCACGGCGGCGCTGCTATGGCTCATCGTGCCGGCCTGCGTGGGCGTGATGCAGGGGCCGGTGCTGTTCGCGACCATTCAGGGCGTCGCCGAAGTACGGACCCGGGCGGTCGCCTCTGCGCTCATGATCCTGATCATCAACCTGATCTCGGGCGTGATCGGCCCGCAGTCGGTCGGCGTGGCCAGCGACTTCCTGGCCGGTTCACTGGGCGTGGATTCGCTTGGCGTATCGCTGCTGATCGTGTCCGTGGTATGCAGCCTCGGCGCCGCCGCCCTGTTCTACCTCGCTTCCCGCAGCGTCGAGCAGGACCTTCTGCACGCGAGACCGCCTGAGCGCGCCGGCTGATCGAAGGCGGGATTCCCTCGCCCCCGCGTGCGGGGTAGTAGCCAGTTCGGGATTTCTGTGGAAACATAGACGGAGCCCGGCGCGAACGTCGGGCACAAGGGAGAAAATCGGGAATCAAAACATGAGCGACAACTACGACGTCATCATCATCGGCGCGGGTTCGACCGGAATGCCTGCGGGCATTTTCGCGGCCGAACGCGGGGCCCGGGTGCTGCAGGTCGAGGCGGACAAGCGGATCGGGGGCACGCTGTACTGGTCGTCCGGCCAGATGAGCGCGGCCGGCACCCGGCTGCAGGAAGCCGCCGGGATCGACGACAGCGCCGAAGAACACTACGAGGACGCCATGCGCATCTGCAACGGCACGATGGACCCGGCCCTTGGGCGCATGGCGATCGAAAACGCGAGCGACACGCTGGACTGGCTCACGGGCCTTGGCTTCGAGCCGCTGCCCGGCCACCCCGTCGCGGGCAGCGCCCATGAGCCCTACCGCACTCGCCGCTATTGCTGGGGCGAGAAACTGGGCGTCAGCGTTCTCGAGGCGATGACGCCTCCGTTCGAGCAGCTGATCGCGGACAGCCGCATCGATCTAAGGCTTGAAACGCGATTTACCCGCCTGCTCCAGGACGATTCGGGCGCCGTGACCGGCGTCGAAGTGGAGACGCCGTCCGGATCCACGGAGCGCCATTACGGCCGGAACGTCGTCCTGGCGTCGGGGGGCTATGCGGCCAATCTCGAGATGTGGGCGGAAATCACGCCGCAGTTCACGCTGACCTCGTACTGCAATCCGTACTCGCGCGGCGACGGCATCCGGGCGGCGCAGGAACTGGGCGCCACGGTGTCGGGGGGCGACTCTTTTCTCACTACCGTGGCCGGGTTCCGGCAAGATGCCGACGATCCGCTGTCGGGCGCCCACCTGCGCCTGAACCCCGCGATACGCAAACCCTGGGAGTTTTACGTTGACGGCGAGGGCGAACGGTTCGTCCGCGAGGACCATCCCAGCATCGATCACATCGAAAGGGCAGTGCTGGCCTTGCCGGATTTCACGCTGTACGTGATATTCGACGAGCCCATGCGCCAGAACGCGCCGGTGATTACGCTGGAGACGCGCGAGGAGATGGCGGCGCGGTTCGGCAACCACGCGCATTTTCTCAAGGCCGACAGTCTCGCCGGCCTGGCCGCGCAGATCGGAGCGGACCCGGAAACGCTGGAGCAAAGCGCCGCGCAATTCAACCAGGCGGTGGAGTCGCGCCACGATCCCGCGTTCGGCCGCGAACACATGATCCGGCCGATCGGCACGCCCCCGTTCTACGCGATCAAGGCGGTCGGCTTTACCGTGATCAGCCCGGCCGGCATCGACGTGGACGCCGACCTGAGGGTCCTGCGCAAAGACGGCTCGGCGATCCCGAACCTGTATGCCGCGGGAGAGGCGCTGGGCTTCGCCAAGCTCAGCGGCAATGCCTTTGTCGGCGGCATGTCGCTGACGCCCGCGATCACGTTCGGGCGCCTGCTCGGCCGGGACATTCTCAGTTGGGGGAACGCCGGGAGCTGACCGCCGGAGAGGGCCGCATGTCCGGCATCGTCGACATCGTCTGCAATCTCTATACGCCGCAAACGGTGGCCGAGGGCCGCACCGGCCTGGACGAGCACTTCATGTCGCAGATTCGCATGCCCGAAGCCATGCGCGGCGGCGTCAGGATCGCCGATTACCTCGGCCGAATGGACCGCGCCGGCGTCGAGCGTTCGCTGCTCGTTGCCGTGCGGGCCGGGCAGAGCGGCCTGCAGGACTCCTTCGAGGTGCCTTACGAATACGTCGGCGAAGTTTGCTCCGAGTATCCGGAGCGCTTCTCGGGGCTGGCGGGGATCGACCCGACGCGCGGAATGGCGGGACTGAAGGAGCTGGAATACGCCGTGAACGAACTGGGCTTCGTCGGCGCCCACTGGTATCCGCACTGGTTCGCGATGCCGCCCGACGCGGCCCGCATGTATCCGTACTACGCCAAGTGCTGCGAGCTCGATATCCCGATCATGATGCAGGTCGGCCAGAACCTCGTTTACAGCCGCTCGACGCGCCTGCCTTCGGTGGGGCGGCCGATCGCGCTGGACCCGGTGGCGGTCGATTTTCCCGAACTGAAGCTGATCGGCATCCACATCGGCGTGCCCTGGACCGAGGAGATGATCGCGATGTGCTGGAAGCACGAAAACGTCTATACCGCCGGCGACGCCTACGCGCCGCGCTACTGGCCGGCGCCCTTCGTCCACTACCTGAACTCGTACGGGCGCGACAAGGTGATGTTCGGCACCGACTGGCCGGTCATCGACCCCGAGCGCGCGGTGGCCGAAGTCAACGAACTGGAACTCAGGCCGGAATCCCGGCAGCGTCTGCTGCGCGACAACGCGCTCCGCGTCTTCGGGCTCCCCTCGCAGTGACGGGTTCGAACGGCATTCCCGACCTTCCGGCGTCGTACCGGCCCCTGTCCGTGGCCAGCGGCATCCGGGCCGCCATGAGCCGGGCCCCCGGAAAGATCGCCGTGCGTCATGGCGATCAGGAGCGAAGCTACCGCGACCTGGTGTCGCGCATCGACAGGATCAGCGCCTGGATGCTCGATGGGCTCAAGCTGGAACCGGGCACCCACGGCGCGATCCTGGCCGGGAACTGCATCGAGTACCTGGAAATCGTGGCGGGCGCGGCCCAGGCAGGGATCCCGCTGGCGACCGTCAATCCCCGCCTGAGCCCCAGGGAGGTGGCCGGCATCTGCGACGACGCCGAAGCGCGGGTGCTGTTCGTCGATGGCCAGTGCGCCGAGATGGCGCGGGACACGGAGTTCGAATCGATCGAGCAGGTGTTCGTCATCGGCGACGATCTCGAGCGCCGGCTGGCCGGCGCCCGACCGCGGACCGATCTGGCTCCGGTTCACGAGTGGGACACCTTCACGATTCCCTACACGTCGGGCACCACCGGCAAACCCAAGGGCGTGCTCGTCTCGCACCGGTCACGAATCCTGCAGTTCTACGGAATGGCGTCCGAGTACGGCTGCTATTCGCCCTACGACCGGTTTCTGGGATTCACGCCGCTGTGCCACGGCGGCGGTCTGGCCTTCAGCATTGCCTCGATCTACCTGGGCGGACAGCTCGATCTCCTGTCGCGCTTCGACCCCGGGGAAGTGCTGCACCGGCTGGACGAGGGCGCTGCCACCGGCGTCTTCATGGTGCCCACCCACTTTCACGCCATTTTCGCGCTGGAGAAGGCGGTGCTGGCGAAGCATTCCGCGCGGGCGCTGAAGTCCATCATCTCCAACGCCGCCGCGCTGCCGCAGGCCACCAAGGAGCAGATCGTGGGCCACTTCGGCGACGGCATTCTCCATGAGACCTACGGCTCCACCGAAGCCGGCATCGTCTGCAACCTGCGCCCCGCCGACCAGCTTCGCAAGCAGCGCTGCGTAGGGCAGCCGTTCACATCCACCGAAGTCAGGCTGTTGGACGACGACGGCGAGGTCGGCCCCGGCGAAGTCGGCGAACTGTTCTCGAATAGCCCTTTCCTGTTCAACGGCTACTGGCGAAAGCCCCGCGAGACCGCCGAGGCCTTTCGTGACGGCTGGGTGTCGGTGGGCGATCTGGCCCGGCGCGACGAAGAGGGCTACCTCTATATCGTCGACCGCAAGAAGGACATGGTGATCAGCGGCGGCGTCAACATTTTCCCGCGCGAGGTCGAGGAGGAACTCTTGCGCCATCCGGATATCGTCGACGCCGCCGTGGTGGGTATGCCCGACGAGCGCTGGGGCGAAAGCCTCAAGGCCTTCGTGGTGCTGCGCGACGGCCTGACGCTGAACGCGGAGGAGCTCGCGGCTTTCTGCGAGGGCCGGCTGGCCCGCTTCAAGATCCCCAGGCGGGTCGAGACCCTGCCGGCACTGCCGCGCAATGCTTACGGCAAGGTGCTGAAGGGCGAGCTGAGAACCTACCGGTCCATGGGTTAGCGCCGCGTCAGCCGACCGCGTCAGCCGCGCATGTCGGCAAGCTGCTTCTCGGTGAGCCGGTAGGACACCAGCCAGAACAGCGCCAGCGCCTGCAGGGTCGCGGGAATCCAGGCCTTGCCGTAGATGATGGCCTCAATCGCGCTGTCCGGCTGCTCGACGGCGCCCAGCGTGGTCTCGACAAGGCCCGCGGCGGAAAAGTAGAAGCCCATGAGCAGCGGCCCGAGCGCAAAGCCGGTTTTTTCGACAAAGCCCAGTACTCCTGTGTACAGCGCGGTGCGGACCTTCCCGGTCCGGATGCGATCGTATTCGATCGTGTCCGGCAGCATCGAGAATCCGATCGTCAGGCCCCCCGCGCTGAATATCCCGATAAAACAAGACCGCAGGATAAAAATCAGGTTGCCTTCGGTGGGCGTGGCGAACGCCCATGAAATCAGCATGAGGCCGGAGCCGATGATGGCGATCATATAGACCCAGCGCTTGTCCCTGCCGCGGCTGAAGTAAGCCCAGAGCGGCACCGTG
>JAPPHC010000027.1 GCA_028821145.1 Gammaproteobacteria bacterium | reverse complement strand
TGGCCGAGCGCCTCGAGCGCTATATCGTCGAACTGGTCCGGGCCACGCGGGCGCCCGAGAAATACGACGGGGAGCTGGCCGGCCTCGTGAGTTACGGCGCCAGCCCGCGCGCCTCGATCGCGCTGGACCGCTGCGGCCGGGCCCGCGCCTACCTCCGCGGCAGGGACTTCGTTACGCCCGGCGACATCCAGGCGGTGGCCGCGCCGGTCCTGCGCCACCGGATCATTCTGACCTATGAAGCCGAGGCCGAAGGGCGTAGTTCCGAGGAGGTCGTCAGCCGGCTGCTGGACTGCGTGGCGGTGCCCTAGTGCAGGGCTCCGCAGGGGAAGCAATTCCCGGTCGCGGGCGCACCTGGATCGGACTGCCGGAACTGCTGGCGCTGCGGCACACGCCGTTCGGATCGTGGTTCCAGTTCGGCGGCGACATCCGCTCGGGGCCGGCACAACTGGCGCCCCTCCGCGCCCGTGGAATGGAGTTCGACGAAGTGCGCGCCTGGCAGCCGGGCGACGATCCGCGTCATATGCACTGGAAGGCCACGGCCCGCACCGGCCGTCCCTACACCAAGCTCTACCACGAGGAAAGCGAGCGCCCGACGGTGGTCTGCGCGGACCTTGGCGCCCGCATGCACTTTGCGACGGTGGGCGTGTTCAAGTCGGTGCTGGCGGCCAGGGTCGCGATGATGATTGCCTGGGCGGCGGTGGCCGCGCGCGACCGCGTTTCGGGACTGGTGCTGTCGCCGGAGGGTATCGACATCACTCCGCCGCTGCCCGGACGCCGCGGGGCCCAGCGGCTGGCCCGCGCGCTGGCCGGCGCCTTCCTGAGCGCAGGCGCCGCCGGCGACCGGGCGGAGCTGATCGACGCGGTTCCCGCGCTGCAGCGCCATGCGCCGTCCGGCAGCCGCCTGGTGCTGGTGGGCGACTTCATGGGAGCGGGATGCATCGACGCCGCACGGCGGCTGGCGGCCCACCGCCCCCTGCTGATCGTGCGCCTGTACGATCCGCTCGACCGCGACCTGCCGCCGCCCGGGCGCTACGCCGTTCGCGACGGGCGCGGGGAAGCGGTTTTTCATACCGGCGAGGACGCAGCCCGCCGGCGCTGGCAGGATGATTTTGTGCGCGGTTCGCGGGAACTGGCGGAGATCGCCCGCACACACGGCGGGGCCTACGTTCAGTTCCGCACCGATGAGGACCCCGCCGGGCGCCGCTTCGCCCCTCCGCCTGGCGTGCGCCGCCCGCGCGCTTCGTCCCGGAGAGCAACACGTTGAACGGTAGCGGCGATCTTGCGTCCCTGTTGCGCGACATCCACCTGCCGCAGGCGCCGGCGTGGTGGCCGCCCCAGCCCGGCTGGTGGCTGGTCGCGCTGGTCCTGCTGGCCGCGGTGCTGTGGTGGCTGCGGCGCCTGCCGGCATGGAAACGCGAGGCGCTGGCGCGACTCAAATCCGCCGAGGCGGACTTCGCCCGGCATGGCGACGCGGCCCGCCTGCTCGCGGAAGTATCGGTACTGCTGCGCGCCTGTGCGCTCAAGCTGCAGGATCGCGCGGAGGTCGCCGGCCTGGCCGGACAGGCGTGGATCGAATGCCTGCGGGCGCTCGGCCGGGGCGCCTGTCCCGCGCCCGAAGAAGTCCTGGTTGACGGCGCTTACCGCAAGCGTGTCGAACTGGATGCGGCCGCCTTCGCCCGCAGCGCCGCTGCCTGGATTCGGCGCGCGCGCAGCTATAGGGACCCATCGAGGTGAGGCTGGCTTTCGAGTGGGCCTGGGCGTGGCTCCTGCTGCTCCTGCCGCTTGTCGCGTACCGATTCGTGGCGCCGCTCAGGCGCGGCGCCGGCCAGGCCCTCAAGGTGCCGGAGCGCGACCGCTTTTCGCGGGCCGGAACGACCCCCGGAACAACGCCGCGCTTCAGCCTCGACTGGCTCCTTGCCGCGCTCATGTGGCTGTGCCTGTTGTTTGCCGCCGCCCGCCCGCTGCTGCTGGACACGGCGCTGACGGCCCCGGCCACCGGGCGCGACCTGATGCTGGCGGTGGACCTGTCGGGCAGCATGGAGGTTCGCGACGCGCGGCTGGCGGGACGGTCCCAGTCGAGGCTCAATGCGATCAAGTCCGTGGCCGGGGATTTCATAGAGCGGCGCGTCGGCGACCGCGTGGGCCTCATATTGTTCGGCGGACAGGCCTATCTGCAGGCGCCGCTGAGTTTCGACCGTGCCACGGTGCGAGCGTTTCTGGAAGAGTCCTCCGTGGGACTGGCCGGGCGCCAGACCGCCCTGGGCGACGCGATAGCGCTGGCCGTCAAGCGCATGTCGGACGAGGGCGCCGCGCCCGAGCATCGGGTGCTGGTGCTGCTGACCGACGGCGCCGCCACCGCCGGCGTGCTCACGCCCCTGAAGGCGGCGCAACTGGCCCGCGAGGCGGGGTTGAAGATCTACACGATCGGCATCGGTTCATCCCGCAATTCACAGCCCGGCGTTTCGTCGGAACTCGACGAGTCAACCCTGCTGGCCATCGCCGACCTTACCGGCGGCCGCTACTTTCGGGCCGCGGCCACCGGCCGGCTGGAGCAGATTTACGCGGAACTGGATCTGCTGGAGCCGGCGGAACTGGACGAACTGGCGCTGCGCTCCGGCCGTCCGGCGCATCTGCCGGCGCTGGTCCTGGCCCTGCTCCTGGGTCTGGCGCTGGCCTGGCGGGCGCGTCACGCATAGGGAACGCGCGCGTGGAACTCGATCTGCATTGGATCCGCCCCCTGTGGTTGCTGGCGCTGCCGCTGGCCGCGCTGCCGTGGTTCAGGGGCAGGCAGGCCCGCGGGCCATGGGCGAAGGTCCTGGATCCGGCGTTGGCGCCATTTCTCATCGACCGCCGCGGGACCGGGGCCGGGTCGAACTGGCGGCTGGTCTGTTCCCTGGCGCTGGCTATTTGCCTGCTGGCGCTTGCGGGGCCGGCCTACCGGCAGGTACCGGTGACCGCCATGCGCGGCGGCGATGCGCTGGTGGCGGTGCTCGACGTGTCGCGTTCGATGCTGGCGGCCGACCTCACGCCCACCCGTCTTGACCGCGCCCGGCTGAAAATCAAGGAAGGGCTGCGCATGCGCGCCGCCGGCCAGAACGGGCTGGTGGCCTTTTCCGGTCACGCCTTCACCGTCGCTCCAGTCACGACCGACGCGGCCACGCTGGTCAACCTGCTGGACGTGCTGGCGCCGGACGTGATGCCCAGCCGCGGCAGCGACGTGGCCGCGGCACTCGTCAGGGGCCACCGCCTGCTGAATCAGGCGGACGCCAGCGAGGGAACGGTGCTGCTGGTGACCGACGGATCGGGCGGGCGCAGGGCCGTGGACGCCGCCCGCGCACTGCGCGCCGATGGCCACAGGCTGCTGGTCCTTGGCGCCGCCACACCGGACGGGGCCCCGGTCCCCGATATGCGCGGCGGTTTTCTGCGCGACGATTGGGCGGGCCTGGTGGTGAGCCGGCCGGACGAGGACGAAATGCTGCGACTGGCGCGCGAGGGCGGTGGCGGCTACCGCCGGATGACGGCCGACAACGGCGACTTGCGCGACCTGCTGGGCCGTGTACGAAGCGCCGCCGCAGGCGGGCGGGAGGAAGGCCTGCAGGCCAGGCGCTGGCGCGACGAGGGGCCGCTGCTGCTGCTGTTCCTGCTGCCTCTGGCGGCGCTGGCCTTCCGCCGCGGCTGGATCCACGTGCTGCTGGTTTTTGCCATGCCGCCAGGCGCGTACGCGGCCGACGGCTGGTTCACGACATCGGACCAGCAGGGCATGCGCGCTTTTTCGGACAGCGACTATGCGCGGGCCGCCGAGCTGTTCGACGACCCCGAGTGGCGGGCCGCCGCCCTTTATCGCCAGGGCCGCTTTCTTGAAAGCGCGGAGGTCCTGCGGGGCCTGAACGCGGTTACGGCGCGGTACAACCGGGCCACGGCCCTGGCCCTGGCCGGAAGCATAGAGACGGCCATTCGCCTTTACGAAGAACTGCTGCTGGACCGGCCCGACCACGCCGACGCGCGGCATAACCTGGAGGTTCTCAAGCAGCTTCTCGACCCGGCGCCGGGGGTGAGCGGGCAACCGGCCGAGACACCGGCGGAGGCCCTGGAGGATCCGGCCGGCCAGTCCGAGCGCGAGCAACAAACGATGCCACTGGCCGGCGATGTCGAGCTTCCCGAAGGAGAGTTGCTCCCGGAAAGCTCGCAGAGCTGGCTGCTGCAGGTTCCGGACGATCCGGGCGGGCTGTTGAGGCGCAAGTTCCTGCGCCAGTACCGGGCCGAAGGCGTGGACCAGGACGGCAACCCCCTGTGGCCGGGCGGAGGGGCCGAGCCGTGGTAGGCCGGCGCGCCGTATTGACGTTCCTGTCGCTGGCGGCATGGCCGCTGATGAGCGCTAAGGCGCAGGCTCCGGCCGAGGAGAACCCGTTCGTAGTGCGTGCCGAGATCAGTTCCCGCAGCCCCTGGGAACGCTCGCAGGTGCTCTACACGGTGCGCGTTTTCCGCTCCGCCGGCGCGCGCCGCTTCGGACGCATTCGGCGGCTGAACGACCCCGTGCTGCTCCAGGGCGAGGCGCTGATCGAGCAGCTTGGAAACGACCGGCAGTACAACTTCCGGTCGGAAGACGCCGATTCCCTGGTGCTGGAGCGGCGCTACGCGCTGTACCCGCAGTCAACGGGTGAAATGCTGCTTCAGCCCGCGAGCCTGCAATGGATCGGCGAGGATTTCGGGTTCCGCACGCGCAGTTTCGTTCCGGACGCCGGACCGGAAAGACTTGTGGTCCGCGCCGTGCCGGCGCCTCCCGACGGCCGGTGGCTGGCGGCGGCGGACGTGCATTTGTGGGAAGAGTTCGAGCGCGAGCCGGGCGAGCTGGTCGCGGGCGAGCCGCTGATTCGGCTGCTGGGAGTGCGGGTGGAGGGCCAGCCCGCGCGCCAGATACCGGAACTCAGGCCCGGCGACGGCCCCAACTTTCGCCACTTTGTCGAACGCGCCCGGTTCGAAGACACCGTTACCGCCGGCGGGCTGGTGGGCGTGCGCCGGCAGCGCGCGGCGCTGCTCGCCCTGCGCGCGGGCGATGTCGTGTTGCCGTCAATCCGGTTGAATTGGTGGAACACCACGAGCGAGCGCTGGGAGACCGCCGAATTGCCCCGGCGCATCCTGCAGGCGCAGGCGCCGATCGGGCAGGACTTCCTTCAGCCGGATGAACCGCTGCCGGAACCCGCCGGGCCTCCCGGCTGGCTGGCGCCGCTGCTGGCGCTCGGCTGGTTCCTGACCGGACTTGCCTGGTGGATTACGCACCGTATGGGCGCAGCCCGCCGGCTGCGCCGGAAGATCGAGTCGGCCCTGGGGCGCGACTCCCGCCGCCGGGATGCCCTGGCCGGCCCCCTGACGGCGCTTGCCGCGGCATGTCGGGGCAATGACGCCCGGCAGGTCGAGGAGGCCCTGCTGACCTGGGCGCGGGCCCACTGGTCCGGCGACGCGCCGCGCGACCTGGACGAACTGGGCCGGCGCTTCGGCGAACCGGCCGAAACCGAATGCCGGCGCCTGTCCGCTGCCCTGTACGGCCCGGCCAGGTCGGATTGGAATCCCGAAGTGCTGCTGCGGGCCGCGCGCCGTCCGCCGTCCCCGGACAAGCGAACGGAACCGGGCGAAAGCAGGCTTCCTCCGCTATGGCCGGGGAGCGCGGCCGAAAGCGGATAAACTTGAGCAAGCATTCGTTTTTCAAAGTAATCGCCATGCGCAAGATCGATCTCGTACCTCCCACTGTTCGAGCCCGCCTTGAAGACCGCGACCGGACGCCCGCACGGGGCCGCTCGCTGACCGCGGGGTTCGCCTCAAGCCCGCTCGGCAGGCTGATGCTGGCGGAGGTGGACGGCGCCCTGTGCCGCGTGGGGTACGTCGATGGGGACGAGGACCGGCATTGGCAAAGGCTGGCCCGACGCTGGCCCGGGGCCCGTCTTCAGCGCGACGACGAGTGGGCGCAGGGCCGGGCGGACGGCCTGTTTTCCCCGGGCGGCGGTTCGGTGGAAGTCCTGTTGCGCGGAACGGCGTTCCAGCTCGCCGTCTGGCAGGCGCTGCTGGGGGTCCCCGCCGGCAGCACCGAGTCCTATGGGGAGCTGGCCCGGCGCGCTCGCAAGCCCGGCGCCTCGCGGGCCGTGGGCGGGGCCATGAACGCCAATCCGGTTGCCTGGCTGGTGCCCTGCCATCGGATCGTGGCGGGCGACGGCGGCCTGTGCGGCTACGGCGGCGGCCTAAGCCGCAAGCGCCGCCTGCTGGCCGCCGAAGGAATCGCAGCCGCATGACCTCCTTCGGCGGGGCGCACAATGCCTTGGCCGCGATACCGGTGGTAAGCGGCGAGAAATACCGCACGCCGCAGGGATTCAGCGCCGTCAGAAACGGCATGAAGCGCCGCGCAAGCACGGAACCGGACCGGGCCGGGCGCAAACCGCGCTGGCTGCGGGCGCAGTTGCCGTCGGGGGCGCGGTATCAGCGCCTGAAGGGCCTCATGCGCGAGCATCGGCTGGCCACCGTGTGCGAGGAATCGCATTGCCCCAACATCGGCGAATGCTGGAACGCCGGCACGGCCACGCTCATGGTCATGGGCGGCGTCTGCACGCGCGCCTGCCGCTTTTGCGCCGTGGACACGGGCAATCCCTCCGGCTGGCTCGACGCTGAGGAGCCGGACAATGCCGCCGAGACCGTTCGCATCATGGACCTGGGCTATGTGGTGCTCACCTCGGTCGACCGCGACGACCTGCCCGACGGCGGCGCGTCGCATTTCGCAAGCTGCGTTCGCGCCATCCGCCGCCGCAGTCCGAAGACGGCCGTGGAGGTGCTGACCCCGGACTTTCGCGGCAGCGGGGAGGCCGTGCGCACGGTGCTCGCATCGAAACCCGCGGTATTCGCCCATAACGTCGAAACCGTTCGCCGGCTCACGCCGCGCGTGCGCGATCCGCGCGCGGGCTACGACCAGTCGCTGAGGGTGCTGAGAGCCGCCGCCCGCCACGGCGACGGCATTCTGACCAAGTCCGGCATCATGCTCGGGCTGGGCGAACGCCCGGAAGAAATCAGCCGGACGATGCGCGACCTGCGGGGGCAGGGCGTGTCGCTGCTGACGCTGGGGCAGTACCTGCGCCCCACCCGGCACCATCTGCCGGTGGAGCGTTATCTGCCGCCGGAGGAATTCGCCGACTGGCGCGAGTACGGATTGGCCGCGGGCTTCACCGAGGTCGTGGCGGGCCCGCTCGTGCGCTCGAGTTACCGGGCCGAGCGCGCCCTGATGGGAAATAATGCAGGGGTGGAATTGCATACGATGAATCCTGCGTTCTCCCGGTGCCCTGTCTGACACGGCACTGGTCCCGAGACGCGGAGAAGGAGCAGCAAATGAAAAAACTGGCAGTAATTGTTCTGGCGCTGGCCGCGGTAGGCTGCGTCAGCGAGTCGTCGCTGCGCGTGGAAGCCAACACGCAGTTCCAGCAGATGCGCCGGCAGATGCCGATCTCGGCGGATCCGGCCGAGCGCGCCTACATATTCTGCGTGGCGCAGTCCGTGTTGCGCGTGGTCGAGGAGCCCTACGCCAGCCGCGCCTGGGAAATCGAGGTGTTCGACATGCCCGACGCCAATGCCTTCGCCATGCCGGGCGGCAAGATCGGCGTGTTCAACGGCATCCTTGACGTGGCCCAGGACCAGGATCAGCTTGCCGCCGTGATCGGGCACGAAATAGCCCACGTGACGCGCGAGCACCAGGTGGCGCAGGTCAACCGGGGGATGATGACCACCGGGGCGGCGGCGATGGCCGGCGCCGCGATGCGTCTGCCGCAGCACGAAGTGCAGCAGATGGCGCAGATCGGCCTGACCCTGCCGTTCAGCCGCAAGCACGAGCGCGAGGCCGACGACCAGGGACTCTTGTACATGGCCGATGCGGGATTCGATCCGCGCGCCAGCGTCGCCCTCTGGAAGAACATGGAGGCGAAGTCCGGCAGCGTGCGCCCGCCGCAGTTCCTGTCCACGCATCCGGCCCCCGAAGACCGCATGGGCAACCTGATTTCCCACATGAGCGCGGCGCTGGAGCGGTATAACGCGGCCCTGGGCCGCGGCATGCGTCCCGTTTGCGAGTAACCGGCGCCGGCGCTGAAAAAACCGAAAAACCCGCGGAATGATTCCGCTGAGCGATGAAAACAGGACCCGCCGCACGCCGGTCGTAAGTTACGCGCTGCTCGGCGCCATCGTTCTCGCCTTTCTGTGGCAGCTGCAGGCCGGCAACGCAGCGGTCTACGCATTCGGACTGATTCCGGCGCGCCTCGTTCACGGCGCCCTTCTGCCGCCGCAGCTTGAGTGGGCGCCGGCCTGGGCCACCGTCTTCACCTCGATGTTCCTGCACGGCGGCTGGATGCACCTTGGCGGCAATCTCCTGTACCTGTGGATCTTCGGCGACAACGTGGAGGACGCGCTGGGCCGGGGGCGCTTCGTCGCCTTCTACCTTCTTTGCGGCGTGGGGGCGGCGCTGGTGCAGACGGTTTCCGAAACGACGTCCCTGATTCCGATGATCGGCGCGAGCGGCGCCATATCCGGAGTGCTGGGCGCCTACTTGCGGCTTTTTCCGCACGCCCGGGTCCGGGTGCTGGTTCCGTTGTTCATCGTTTTCTATACGATCCGCGTGCCCGCATGGGTGGTACTGGGGCTCTGGTTCCTGTTTCAACTGGCTTCCAGCGCCATGATTCAGCCGGGACAGGGCGGTGTCGCGTTCTTCGCCCACATCGGCGGCTTTCTTTCCGGACTGATTCTGGTAGGCTTGTTGATGCCGCGTCGCAAAGCGCGGCTTTGATTTCTTGGGTAACTACTCTGGAGGAACACCATGGTCCGATTGAACCTGGTACTTTTGTCCGCGGCCCTGGCGCTGGCGGCTTGTGGAGGGGGCGCTCCGTCGGACGACGGCGCCGCGGCCGACGACGGCGCTGCGGAAGAGAGCGTTCCCATGGAGGAAGTGGCTCCCGCGGAGGACGCCGCTGCGGACGAAGTGCCTATGGAAGACCTCGCTCCGGCCGATGACGGTGGCGGCGAAGACGCCGGCGGTGATGAAGCCGGCGGCGAAGGCGACGACGGCTAGGTAGATTGCTGTATGCATGGGTGCCGATAGCGCCCATGCATACTCGCCAAGGGAAGGGGGATGACGCGCGCGCGTCGCAGCCCGGTTACCGGGCTGGATCGGGGCGCGTGTGTCATGCCCGGCTTTCGCGACTGGAATGGCGTCGAAAGGGGTGCGCAAGGACCCGGCGTCATATGAGAATGAATTTCTGAAATTGGAGATCCGAAGATGAACCGATCCGTTATTGCCGCCGCAGCGGCGCTTGTTTTCGTAACCGCTCCCGCTCTGGCGCCGGCCGAGGATGCGGGCGCTTCCTGGGATTCCGCCATGGCCGCCGTGCTGGCGGGCGATCATCGCGGGGCCAGCCGCAGCGGCGTGCCGAATTCGTCCCGCGACGGCGCGCGCCATCCTGCCGAGACCCTCAAGTTCTTCGGGCTACAGCCCGATTCCAGCGTTGTCGAGATCTGGCCTTCGGGCGGTTGGTACACCGAGATCATTGCGCCCTTTGTCGCCGAAAAAGGGCAGTTCTATGGAGCGCATTTTCCGGGCGGCACCGATATGGAGTTCTTCAATCGGGCCCGTGACGCCTACAAGGCCAAGCTGGAAGCCAATCCCGAGGTCTACGGCAACGCTCAGATCACGGCGATGTACACGGGCATGATGGACCTGGCGCCGGAACCCGTGGACATGGTTCTGACGTTCCGCAACGTGCACAACTGGATGTCCCGCGACTTTCAGGACGAGGTCATGCAGGCGTTCTACGACGTCCTCAAGCCCGGCGGCGTTCTGGGAATCGTCGAGCACCGCGCCGCTCCCGGCAGCGAACAGGACCCGAAGGCCGAATCCGGATACGTGACCGAGGAATACACGATCGCGCTGGCCGAGAAGGCCGGCTTCGTGCTGGACGGACAGTCCGAGATCAACGCGAACCCCATGGACACGCGCGACCATCCCGAAGGCGTCTGGACGCTTCCGCCCACGCTGCGACTGGGCGACGAGGACCGCGAGAAATACGTGGAAATCGGCGAGAGCGACCGCTACACGCTGCGCTTCCGCAAACCCGAGTAACCCCGGGGTCAAGCGGCCGTAAAATACCGCGGCCATGATTCGTGCGGAGTCGCTGAGCAAACACTACGGCGCGATCAAAGCGGTTGACGGAATCTCCTTCGCGATAGAGCCGGGGGAGATCGTCGGCCTGCTCGGTCCCAACGGCGCCGGCAAGACCACCACCATGCGCATGTGCGCGGGCTACCTCGCGCCCACCTCCGGCAGCGTACAGGTGCACGGCTTCGACCTGCTGACCGAGACCATCGCCGCCCGCAAGACCTTCGGCTACCTGCCCGAGGGAGCGCCGCTGTGGGGCGAAATGACGCCGCGCGCGTTCATCGACTTCATTGCCGACGTGCGCGAACTGAAGGGCGAGCGGCGCGCGCAGCGCATCAGCGAGGTAACGGGCCTGCTGCAACTGGAATCGGTGCTCGATCAGCGGATCGAGACCCTGTCGAAGGGATTCCGCCGCCGCGTGGGCCTGGCCCAGGCCATCCTTCACGACCCGCCCGTGCTGCTGCTCGACGAACCGACCGACGGCCTGGATCCGAACCAGAAGCACGAAGTGCGCGAACTCATTCGCGGCATGTCCAGCGACAAGATCGTCGTGATCTCCACCCACATACTCGAGGAAGTGGAGGCGGTGTGCAGCCGCGCCATCATCATCGCCGCCGGGCGCATCGTCGCCGACGACAGCCCCGCGGCGCTGGCCGCGCAGTCCGGGACCAACCGCCTCGATCGCGTCTTCCGCCGGATCACCACCGGCCGGTCGCGCGCCGGCGCGGACCGGGAGCGGTCATGAACCACGTGCGGACCATTGCCCGCCGCGAGCTGCGCGCCTACTTCGCGACGCCGGTCGCCTATGTCTTCATCGTGATCTTCGTGGCGCTGAGCGGCGTGTTCACGTTCTATCTCGGCAATTTCTTCGAGCGCGAACAGGCCGACCTCACGCCGTTTTTCGGCTTTCATCCCTGGCTGCACCTGGTGCTGGCGCCGGCCGTGTCCATGCGCCTGTGGGCCGAGGAGCGCCAGTCGGGCAGCGTGGAACTCCTGATGACGCTGCCGATCGCGCCCTGGCAGGCGGTGCTGGGCAAGTTCCTGGCCGCCTGGTGCTTCATCGCCGTGGCGCTGGCGCTGACCTTCCCCACCTGGATCACGGTCAACTACCTCGGCGATCCGGACAACGGCGTGATCCTCGCCGCCTACTGCGGCAGCGTCCTGATGGCGGGCGCCTACCTGGCGATCGGCGCCTGCATCTCGGCCGCCTGCCGCAGCCAGGTCGTGGCCTTCGTCACCACGGTGGTCGTCTGCTTCGGGTTCCTGCTGGCCGGCTTCCCGCTGGTCCTGGACGCGTTCTCCGGCTGGGCCCCCGACCTGCTGGTGGACACGATCGCCTCGCTGGGCTTCCTCACGCACTTCAACGCGATCAGCAAGGGCGTCCTGGACGCCCGCGACATCCTGTATTTCCTGCTCGTGATTGCCGCCTTCCTCTACGCCAACGCCATCGTGCTCGACCTGGGCAGGGGAAACTAGGGTGGCCCGTAGCGTCGGACCGCGCTACGGCCAGCTCGGACTCGGCGTCCTGCTGCTGGTGTTCCTGGCCTCCGTGGCGCTGGTCAACGTCGTCTTCCGCGGCGTGCGCCTGGACCTCACGGAGGCCGGCCTCTACACGCTTTCGGAGGGCACTCAAAGGGTGCTGGAAGGCATTCCCGAACCGGTGCGGCTGTACTTCTTCATTTCCCGCGGCGGGCTGTCCGACAGCCCCGGCCTGCGCGCCTGGGCCGACCGCGTGGAGGACATGCTCATCGAGTTCGAGGCCCATTCGGACGGCAGGCTGGACGTGAGCGTGATCGATCCCGCGCCGTTTTCCGAGGACGAGGACCGCGCCGCGGCCTTCGGCCTGCAGGCCGTGCGCCTTCAGGTCAGCGACGACCCGCTGTATTTCGGCGTGGCCGGCTCGAACGCCGTCGGCGACGAGGAGTTCATCGCCTTCATGAATCCGCAGCGCGAGCAGTTCCTCGAGTACGACCTCGCCAAGCTCGTCCATTCGCTGTCGCGCTCCGACGAGCCGGTGGTGGGCCTGGTGAGCAGCCTGCCCCTGACCGGCGGCTTCGATCCGATGCAGACTGCCGTGACGGAGCCCTGGATCATCACGTCCCCGATCAGCGACATGTTCGATCTCAGGGACCTCGACATCATCGAGGACGAGATCGACGAGGAGGTGGACGTGCTGATGCTCGTGCATCCCAAGGTCGCCACGCCCCGGCAGTCGTACGCGTTCGAGCAGTTCCTGTTCCGCGGCGGCCGGGCGCTGGTGTTCATCGATCCCCTGGCCGAGGCCGATCCCGCGGCCCCGCCCGCCGGCCCGATGGCCGGCATGCCCGCCGACCGCTCGTCCAACCTGGAATTCCTGCTCGGCCACTGGGGCCTGGAAATGCCCGCGGAGACCGTGGTCGGTGACGGCCGCTACGCCCTGCGTGTCAGCGAGGTGGACGGCACCCTGGCCCGCCACCCCGCCTATATCGGGGTGGACCTGGCGGAGACCGACTCCACCGAAGTCGTGACCGCCGAACTGGACGTGCTGAACCTGGGTTTCGCCGGCTACCTGAAGGTGAACGAGGACGCCGCGCTCGAGGTAACGCCACTGGTGCGCACGAGCAACGACGCCGGGTTCCTGGATCCCAACCTGCTGGCCTTCACGCCCGACATCAACAGTCTTTGGTCCGGATTCAACCCGCAGGGCGAGGCCGTGACCCTGGCGGCCCGGCTGAGCGGCACGGTGGCCAGCGCCTTTCCGGACGGGCGGCCCGAGGCGCCTGAGGATCAGGCGGACGGCGAAGCGGACGATGCGAACCCGTTTGCGGAAGCGATGGGGCAGGGCGGGACCTCCTCTCTCCCGGGGGAAGAGGAGGAGCCGGAACTGTCGGAGCTGCCGGAGCATATTGCCGAGGGCGAAGTGCAGCTCATCGTGGTGGCCGACACCGACCTGTTGTCCGACCGGATGTGGGCGCAGGCGCAACGAGTATTCGGCCAGCTCCTGGTGACCGAGTTCGCCAGCAACGGCAACTTTGTCCTCAACGCCCTGGACCAGTTGGCCGGAAGCTCCGACCTCATGAGCCTGCGCGGGCGGGCCGCCTTTTCCCGGCCCTTCGACCGCGTCGACGAGTTGCGCCTGGAGGCGGAAGCGCAGTTCCGGCTCACCGAGGACCGCTTGCAGGAGGAACTGGTCAGTACGGAAAACCGCCTGGCGGAGCTGCAGGAAGCGCGCGATGACCAGTTCGCCCTAAGCCCCACGCCGGAACAGGAAGCGGAACTGGAGAAATTCACCGACGAGCGCCTGCGCATACGCCGCGAGCTGCGCGAAGTCCGCCGCAACCTCGACGCCAGCATCCAGCGCCTGGGCGCCTTTCTGAAGGTCATCAATATCGGGCTGATTCCGCTGCTGATCGGTATCGGTGGACTGGCCGTGGCGCTGCTGCGCCGCCGCAACCGGAAAGGGCGCGGATCGTGACCCGGCGCTCGCTCATCGTTCTGGGCGTCGTCGGCGTGGCACTGGTGGCGGTCCTGCTCCTGACGCGGCTGGACTTTTCGGGGGACGACTCGCTGGGAGTGCTGCACGCGCCGGGCCTGGCCGACCGGCTGGGCGAGCTGGAATCGTTGCGGGTGACGCGCGCCGGCAACGAGGTCGTAGCCACCATCGAACGCACCGATCGGGGCTGGGGAGTGGCCGAGAGAGGCGGGCACCCGGTGGACTTCGAGCGCTTCCGGGGCAGCCTGCTCGCGCTGTCCGAGGCCCGCCGGGTGGAGAGGAAGACCGCGCTGGCCGAGTTCTACCCGCGGATCGGCGTCGAGGACGTGAGCGATCCGGACGCCGGCGGCTACCTGCTCGAACTCGGCTACGGTGGCGGGCGCCCGGACGACCGTTACATCCTGGGCCACCGGGCCGGCACGGGAATGATCTACATCCGCACCGCCGGCGAGGAGCAGAGCTGGATGGTGAGCGCCGAGCTGAGCGTCTCCGACGAGACGCGCGACTGGGTGGACCGGGACATCATCGATCTCGGTTCCGGAGAAGTGCGCCGGGTGGCGCTGGACCGCGGCGAAGGCGACAGGCTCGAGATCGCCAAGGAGGACCGGGACGACATCAACTTCACGCCTCGGGACATTCCCGAGGGAAGGGAGCTGAGCTACGGCAGCGTGGCCAACAGCATCGCAAGCGCCCTGGCCAACGTCGAGGCGAACGACGTGCGGCCCGCCGCGGAAGTGGCCGCCCTGCCGCGCGCGGTCCTTGCCCGGTACGAGACCTTCGACGGGCTGGAGCTCGAGCTGGACGTGCGCGAGGAACCGCCAGCCCGGCCCGAGGACGGTGAGGAAGCGGGCGGGGACGAGGCCGACCCGCGCTACTGGGTGCTGTTTGACGCCCGGGCCGCCGACGATGCGGCCGAAGAGCGGGCCGGCGCACTGAACGTCGCCCTGGACGGCTGGGCCTACGAGCTTCCCGGCTACAAGAGCGACCAGTGGTTCAAGAAAATGGACGATCTGCTCAGGGAAGAATAGGCTTTAGCTTTCCTCATGGAATCGCTGCCGAATCTCATCTACGGACTGTCCATCTGGATCGTCCCGCTGCTGCTCGCCATCACGCTGCACGAGGCCGCGCACGGCTACGCGGCGCTCAGGCTCGGCGACGACACGGCCCAGCGAATGGGCCGCATTTCCATCAATCCCCTGCGTCACATCGACCCGGTCGGCACCGTGGCCATGCCCCTGATCCTGCTGGCCCTTTCCGGCGGCAGCTTCATGTTCGGCTACGCCAAGCCGGTCCCGGTGGCCTTCCACCGCCTGCGCAATCCGCGCATCGACATGGTCAAGGTCGCCGCGGCCGGGCCCGCGTGCAATCTGCTGCAGGCCTGGGTCGCGGCCCTGCTGCTGCACGCGGCCGGCGGGCCGCTGACCTCCGCCCTCGACGCCTGGCTGGTGGACGTGCTGCAGATGGCCATCTACTTCAACGTGCTGCTGGCCGTCTTCAACATGCTGCCGCTGCCGCCGCTGGACGGCGGCCGGGTGGCCGTGGGACTGCTGCCGAACTCGCTGGCGGCGCCCCTGGCGCGCCTGGAGCGGCACGGATTCGCGATTCTGCTGCTGCTGTTGTTCGTCCTTCCATGGCTGGGCGCCCAGATGGGCAGAAACTGGAGCATATTCCAGACCGTCATCATTCCCGTCACCCGATCGATCCGGCAACTGGTCCTGCTGCTGGCCGGCCACTTCTGAGAGCGGCCTGTGCGGACCCCGCCTTCCCGTGATGAGGACCTGACGATAACGGTCGAAGATCGTATCGATCATTACGCGGCGCTGCCCTTTCCCCAAAGTCTGTACATAGGGGAAGACGGGCGCTTGCTTGGTATGTGGATCATGGGCAACAACTACCAGGTTCGCAGTGGCTACTACGGCGGTTATCCCGCCGGGTATCTGAGGCGGATCAAGGCCCTTTTCCCGGAAAAGCAAAAGGTTCTTCACCTGTTCTCGGGACGGGTGGACTTATCCGTTCTCCCGGGCGATACCGTGGACCTGAATCCGGATCTCGAGCCGACCTATCTTGACGACGCGCAAAAGCTGGCGGGCGTTCCCGTTGAGAAATACGACCTGATTCTCGCCGATCCGCCCTACTCGATAGAGGATGCGGACCACTATCAGCCCACGATGGTGAAGCGCAATCTGGTGATGCGCGCCCTCGGGCGGAAGGCATCGCCGGGAACGCATGTCGTGTGGCTTGACCAGGTGCTGCCGATGTATCGGAAAGACCAATGGCGCATTGTCGGGCTGATCGGGATGGTCAAGAGCACGAATCACCGTTTTCGCGTTGTTGTGATCTTCGAGAAGATTTGACACCGCTGATACCGGAATGCACATGGCGGAATGAGCGGCCATTGGCGGCAATGGCCCCGTGAATCCGAAAGCCGCAAATCGGGCGAATTTCACCTTGCGCGGGCTGCGCTACAATCAGATACCCGACCTTCTTCAAGGAGGCAGATCATGTATATCAATTTCTGGTACGCCGCTGAGCGTTCCGAGAAGCTCACTGCCGACAAGCCGATTCGCGTTCGCATGCTCAGCCACGAGTTCGTGCTGTTCCGCGATTCCAAGGGCAAGGCGCATTGCCTCAGCGACACCTGTATTCACCGCGGCGCCGCGCTGTCCGGCGGCAAGGTCATGGGCGACTGCGTGCAGTGCCCGTATCACGGCT
>JAPPHC010000044.1 GCA_028821145.1 Gammaproteobacteria bacterium | reverse complement strand
GCGGCAGCTACGCGGTCACCGGCGGCTGGCCGAGCGTCCAGGCGACCCACGCCGGACCCGGCTGGCTGGGCCTGGCGGCCACCGGAAAGCGCGTGACGATGCGCGTAATGGACTTCTATCGCATCGAGAACGGGCTGATCGCCGAAAACTGGATTCCGCTCGACGTCATTGACGCCTTGTTGCAGCTTGGCACGGACGTAATGGAGCGCGTGGCGCACCTGAGGGGCAAGCCGAACACCAGGCTGTGAAGCTACAGCTTGCGCCCCAGCTTCGCGGCGAGGCGCAGGCGCAGCGCGTTCAGGCGGATGAAGCCCGTTGCGTCGCCCTGGCTGTAGGCGCCGCGGTCGTCCTCGAAGGTCGCCATTCTTTCGTCGAACAGGCTGTCCGGGGAGCGCCGGCCGAGCACGGTTACGGAACCCTTGTACAGCTTCAGTCGTACGAGCCCGTTGACGGGTTCCTGCGACTCGTCGATCAGCGCCTGCAGCGCCTTGCGTTCCGGGGACCACCAGTAGCCGTTATAGACGAGTTTGGCGTAGCGCGGCATCAACTCGTCCTTGAGGTGGGCCACCTCGCGATCGAGCGTAACGGACTCGATCGCGCGGTGCGCTTTCAGCAGGATCGTGCCGCCCGGAGTCTCGTAACAGCCGCGCGACTTCATGCCGACATAGCGGTTCTCCACCAGGTCCTGGCGCCCCACTCCATGCGCCCCGCCAAGTTCGTTCAGGCGCGCCAGCAATCTCGCGGAACTCAGGCGCTCGCCGTCCACCGCCACCGGATCACCGCGGGCGAATTCGATTTCCACATGCTGCGGCTCATCCGGCGCCGCATCCGGGGATACGGTCCATCGCCACATGCGCTCCTCCGGTTCGTTCCAGGGATCTTCCAGGTCGCCGCCCTCGTAGGAAATGTGCAGCAGGTTGGCGTCCATCGAATACGGCGACTGGTCCTGCTGCTCGTAATCCACCGGTATGTCGTGTTCCCGGCAATAGGCCAGCAGCTTCTCCCGTGAAGTCAGGTGCCATTCGCGCCAGGGCGCGATCACCTCGATGCCGGGATTCAGCGCATAGGCCCCCAGCTCGAAGCGCACCTGGTCGTTCCCCTTGCCGGTGGCGCCATGGGCGATGGCGTCGGCGCCGGTTTCCTCGGCGATTTCCACCAGGCGCCTGGCGATAAGCGGTCGGGCGATGGCGGTGCCCAGCAGGTATTCCCCTTCATACAGCGCATTGGCGCGGAACATCGGAAACACGTAGTCCCGAACAAACGTCTCCGTCAGGTCTTCGACGTGGATTTCCTCCACGCCCATCGACTTCGCCTTGGCGCGCGCCGGCTCCACCTCCTCGCCCTGGCCGATGTCGGCCGTAAAGGTCACCACCTCGGCGCCGCAGGTCTCCTGGAGCCACCGGCATATCACCGATGTGTCCAGCCCCCCGGAGTAAGCCAGCACAACCTTTTGCGCGCGCGCCATCGCCGAAATCCAGCAGCCGCCCGGTCAATCGAAACGGCGATTCGGGCGAACTACCAGCGGGCCTTTTCCTTGAACTGCTGGTAGGCCTCGTCGAGCCCTTCCGGCAGGTAGTCCAGGAACGCGCCCGGCGCGTAGCGGGACTTGTAGCCCTCAAGCACGTGCGCGTACAGCTCGGAGTGGAAGTCCGGAATCCGGTGCTGCTCGCGGAAGGCGGCCATCGGGATCCGGTAATTGATCAGTTCCTCGTGATGGCCCTCCACCTCGGTAAGGATCTTTCCGTCCGGGCCGATGATGACGCTGCCGCCGCCGCCGGCAGTCTCGAAAAAGCTCTTGTTGCCCGGCGATACGGCATTGTTGGACAGCGCACCGTACACCTTGTTCGACTGGCAGACGTTGCGCATGTCCAGGTGGTTGTATCCGCCCGTTGACGTCCGGATGATGATCTCGGCGCCCTTGATCGACATGGCCCGGTAGAGTTCCGGCTCCATCTTGCAGGGCGAGATGCAGATGTTGCCCACCGAGGTCCGCGCCACGGGGATCACGGCGTCCCAGCCGTACATTTCGACATAGCGCTCCAGCACCTCGTAGACGGAAGTGGTAAAGAGTTCGAAGCCCACGAACACGCCATGGATGTTGCGGGCCTTCCACTGCTGGGAAACGATCTCGCCGTCCGGCCCGATCACCACCGCCACGCTCATGATGTGGCGCGGCCAGTCCTTGTACTGCGCGTAGGTTCCGAAGGAGATATAGCAGTTGTGCTCGCGGGCCTTGGCGCCGATGGCTTCGGTTTCCTCGCCCGGCAGTTCGGGGGCGAAGCTCAGTATTTCGGAGCGCGTCCACCGGTCCCATCCGGTCAGCGGGAACTCGTGAAACGCCAGGAAGTCCTTGTGGCCGCCGTAGTACTGCGCCCGGTCGATCAACCACAGCATGTGGTCGAGGTTTTTCTTGAGCGTCTGCTTCGTATTGGATGCGTCGACGGGATGGACGCGCGACTGCACGACGCCGAAGTTCACGGTGTCGCTGCGCAGCGGCGCCGTGGCATAGGTGCCGTCCGTGCTGCCGGCGGTATCGTCCGCCGAAGCCTTCGAAGCGGTCAACGCCGGCAATGCGGCCATACCGGCCAGGGCGCCAGCGCCGCCCGACAGCAGGCTGCGACGTGTTATCTGGTTTGTCATGGTTTTTCCTCCATTTGGTTGGCGCGTTTCTCGTCCACGTACTTCTTGAACTCCTCGTAGAAGGTCGTGGTGTTGCGGGTGACCTCCTCCGGTGAACGCAGGTATTCCGGATCGTTTCTTTCCATGTAGTCGAGCATTTCCGCGGGCAGGTCGGTGACCGCGGCAAGCTTCTTCCCGCGCGTTGACATCACCAGGCCGCCCGCCCAGCGGCCCATCTCCATCCACGGCGCCCACTGGCGGTTGGAGACCCAGCTTACGCTCGCGGGCGCGGCGCCCAGGTCCTGGTTCTCCAGGTCCGCGCGCTTGACGTGGTGGTTGTAGACCGCGGCGCCCTGGTAATAGGGGCTTCCGACATAGGCCGGGTATTCCTCCATGCTCAGCGGCGATTCTCCGAAGAACATGAGGTCCCAATAGAAAGTCACGTCCCCCATATGCTCGGTGTACGGCTGCAGAGCCGATCCGCCATCAGCAGGGTAGTCGAAACGGCCATTCACGTTGATGTTGCGGATGTGAAACACCTGCACCTCGCGTTCGGTGAACGGGTTGAACCAGCGATCCAGCACCTCGCCGGTGTCCGGATCCTGGAAATACACGCATTCCCGGTTCAGCCAGTCATAGCCGCCCTCGTCCCTGACCGTCCTGGAGATGACGAGGGCGCTGGTCTTGAACAGCAGCCTGCTGGGTTGCCCCGGAACGAAACTCCAGACATGACCGGTGCTCCACAACGGCGCATCCGCCCCTGAAACATCGGAGCGCGCCTTGATATATGCGTCGAGATTGTCGCGGGGATCATCCAGATCGAGCGGCCGCCGGTTCGCGCTCTCCGCCTTCGCCACAGAACCGGCGACACCAGCGGCAACCGCCGACGTAATGAACGAGCGTCGTGTGCTCTTGCCCATATTCCGATCCTCCTCTCCCGATCAATAGGCTAATGGATTCCCGGGCGATTCGATGAACCTGCCGCTTTCCTCCAGCGTGAGGCGGGCCACCAGCCCGCGGAAGTCGCGGATCGCAGGCGTCAGTTCCAGCTTCGCGAACTCGCCGCCCATGCGGGTCTTCACCCAGCCGGGGCAGATGCTCACCACGGTGATCCCGCGGTCCGCCAGGTCCCCGGAAAGCAGTCGCGTGACCATGTTCAGCGCGGCCTTGCTGGTGCGGTAGGCGTAGAGGTCGCGCTGCGCCCGGCTGATCGATCCCTCGATCGAGGACAGCGCGACGAACTTGCGCTGCTCACTGCGGGCGATGTGCTCCACAAAGGATTCGGCGCATTTCAGCGGTGCGAGCGAATTGACCGTCAGGACTTTGCGCACGATCCCGTAATCGATGTGCCCGAACGATTGCCTCAGATCCGACTCCGCCCCGGGCTTGGGTCCGAACAGGCCGGCGTTGCTGAGGAACACGTCGATCGTTTCGTCCTGCAACTCTTCGGCCAACGCCGCGATGGCGTCGAAGTCGGACACGTCCAGCGTGAACGCCTGCACATTGTCCTGCTCGGCCAACTCCAGCAATTCTCCGGCCACTGCCGGATTGCGATAGGTGGCCAGCACGCGCCATCCATCGGCAGCATACTGGCGCGCGAACTCCAGGCCCAATCCGCGATTGGCGCCTGTGACCATTACGGTTGACGACATCTGTTTCTCCCAACCCGCGTTCCGGAGTTGAATCGTACACCTGCAAACCGATTTCCGGAAATCATGGCCGCTGATAAAGTACGGGCCGATGAGCGAGATACTGCAACCACCCGGCTGGCCGCGCCCGAAAGGCTACGCCAACGGCGTCTCGGCACAAGGCAGGCTGGTGTTCACGGCCGGCCAGGTCGGCTGGGACAGGCAGGGCAAATTTCCGAACACGCTGGCGGGGCAGGTGGAGCGGGCGCTTGCGAACGTGGTGGCAGTGCTGGCCGAGGCGGGGGCCGGGCCGGAACACCTGGTGCGGCTTACCTGGTTCATTACCGACCGGCGGGCCTACCTGGACGCGCAGTCGGAAATCGGCGCGGCCTATCGGAGTGTGTTGGGCAGGCACTACCCCGCCATGAGCCTGGTCGAGGTCTCGGCCTTGGTCGAACCGAAGGCGCTGGTGGAAATCGAAGCCACCGCCGTGGTCCCGGAATAGCCGGCAAGAGAGCAATCCCGTGGCAATGTGGCGTCCGGCCGAGCGCATCAAGTATGCGGCCGAACCCGGCCGCTGGCCGACCCGCGAAGAAGCGAAACAATCGCTCCTGTTTCAGCCGCTCGCATTGGGGCGGAACGGCCAGTGCCAGCTTAACGCACGGACCTGGGTGCCGGCGATGGTCCCCTGGCGCGCCACCGAAGACGGCATCGTTACGCCCGACATCATCGACTGGTACCGGCGCTTTGCCCAGGGGCGCCCCGGCGCCATCGTTGTCGAGGCCACCGGTATCCGCGATATTCCCTCGGGACCGCTGCTGCGGATCGGCCACGACCGCTTTTTGCCCGGGCTGCGCAAGCTGACCGAGACCGTTCGAAAGGCCAGTGGCGGTTACACGCGCCTGTTCATTCAGATCATCGACTTCCTGAGCATACGCAGGCGCCCCAAGCGCGAACGATATCTTAATGAGTTTCTTAAGATAAAGCCTTATCATATTGATAAAATGAATTTATCTCAATCCGATCCAGAGGCGAAAATCCGGGCGGCCCTGGTCGACATGTCCGACGAGGAGCTCATCGAGGTGCTGGACGAGCGCGAATGGGAAGCGCTGCAATACGGCGCCCGCGAGCGCGTGACCGACACTGAACTGGCGCACATCCGAGACCTCCCCCGGAAGCTCCCCGGCCTGTTTGCCGACGCCGCCGGGCGCGCCCGCGAGGCCGGCTTCGACGGCGTCGAACTGCACTACGCGCACGCCTACACAATGGCCTCGTTTCTGTCCTCGCTCAACACTCGCGAGGACGGGTACGGCGGCAGCCTCGAAGGCCGGGTGCGCCTGCCCGTGGAGGTCTTCGAGGCCGTGCGGGACCGGGTAGGCGACGACTATGTCGTGGGCTGCCGGATGCTCACCGAGGACTGCCTGAACGGCGGCATGGAGACTGATGAGGCCGCGTACTTCGCCAGCCGCCTGGCGGCGCAGGGCATGGACTTCATTTCACTGTCGCGCGGGGGCAAGTTCGAGGACGCCAAACAGCCGAAAGTCGGCTGGGCCGCCTATCCCTACACCGGACCCAGCGGCTACGAGTGCATGCCTTCGTACTACTCCGACGCGAAGGGGCCGTTCGGCCGCAACCTCCAGCCCGCGGGACAGGTGCGCGCCGCGATAAGGTCGGCGGGACTGGACACGCCTACCGTCGCTGTCGGCGGCCTGCACAATTTCGAGCAGGCGGAAAGAGTGCTGGCCGACGGCGAAGGCGATATCGCCGGCCTGGCCCGGCAGGCGCTGGCCGATCCCGACTGGTTCGAAAAGGTCCGGTCGGGCCGCGGCGATGAAGTGCGGCTTTGCCTCTACACCAATTACTGCGAGGCGCTCGACCAGCGCCACCGCCAGGTCACCTGCGAGCTGTGGGACCGCGAGAACCTGCAGGAGAAGGGAATCGCCATGTCCAGGGACGGTAAGCGCCGCCTGGTCGCCCCCCGCTGGAAGAAATAGATACGCACGCTTCAGTGGGTTCGTCTTGACCCGAGATCATTCGGGCATATACTCACCGGCCCCGCATTGTTATCGCTTGCATCCCATCATGCCCCTCGTGGCGCACAACAATCTGCCCTCTTTCGACAGACTGCGCGAGCAGGGCTACGACGTGCTGTCCGCCGGTAGCAGCCTGTCGCTGGACCCGCGCGAGCTGCATGTCGGGGTGCTGAACATGATGCCCGACGCCGCTCTGGAGATTACCGAGCGGCAATTCCTGAGCCTGATCGCCAACTGCAGCCAGCCGGCGCAGTTTTACGCGCACTTCTTTTCCGTGGGATGCCTGCCGCGCAGCGGCGCGGCGCAGGCGCATATCGACGAGCACTACACGACTTTCGAGCAGCTGCGTGAGACGCGGCTCGATGCGCTGATCATTTCCGGCGCCAACGTAAGCAACCCCGCTCTCGACGAGGAGCCGTTCTGGAACCCGCTTCGGGAGATCATCGACTGGGCGCAGGAAAACGTGCACAGCATCCTCTGCTCCTGCCTGGCGACCCACGCGCTCGTAAAGCAGCTGTACGGCATCGATCGCCGGCCGCTTCGGCACAAGAAGTGGGGCGTTTTCAGCCACCGCGCCACCAACCGCCGCCACCCTTTGCTGCAGGGTATCAACACGCGCTTCGACGTGCCGCATTCCCGCTTCAACGAGATCACCCGCGAACAGCTTGAAACCGCGGGCCTGCACATTCTCGCGGAAAGCGACGAGGCCGGCGTTCATCTGGCCGTAAGCCCCGATCAATCACGACTTGTTTTCTTTCAGGGCCACCCGGAGTACGACCACAACAGCCTGCTGAAAGAGTACAAGCGCGAAATCAACCGCTATCTCGCCGGTGAGATCGGCGAGCGTCCGCCCTACCCGGACAATTACTTTTCCTCCCATGCCGCGGAACTCGTGGAGTCTTTCATGGACCAGGCCACCCGCGCCAGGGCGCGAGGCGATTCAATGCCCGCGTTCCCCGAGGGAGAAATGGAGCCGCACCTCGACAACACCTGGGGTGACACCGGCAAGGCCCTGTTCAGCAACTGGATAGGGCTTGTGTGCCGCCTGGCTCATTCGGAACGCTGTATGCCCTTCATGCAGGGAGTCGGCCGCGAGGTCGCTTTCGGCATGCGGGACTGCGCGTCCTGATACTTCACCAAACCCACCCCCCAACTACAACTGCAACCACAAGGAGCGCTTCAATGCGACAGGAAACTATTGCGATTCACGGCGGCTACGAGCCCGACCCCACCACCAAGGCCATCGCCGTGCCCATCTACCAGACCGTGGCGTACGAATTCGACAACGCCCAGCATGGCGCGGACCTGTTCAACCTGGCCGTGCCGGGGAATATCTACACCCGTATCATGAACCCCACCAACGACGTGCTGGAAAAGCGCCTCGCGGCCATGGAGGGCGGCGTCGCGGCGCTGGCCGTGAGTTCGGGAAGCGCGGCGATCAACTACTCGATCCTGAACATCGCCGAAGCGGGCAACAACGTCGTTTCGGTGCCGTTGCTTTACGGCGGCACCTACACGCTGTTCACGCACATGCTTCCGAAGCAGGGCATCGACGTCCGGCTGGCCGAAGACGACAGCCCCGCCGCTCTGGAACGGCTTATCGACGAGAAGACCATCGCCGTGTTCGCGGAAACGATCGGCAATCCCGCCGGCAACATCGCCGACATCGAGGCGATAGCGGAGATGGCTCACAGCCACGGCGTCCCGCTGATCGTCGACAGCACGGTCACGCCGCCGCCGCTGCTCAAGCCATTCGAATTCGGCGCCGATATCGTGGTCCACTCGCTCACCAAGTACATCGGCGGGCACGGCAACTCGATGGGCGGCGCAATCATCGACAGCGGCAACTTCCCGTGGACGGAGCACGCCGACCGCTACCCCGGACTCACGCGTCCCGAACCCTCGTATCACGGGGTCGTCTACAGCGAAGCCCTCGGGCCGGAAGCCTATATCGGCCGCGCCCGGACCGTGCCCTTGCGGAATACCGGATCGGCCCTGAGTCCGCTGAATGCCTTCCTGATTCTGCAGGGCGTCGAAACGCTGTCACTGCGCCTGGAGCGGCACATCGACAATGCCTTCGCCGTGGCCAACTACCTCAAGGAGCACCCGCGCGTGGCGTGGGTGCACTACGCGGGCCTGCCGGAGTCCCCGTACTACGACCTTGCGCAGAAGTACACGAACGGGCGCCCGTCGGCCCTGCTGAGTTTCGGCGTGAAAGGCGGCTTCGAGGCCGGCGTGAAGTTCTACGACGCGCTCAAGCTTTTCCGGCGGCTGGTCAATATCGGCGACGCCAAGTCGCTGGCCGCGCATCCCGCTTCGACCACGCACCGGCAACTGAGCGAGGAAGAGCAGGCGGGAGCCGGCGTGACGCCCGACATGATCCGGCTGTGCGTCGGGATCGAGCATATCGACGATATTCTCGAGGACCTGGATCAGGCCTTGTAGGCAGGGTCCCCCAGCGCACTCCGCAGATAGACGGGCCGGGCGTCCTCCGGTCGCAGCAGGCGGCCTTCGCCGTATTCCTGCTTCGCCAGGCGAAGCACCGCGCGTGCGCGGGGAGCGGCGCTGTCCGCCACCGCGGCTATTCGGCTTGCGTTTGCAGCCGGCAGGGCCTCGTCCTCGGACCAGATCTTGCCGGCGGCGACGAAACGCGCGGTTCCCGGCAAGCGGGATTGGGCCGTCGGCGCAAGCCAGTCGTCCGCCTGGGGCGACACGAGGCCTGAATCGCCGATCCGGTACCAGCCCAGGTACAGCTGTTCGCGCCCTGCGGGCAGAGCAGGCGCAATCCACGTGCGTCCGGGTGCGCGATCCCAGGCATCCTGCGCCAGGGCGGCGAGGCTGGAAACCGCGCACACCCGGATCCCCAGGCCCGTTGCCAGGCCCTGGGCCGCGGCGGCCGCTACGCGCAGACCGGTGAATGCGCCCGGGCCGCGCCCGAAGGCGATGCAATCGAGGTCATCGAGCGAGATATCGACCTCGTCCAGGACCTTGTCTATCGTTTCATACAGGGCAGCCGCGATCTTTGCGCCGCTGGGCACAGACGTCTCGAAATGCCGATCTCCATTGCAGGCGGCAACGGTCGATGGCCGCACGCCGGTCTCCAGCGCCAGACAGCGAAAACCGCTCATGCCGCCTCCAGGCGCGGCTCGCCGGCAACGCGGGTCATGAAGCGCAGGGCCTCGCCGGGATCGCGGGTCAGCGGCATCGGCGGCAGGCTGGCCAGAAAGCGGCGGCCATAGCCCCTGGTCAGCAGGCGCTGATCGCAGATCATCACGATACCCTTGTCGCTCTCGCCGCGCACCAGCCTGCCTGCGCCCTGCTTCAGCGCAAGCACCGCCTCGGGCAGCGATATCTCGTTGAAGGGATCGCCGCCACGCGCCCGGACAGCCTGCTGACGGGCCCGGTAAACGGGGTTTGCGGGCGCCTCGAACGGCAGTCGGTCGATGACCACGAGAATCAGGTCGTTCCCGCGCACGTCCACGCCCTGCCAGAAACTCCGGGTGCCCAGGAGGATGCAATCTTTCCGGCTCCTGAATTCCTCCAGCAGCAGGCTGCGCGGCTTGCCCGCGCCCTGGGCGACGAAACGGTCCTTCCATACGGGATCGTCGCCGAGCACTTCCCGCGCCTCGTCCAGCGCCCGGTAACTGGTAAACAGAAAGAACGCTCTTCCGCCGGCAGCGGCCGCCACCGGCAGGGCCGCCTCCAGTACCGCCTCGGTGTACCCTTCCGCCGTGCGCCCCGGGATCGGCAGATTCTGCGGAACATACAGCAAGGTGTTGCGCCGGTAGTCATAGGGGCTGGCCACCAGCAGCTCGCGCACGTCCTCGAATCCAAGGCGCCGCGCAAAATGCGTGAAATCACCGTCGATGCTCAGCGTGGCCGAGGAAAAGATCCACGACGCCTCGGTCTTGTCCACCAGGCGCTGGAATTCCCCGGCGATGTTCACCGGGGTCAGATTCAGGGTGACCTGGCTGCGCGTGGTGCGGATCCAGCCGGCGCGGAAGTTCCCGGGCACGGCCGGGTCGGCATCGAAATCGGCATCCGGGTAGGCGTAATCCGCGTACTCGAACTCCTGGTCCCCGCGCAGTTCATCCAGGGCTCCGGACATGTATTCAAGGCGGTCACGCATGTCCCGCAGGCCGGCGGTGGCGAGAACCAGAGCGTCCTGCTCCTCTTCGGCGGCGTCCTCGCAACACTCGATCAACTGCTCCATCGCGAAATCGAGCATCTCGATCTCGCGGCCAAGCATTTTCGGCGCCCAGTCGCTCTCTCCCGGATCCCGCGGGCAGGCCAGGCGCAGATCGCGCACTGCGTTACGCAGCGCGTCGTGCTCCTCTTCCACTTCCGTCCAGACGCCCGCGGCCAGCGCCTCGCGCTGTACGTCCCCCAAGGCATCCAGGATCTGTCCCGTGCCGAGGCTTAATGCAAGGCTCTCACGCGCCACTTCCGGTAACGCGTGGGCTTCGTCCACGACCAGACAGTCGAACTTCGGCAACAGCCCTTCCGCGCCGGCCGCCTTGAGTTGAAGATCGGCCATCAGTACATGGTGGTTCACCACCACGACCCGTGCTTGCGCGGCCTGTTCCCGGGCCCGGAAAACGTGGCAGGACTCGAAATCCGGGCATTCCTTGCCCAGGCAGTTCTCGCGCGTAGAGGTAACCCTTCTCAGGATCGGCGCATTCTCGGGCACGCCTTCGCAGCGGGCCAGGTCCCCCGAAACGGTGTGTCCGGCCCAGGCCTGGACGCTCTCCAGGTCAACGCGTTCCCTGCCGTCGAGTTCGCCCGGTTTGTCGGCGGCCAGCGCGAGACGATAGCGGCACAGGTAGTTGGCGCGGCCCTTCAGCATGCGCACCCTGACCGGCCGCCCCAGCGCCTCGCCCACCTGCGGCAGGTCGCGCAGGAACAGCTGGTCCTGGAGGTTGCGCGAATAGGTGGAGATGACCGCGCGGCGCCCGGCGAGCAAGGCCGGAACGAGATAGGCCAGTGTCTTCCCTGCGCCCGCTCCGGCCTCGGCGATCAGGCAACCGCCGTCGGCCAGGGTCTCGGCCACGGCCAGCGCCATCTCCTGCTGCCCCTCGCGCGCGACAAAACTCTCGATCGCGGAAGACAGCGGACCGTTCGGAGCGAACGCTTCCAGCACCCGGTCGGCGGTATTACTGATTTCGCCCTCCCCAGCCTGCGTGGAGCACTTGCGATGTTCGCTGGCGCTGCTGCGCGGACCAGTCGCCTTAGGGCCCGATGTTAACGGGCCCTAATACTCGACGGAAGGAGCCGGTGGCAGCTCTTCCTCGGCGTCGCCGGGCTGCAGGTCGCGGAAGCGCATGCAGGCGCTTTCGAAGTACACCTCGCATTCACCGGTGGGTCCGTTGCGCTGCTTGGCCACGTGCAGCACGCGCTTGTTGACATGGTAGAGATCCTGTTTCTCCTGGCTCTCCGGCAACGTAACAAAGGCAACGACATCGGCATCCTGCTCGATTGCCCCGGAATCGCGCAGGTCGGAGAGTTGCACGCGCCGGTCCGGCCGTCGTTCCACCTCACGGTTCAACTGCGACAGGACCACTACGGGCACGTCCAGCTCCCGCGCCAGGGCCTTGAGGGACTTGGAAATGGCCCCAAGCTCTATGGCCCGGTTGACGTCGCGCCGTTCGGAAGGCGACGCATCGATCAGTTGCAGGTAGTCCACCAGGACCAGGCCAAGCTTGCGCCCCGCGCGCGCCTCGGAGCGCGATACCCGCCGGGCCCGCGAGCGAATCCGGTCGGGCGTCAGCAACTGGGAATCGTCGATCAGCAGCGGCGCTTCCTTCAGCATGTTCAGCGCACTGTTGACCTTGCTCCAGTTACGCCCGATCCTGCCGATGCGAAGATCCGCATGGTCGATTTCTCCCAGCGAGGAAAGCAGCCGCAGCGCGATCTGCTTCTTGGGCATCTCGAGGCTGAACAGCAGGGCCGATACCGGCTTCTGGCTCAGCACGGCCGATTGCGCGATCGTCAGGGCCAGGGACGTCTTGCCCAGTGAGGGACGCCCGGCCAGTATGACCAGGTCGCCATTCTGAAGCCCGGCCGTCAGGTTGTCGAAATCGGTCAGCCCCGTGGCCACTCCGGTCACCGCCTCGCCGCTCTTCTCCCGCTCGCGCAGCCAGTTGACCAGTTCGGCGCGAAACGCCTCGCCCATGCCCAGCTCGTCGAGGTCGCCCTTGTAACTCTGCTCGTTGATCGCGAAGATTTCCTGCTCCGCTTCCTCCAGAAGTTCCTCGGCCTCCCGGCCGCCGGTCTTCAGCACCCGCCCGGTAATCCGCCTCCCCGCCCGCGCCAGCTGGCGCAGTATCGACATGTCGCGAACGATCCGGGCATAGGTCTCGACGTTGGCCGCGCTGGGCGTGCCGAGCAGCAGATTTCCGACATATCCGGCGCCGCCGGCGTCGTCCAGTTGTTCGCGCGAGCGGAGATGCTCGCAGACGGTCAGGTTGTCGCAGTGCCTGCCGCCGTTGATGAGGTCGCGTATCGCGCCGAAAATCAGGCGGTGGTCGTCGCGGGAGAAATCGCCGCCCGCCAGCAGATCCGCCACCTCATCCCAGGTATCGTTATCCAGCATGAGGCCGCCAAGCAAAGCGCGCTCGGCGTCAACCGAAGAGGGAAGAAGATCGCTCTCAGCCATCTCCGGCGGAATCCGCGGCCTGGACCTGCGGCTCGTCCCCGGCGGCATCATCATCCGCCTCATCCGCCGCCGGCCCCAATTCCGGGTCTTCCCCGTCCGTGTCCGCGGCCGCGTCGCCGGCTGCCGCCAACGTCTCTTCCGCTTCTTCGTCCTCGTCCGCGGGCAACGGCTCGGCCCCCGGCAACACCTCCGTCTCGCCCGCCTGTCCGACCACGCGGATCGTGGCCTCCTGCTGCACGTCGGCATGCAGCTTGAGCGTAACGGGATGCTCGCCCAGTTCCTTGATCGGACCGTCGGGCATCTGCACTTCCGAGCGCGACACTTCCACGCCGGCTTCCTCGAAACCGGCGGAAATCTCCGCCGGACCGACCGAACCGTACAGCTTGCCCACCGGGCCGGCGTTGGCGATGATGGTGAGCGGCAGAACCGCCTGCACCTGCGCCGCCCGGGCCGTGGTGGCGGCCATGCGTTCCTTTTCCATCGCCATCAATTCGGAGCGCCGCTCTTCGAACGCGGCGATCTGCTCTTCGGTGGCGGGCGCCGCCTTGCCCTGCGGCAGCAGGTAGTTGCGCCCGTATCCCGCGCGTACGTCCACGATGTCCCCGATTCCGCCGAGGCTCTCGACTGTTTCCAGGAGAATGATCCGCATGACGGCCCTACTTCTGCTGGTCAGTGTAAGGCAGCAGGGCGAGATAGCGGGCCCGCTTCACGGCAAGCGCGAGCTGCCTCTGGTATTTCGCGGAGGTTCCGGTGGTGCGGGCCGGAATGATCTTGCCCGTCTCGGTCACGAACTGTCGAAGCAGGCCCACGTCCTTGTAGTCGATCTCCT
Source organism: Gammaproteobacteria bacterium (assembly GCA_028821145.1). Taxonomy (GTDB): domain Bacteria; phylum Pseudomonadota; class Gammaproteobacteria; order Steroidobacterales; family Foliamicaceae; genus Foliamicus. The sequence goes on along the minus strand of JAPPHC010000044.1, from coordinate 2,615 downwards.
TTATGCCCTCGGCCGTGAACTTGCAGTAGCGGCGGCGGCGGTTGTAGCGGTTCATTCCTTCTCCTCCTTCGGGTCCTCGTCGTCCCCGGCGGCGGCATCGTCGACCGGCGCATCGCCTTCCCCGGATTCGTCCCCTGTCTGATCGTCCGCTTCCCCGGCGGGCTCGTCGGCGGAGGCATCCGTTGCCTCCTCGCCTTCAGCCGCCGTTTCATCCGCGGCCTGGTCTTCTTCTGCCGCCTCGTCGTCTTCTGCCGCCTGGTCGTCATCTGCAGCCTCGGCCGACTCTTCCTCCGGTTCAGCGGGCTCGTCCGTCGATTCCGGCGCCGCATCGGCTTCCGGTTCCGCATCGTCGGCCCCGGCGGCTTCGGCTTCCGGAGCCGTGTCGGCCTCCGGCGCGTCCTCGGAGGCCGGCGCGTCGTCGTCGGAGGCAGGCGCGTCTTCGGCGGCCGCCTTCGCCTTGTCGTCCGTCTCACCGGCCTCCTCGCGCTTCGCGCGGCGGCCGTGGGCGAGTTCCTTGTCGTACGGAAACTCGCGGCTCTCCCGCGCCGCTTCCTTCTCGGCCGCCCTGGCCAGAACCGATTTGTCCGTAACGGCCTCTTCGCGGCGCACAACCAGGTGGCGCAGCACCGCGTCGCTGAAGTGCAACGCGCCCACCAGCTCGTCCAGCGTGTCCTGCCCGCACTCCACGTTCAGCAGCATGTAGTGCGCCTTTTGCACCTTGGCGATGGGATAGGCCAGCATGCGCCTGCCCAGGTCCTCGTTGCGATGAACCTGGCCCTCGCCGCCTTCAATGATGCCCACGTAACGATCCATCATTACGCGGGCCCGCTCACTCTGATCCGGATGGATCAGAAGCATGATTTCGTAGTGTCGCAATGGAACTCCTCAATGGTCTTTGGCCGCCCGCCGGCGCGGTGCGGCTAAGGAGAAAACGCAGGCCGAAGCCCGCAGCGTGGGGAGCGATTATACGGGAACGATCAACCGGCCAGCAGATCGAGGTCAAGGTGCCCCCGCTCCTCGTCCACTCGGGCAACGCGCACGAGCACTTGCTGACCCAGGGCAAAACCGTGCAGGCCCTTTGCGCCCCGCCCGTCGCGGTTGCGGCGGCCCCGCCTGGACGGCAGGCGCCAGCGCGGGATCATCCCTTTCATGCCGACTTCCGGCACCTGCACGAACAGTCCCTTGCCGCTTGCATGCGACACCACGGCGTCGAGGGTGTCGCCGAGACAACCGGACAGATAGCGCAGCTTGTAGGCCTTTACCGCCGTTCGCATTGCTTTCTCCGCCAGACGTTCCCTCTCCGAGCAGGTCGAACCTGTTTGAGCCAGCTCGTTTCCGCGCAGCGGCGCGGCTTCGCCCCGGCCGCCGTCGATCAGGTGCTTGATCGCGCGATGCGCCAGCAGGTCCGGGTAGCGGCGAATCGGCGAGGTGAAGTGCGTGTAGGACTTCAGCGCCAGGCCGTAGTGGCCGATATTGGCCGGCTGGTAACAGGCCTGCTGCATGCACTTGAGCGTTGCTACCGCGATGGTTTCGTATGAGGGCTGTCCTCGAAGCGCCCGCAACGCCCGGTTAATCTCATCGGGATTGCGGCCGGCCGCCTCGGAAAGCGGATGCCCCGCGCCGGCAAACAGGTGGCGGAGTTCCTCGAAGCCTTCCGCGTCGGGCGGCGAATGCACCCGGTACAGCGCGGGCATCCGCGCCCGGCCCAGGAACCGGGCGGTGGCGACATTGGCGGCGATCATCAGTTCCTCGATCACCCTGTGGGCGTTGTAACGCTCAGCCTGCTCCATCGACCGCACTTCGCCGTTGGGCCCCAGGCGGACCAGGGTTTCCGGCAGGTCCACTTCCAGCGCGCCGCGGCGGCGGCGGACCATGGCCAGCAGGCGCCAGACCGCGTAGAGCCGTTCCACCGGTTCCAGCAGCGCACCCAGTTCGCGGCGCGACTTCGCGTTGCCTGCCTCGATTGCGGTGTGAACGCCCGAATACGTGAGCCTGGCGGCCGACCGCATGACGGCGCGGAAGAACCGCCAGGACTTGAGGCGACCGCGGGCATCGAGATGCATTTCGCAGGCCAGGCAAAGCCGGTCCACGCCCGGCTTGAGGGAGCACAGATCGTTTGAGAGCACTTCGGGAAGCATCGGCAACACCGAGCCCGGGAAATACACCGACACGCCGCGGCGGGCGGCCTCCCGGTCCAGCGGATCGGCCGGACGTACGTAATGCGAAACGTCCGCGATCGCCACAATGACGCGCCAGCCGGCGCCGGCGGGTTCAGCGAGAACGGCGTCGTCGAAATCGCGCGCGTTGGCGCCGTCAATGGTCACCAGCGGCAGTTCCCGCAGGTCTTCCCGCTCGCCGGCGGAGGGAGGGCGCGCGGCGATTCGCTCGGCATGCCCGCGAACGCGCTCGGGCCAGAACGCCCTGAGCCCGGCTTCAGAAATTACGCGCTGTTCGATCGCCGTCGGCATCTTCGAAAAACCGGGAAATCATTGACATATGGAGCGGTAAAACGCAAAATTTCGGCCTGTTCCAAGCGCCTTGGCGTCCCAGCGGCAGGTAGCCGCGCCGGGTTCGCAAGGCAACATCGTGCCGAGGTGGCGGAATTGGCAGACGCG
>JAPPHC010000022.1 GCA_028821145.1 Gammaproteobacteria bacterium | reverse complement strand
CGTCGGCGCCCGCTTCCTTCAGGAGTTCGAGCGCCCGCGGGAACGCACGGAACTCGATGCCGATTTCCTCAAGCACTGTGTCGGCGTTGTGCTCGATCAACTCCAGCGCTTCAGTATCCAGAACCTCGAAAAAGGGAATGCTGCGATCGATCCAGGCCGCGAGCTCCTTCGCAGTTCCGCGCCGCCGCGCGGCGAACTTCGCGGCGCGGCCGCCGCGCCGCTTTCGGCCAGTGTGTCGCCTGTGTTGCGGGTTGCTGCTCATGCAAGGCCCCGTGCGGCGCGGAGACGGTATGCATCATACCAGTGTTACAGCATGGAAAGACGGCTAATGCCGCGGCCTGAAAGGCTCTCCCGCGCTCCTCGGATCGGGGACGCGCAAGATGGCAGGCGGCTCAGAACAGGCCTTCGATCAGGCCTTCGGAATTGACGCGGATGTCCTGCGCGGCGGGTTTTCTCGGTAGCCCCGGCATGGTCATGATGGAACCGCAGATGGCCACGACAAATCCGGCGCCGGCTGCGAGACGGACTTCGCGGATTTCCACGATATGGTCCGTGGGCGCCCCCAGCAGGGCAGGATTGGTCGAGAAACTGTACTGCGTCTTGGCCATGCACACCGGAAACCGGCCGTAACTGCTGGCCTGCAGACGCGCGAACTCGTTTTGCACTTTTGCGGATGCGACGATGTCCTGGGCGCCGTAGATCTCCTGCGCGATCCGGCGGGCTTTCTCCCACAACTCCAGGCCGTCCTCGTAGAGCAGCCTGAAATCGCTTTGCGCCGAATCGGCCAGATCCGCGACGTGTCCGGCGAGTTCGGCCGCGCCGGCGCCGCCCTCCGCCCAGTGCCGGCACTCGATGGCGGCCACGCCCCGCCGGCCGCAGTAATCCGCGATGGCGCCGATTTCGGCGTCGCTGTCGGTCTCAAAGCGATTGATGGCCACGGTCGCGGGAACTCCGAATCGATCGAGGATGGCGAGATGCCGCCCAAGGTTGATGCAGCCGTCCGCCACCGCCTGGCTGTTCTCCGCCTGAAGGCCGTCTTTCTGGACGCCGCCGTTCATCTTGAGCGCCTTGGTCGTGGCTACCAGTACCACCGCATCGGGCACCAGGCCCGCGGTGCGGCACTTGATGTCGAAGAATTTCTCCGCGCCCAGGTCGGCGCCGAACCCGGCCTCGGTCACCACGTAGTCGGCGAGTTTCAGCGCGGTCCGCGTCGCAACCGCCGAATTGCAGCCGTGCGCGATGTTGGCGAACGGTCCGCCGTGGATGAATGCGGGATTGTTCTCGAGCGTTTGCACGAGGTTCGGCGAAAAGGCGTCGCGGAGGAGGGCGGTCATGGCCCCCTGCGCGTCCAGGTCTCCGGCCGTGACGGGCTTGAGGTCGCGGCCGTAACCCACGACGATCCTGCTCAGGCGCTGCTCCAGGTCGGCCAGGTCCTTTGCCAGGCAGAAGATCGCCATGATCTCCGAAGTGCTGGTGATATCGAAGCCCGTCTCGCGCGGAACGCCGTGGGCGGTTCCGCCAAGGCCGGTCGTCGTGTGCCGGAGCGCGCGGTCGTTCATGTCGAGCACGCGACGCCAGGTGATGCGCCTTGGATCGATGGCGGGTTCGCCGCCCCAGTGAACGTGGTTGTCGATCAAGGCGGCGAGCAGGTTGTGCGCGGCGCCGATCGCGTGGAGGTCGCCGGTGAAATGCAGGTTGATGTCGGTCATCGGCACGACCTGCGCGTAACCGCCGCCCGCCGCGCCCCCCTTCATGCCGAAGCACGGGCCGAGGCTCGGTTCGCGAAGGCAGATCAGCGCCTTCTTTCCAATGCGGTTGAGTGCGTCGCCCAGCCCGATCGTGGTCGTGGTCTTGCCTTCGCCGGCCGGCGTCGGCGACACCGCCGTCACCAGAACGAGCCTGCCCCTTGCGTCCGGCCGCACGGCCCCGACGGCGGCATGGTCGACCTTGCCCTTGGTCTTGCCGTAGGGTTCCGTGTGTTCCGCGATGCCGAGCCTGTCCGCGACCTCGAGTATCGGCAGCATTTTTGCCGCGCGGGCGATTTCTATATCCGGCTGGTGGGGCATCGGCGAGTGTTCCGGCAACAAGGCTCCGAAAGCGGCTCAGGGATTGGTCTATGATATGTCTTCGGGGGGAAGATTGGTCCTCCGGGAGGATTCGCGCCATGCCTGTTCACTTGCAACCGAAACATACCCTGTTGTCCGCCGCTGTCGCACTGTCGGTGGCCGGCGCGCCGGTCGCGGCGCAGGAGGATGCCGGCGCACGAATGCTCGACGAGATCGTGGTTACGGCGAGGCGCGTCCAGGAATCGCTGCAGGATGTCCCCCTGGCCGTGACCGCCCTCGACTCCCGGGAGATCACTGAGCTCGGCGTCACCACTTTCGCGGACTACGTGCTGCAGTTGCCGAGCGTGACCGCCGGCGGCAGCGGACCGGGTCAGAACACCATCTACATCCGCGGCGTCGCATCCACGACGCCGAACCTGACAGTGGCCGGCGTGGCGGGTCTGGCGCCCAACGTCGCCTTCTACCTGGACGAGCAGCCGCTGGCGCACCCGGGCCGCAATCTCGACGTCTACGCGGCGGACCTGGCGCGCATCGAAGTGCTCTCGGGTCCGCAGGGCACGTTGTTCGGCGCCAGTTCCCAGGCCGGCAACGTCCGCCTGATCACGAACAAGCCGGACCTGAACGAGTTTTACGGCAATGCGAAGCTCGGCGCGAACACGATCAGCGGCGGTGACACGGGCGCCAGCGTCGAAGTCGTCATGAACATTCCGATCAGCGACAACTTCGGTTTGCGAGGCGTCGTCTACAGCGACAGCAAGGGCGGCTGGATCGACAATGTAGCCGCCACGAGGGACACCCGCGAGAGTGCGCGATTCAGACCCCAGGGCACGGTTCGCAAGAACGGGGTGCCGGTCGCCGCGCACCGGGCCGGATTCCAGGCGGGAGCGGATCTCTCCGGCGTCAATTTCGTTCCGGCGGACAACAGTGTTGTCGCCGGCGAAGACATCAATGAAGTCACCTACACCGGCGGCCGTATCTCCGCGAAGTGGGAAATCACCGACAACTGGGATCTGCTCGTTTCGCACACGACCCAGGACACCGAAGCGGACGGCGTGTTCTTCGCCGATCCCGATATCGGCGACCTGGAAATCTCCCGCTACGTGAACGAGGGCATCGAGGATTCCATCGACAACACCGCCTGGACCCTCACGGGCCGGCTGGCGGCCCTTGACGTCATCTACACCGGCGCGTTCACGGACCGGCAGTCGGACCAGATCGTCGACTACTCGGACTACCTGTTCGTGGGCCAGTACCTGCCGTACTACATTTGCGACGGCAGCGTGACGTATCCGGGCTCGGCGGCTCCGGCCGGCACCTGCAATGAGCCGCAACTGTTCGTGGACAGCCTCAACAAGCTCGAAGTTCAGACTCACGAGATCCGCTTCACCACGGACCCGGCCAACCGCTGGCGCCTTCAGGGCGGTGTGTTCTCCAGCGAACTGGAACTCATCGAGGTCAACGACTTCACCTATCCCGGTTCCCTCAAGGCCATCGGATTCAACGGCGTGGCGGGATGGGGTCCGAACTACCCGCTGACCAATACGCAGGTATCGGGGCTGGTCGGCAATGCCGGCGAAGGTTATTACACCTACCCGGGACCGTTCCCACCCGGCGTCATATTCCGCAACGACATCAGGCGCACGGATGAGCAGTTGGGCGTGTTCGGTGAACTGGACTTCGACCTGAACGAGCAGTTCACTGTGACGCTCGGCGCGCGCAACTACGAGATCGAGGTTGATCTGGAGGGCAGCGCCAACTCGTCGTTCTACAACTTTGGCCAGACCGCCGACGCGCAGGCTTTCGGCACCAACATCTCCAGGCAGTTCGCGCCCGACAGCACAGTGCCGGGCGCACCCGACAAGGCGGTGGCCGACGGCACGATCTACAAGGCAACGCTCGGCTGGCGGCCGCAGCCCGCGCATCTGTACTACGTCACGCTTTCGGAAGGCTTCCGTCCCGGCCTGCTGAATCGTCCAGGCGGGCGCACGAGCGCGGACGGCAGCGGTTTCGTGGTGCCTTACGTGCTGCAGACAGACGAAGTCGTCAATCTCGAGGTGGGCATGAAGGTCGATTTCGGTAACGCCTTGCGTATAAACGCAGCGTTGTTCAATATCGATATCGACAACCTGCAGACCACGATATTCGATACCAGTATCGTCAACCTGTTCTTCTCGGATAACGCCGCGGATGCCAGGGTGAGGGGTCTGGAGGCGGACTTCGTCTGGCTGCCCCCCGGGATCGATGGGCTCACCATCGCCGGAGCCCTGTCGTTGCTCGATTCGGAGATAACGAGGAAGATCACCCCCACCAACGATGTGCGCGAGGGGGACGAGCTAGCCTTCGCTCCAGGTAACCAGGGCAATCTGCGGGCGCGCTACGAGTGGACCCTGCAGGCCACCGGGTGGACGGCGCACGTCATGCCCATGATTTCGTGGTCCGCGGATTCGTACAGCGACATCATCACCATCAACCGCGACCTGATCGACAGTTGGATGATGCTCGGCCTGACGGCGGGCGTGGCCAGCGACAACTGGTCGGTGACGCTTTACGGCAGCAACCTGACGGATGAACGGGCCGAGGTGTCGCGCTCATTCGTGTTCGATACCAAGCACGTCACCTACGCGCAACCCAGGACATTCGGCGTACGCGCGAGTCTGAACTTCTGACCGACACGGTTCCGGAAGCAGATGCCGACTCGGTATCCCCCTCGGGGGATGCCGCCGTTGCGTCCGGGGGACGCGGTAAGGCTAGTGGCCCTCCGCCCGACGATCCCACGCTTGCTTCCATTCAGGACAGAATCGTCGCGAAACGCTACGGGGAGGCCCTGGCCGGCCTGGAAGCCATCCTTCTCGACGAACCGGAAAACACCAACGCGCTGTACATGACTGCAGTCTGCCGTCGCTATCGCGGCGAGTTCGACGCGGCGCTGGCTACGCTCGCCAGGCTGAAGGCGCTCGCGCCCGAGAGCGGCCGTGCGCACCAGGAGGAAGGCCATACATACCGTGATTCGGGACGGCCCGGTCACGCGCTGGGGAGTTACGAGCGCGCCTGCCGTTTCAATCCCGGGCTGGTTGCGAGCTGGCGTGAACAACTCCGGATCCTGCGCCATCAGGGCCGTTCCCGGCAGGCCGCGCGAGTCCAGGCGCAACTGGATTACTTCGAGCAGTTGCCGCGACCGCTCCTCGCCGTCATCGACCTGATCGGTCAGGGCAAGCTGCTCAGGGCGGAGGAACTTTGCCGGAAGTTTCTGCAAAAGACGCCGCACCACGTGGAGGCCATGCGGTTGCTGGCCGACATCGGCATCCGCTTCGGCGTGCTGGCGGACGCCGAGTTCCTGCTTGAATCCGCGCACCGGTTCGAGCCGAACAACGTGCGAGTGCATATCGACTACATCCAGGTGCTCAGGAAACGGCAAAAATTCGGCCAGGCCCTTGAGCAGTCCGGGCGGCTGCTCGACAATTCGCCCGGTGACCCTCAGTTCCAGTCCATCCATGCGATCGTGAGCATGCAGACCGGCGACTACGATGCGGCGCTGAGCCTGTTCGACAGGGTGCTGGAGCGGCTGCCCGGAGATCCGGTCACGCTCACCTCGAAGGGTCATGCCTACAAGACAAGTGGCCGGTACGACGAGGCGGTGGCGTCGTACCGGGCGGCGATTGCGAACCAACCGCGGCATGGCGACGCCTGGTACTCGCTGGCCAACCTCAAGGTTTACACCTTCGATGACCGCGAACTCGAGCGAATGCATGTGCAGGCGCGCGATGAAGGCTTGTCGCGCACGGACCGGGTGCAATTGAGTTTCGCCCTGGGCAAGGCCTACGAAGACCGCGATGAATTCGAGACTTCCTTCCGCTATTACGAGCAGGGAAACCGCTTCAAGAAAATGCTGAGCACCTACGACGCGGACAAGATGACGGAAGAACTGCGCGCCCAGAGCCGCGTGTGCACAGCCGAGGCATTGGCTCGCGGGGCCAGGGCGGGAGAGTCGGCTGGTGACCCGATTCTGGTCGTGGGACTGCCCCGTGCCGGCTCGACCCTGCTGGAACAGATCCTCTCGTCCCATTCCAGGGTGGACGGCACCCTGGAACTGCCGAACATCCTGTCGCTGTCACAGCAGCTGCGCCGTCGCGGATTAAAACGGGACGAGCCGGGCTATCCCGATATCCTGGCTACCCTGTCCGATGAGGAACTCCGCCAGTTCGGGCAGCAGTACATCGACGATACGCGGATACACCGGCAGGGCGCGCCGTTTTTCGTCGACAAGATGCCGAACAACTTCCGCTACATCGGACTGATTCACCTGATATTGCCCAACGCGAAGATCATCGACGCCCGGCGGCATCCCATGGCCTGCGGTTTCAGCGGCTACAAGCAGCTCTTCGCGGAAGGCCAGCAATTCACCTACGACCTGGCGGACCTCGGCCAGTACTATCGCGACTACGTGGAACTCATGGATCACTGGGACGCGGTTCTTCCCGGCAAGGTGCTGTGCGTCCAGTACGAAGACGTGGTAGGCGACCTGGAAACGCAGGTGCGCCGGATCCTCGACCACTGCGGACTGGAATTCGAACCGGAGTGCCTGAGCTTTTACCGTACGGACCGGGCGGTCCGCACGCCCAGTTCCGAGCAGGTCCGCCAGCCGATATTCCAGTCGGGTCTCGACTACTGGCGCAATTACGAACCCTGGCTCGATCCGCTTAAAGGTGCGCTGGGCGAAGACGTCCGGCGGCGCTACGCGATATGACGTCTGAGTCCACGGCGCGCGCAGCGCCGGATATCGGCCACGAAATCGGCGAGCACAACATTCGGGTCTTCAATCTCGACATCCACAACCCGGTCTTCATCGTTTCCGCCGCGCTCGTGGTCATGCTCGTGATCGGCACGCTGTTGTTTCTTGAGCAGGCGGCGACCCTTTTCGCCGATCTGAGGGTCTGGACGACCACGACGTTCGACTGGTTCTACTTCGCTGCGGCGAACCTCTTCGTCCTGTTCTGCTTCGGCGTCGCGCTGTCCCCGTTGGGGCGGATTCGGCTTGGCGGTATGCGCGCAAAGCCGGAATACGGCTATTCCGCGTGGCTGGCCATGCTGTTTGCGGCCGGCGTGGGTATCGGCCTGATGTTCTTCGGCGTCCTGGAGCCGGTGACTCACACTCTGGCGCCCCCGCTCGGCATCGATCCCGCCGACACCGGCGCGGCGCGCGCCGCCGGCATGTCCGCCGCGATCCTGCATTGGGGGCTGCACGCCTGGGCGATCTACGCGGTGGCCGGCCTGTCGCTGGCGTTCTTCTGCTTCAATCGCGGCATGCCGCTCACGCTACGCTCCGGGTTCTTCCCGCTGATCGGCAAGTCCGTCTGGGGCCCCTTCGGCCACGCGGTGGACACCGTTGCGGTGCTGGCGACCCTTTTCGGGCTGGCGGTATCGCTGGGCTTCGGCGCCGAGCAGATCGCCGGCGGATTGCAATACCTTTTCGGGATTCCCGCGACCACCGCCACCCGGGCCATCCTGATCATGGTGATCATCGGCATCGCGCTGGCGTCCGTCATCGCGGGGCTGGACAAGGGCGTCAAGCGCCTTAGCTGGATCAACATGGTGCTTGCGGGCCTGTTGTGGTCGTTCGTCCTGATCGCGGGGCCCACGCTGGTGATTCTCGCGACGATCGCACAAGCCAGCGTCGATTACATCTACTACCTGCCGGCGCTGAGCAACTGGATCGGCCGTGAAGACGTGGCTTTCGTGCGTGACTGGTCGACGTTCTACTGGGCCTGGTGGGTCGCCTGGGCGCCGTTCGTGGGCATGTTCATCGCGCGCATCAGTTTTGGGCGCACCGTGCGCGAGTTCATCACCTGGGTGCTGATCGTCCCCACGATCATCGGCGTTCTGTGGATGGCGACGTTCGGCGGCACCGCCCTGGACCAGTACTTTTCGGACGACTACAGGGGTGTGGCGGAATCGGTGCCCGAACTGGCCCTTTTCAAGATGCTGGAGCCATTGCCGATGACCGGATTCGTCTCCGCCGTCAGCGTATTCCTGATCACGATCTTCTTCGTCACGTCGGCCGATTCGGGATCGCTCGTGATGGACACCATTACCGCCGGCGGCAAGATGGACGCGCCGGTGCAACAGCGCGCCTTCTGGTGTCTGCTCGCCGGCACGGCCGCGATGGCGTTGATGCTGGGCGGCGGCATGGCCTCGCTGCAGGCGTTGACCCTTGCGGTGGGTCTGCCTTTCACCCTGGTGCTGCTGTGCATGTGCGTCGGCCTCGTCAAGGGCCTGCGCGAGGAATTGGGCTAGAAGGGCGGGATACCCTCCCTGGGAGCGAAGGCGTCCCGCCTTCTCGGGAGGGCGGGACGCCGCGAGGGACATGCCCTGGCTCCCGGCTAGTACGGGGTGTCGCCGGAGACCGAGGCGCGCTTCCTCTTGACGTCGCAATCGCGATTCGGCTAAAACAGGCGGGAAGGAACGGGCCGGCGGGGCTTGTCCCACGAGTATCAAGGAGGATGAACATGTCTGAAGCTGCATTCGACACGCATGCCGAAATACGGAAATTGGAACGGGCCGGCTGCCCGAAAAAGCAGGCGGAGGCGATGGTGGATCTGGTGAACAGGGCGCCGCTCAACATCGAGATGGTCAAGGCCATGGAACGGCTTTCGTTTCAGGTGGAAACGAACATGGCGACCAAGGCCGACATTGCGGAGTTGCGCGCCGAAACCAAGGCCGACATTGCGGAGTTGCGCGCCGAAACCACAGAATTGCGCGCCGAGAGAAAAGCCGACATCAAAGAGTTGCGCGCCGACATGTTTCGCGCGCTGTGGATCCAGGGCGGCGTGCTGGCCACGCTCATCCTCGGGCTCGCGGGGCTGATGCTCGGCCTCACCACCTTCCTGCTGGCCGGCGCCTGATCCGTCAGGCGCTTAGCAGCGCATACTGGCCGTGCAAAGCGCGAAATGGAATGATCGGTTGAAGCCGCGACTCGAGCAGCGATCAATCTGTTTACGTGAGTCCTTCGACCTTCTGGCAACTCCGATGGAAGCGTTCGGTTTCCGGATGACTGCCATACCCGTAGGCGGCGCTTTTAATCTTCGCTCCGTTACTTCGAAAGGGAAATTGCTCGCGACGGTCAGAATGCCGAGTGTCGAGGTGTTTTTCCCGGACCCCTTGGGTTACACGAAACTGAAAGGGATCCCCTTCCTCATGCCCGACACATGGCCGCAGTGGCGTCCCCTTCTTCGTGGGGCTCGTGCTGAGCAAACGGTTCCTGCCGATATTGCCCGACATCTATCTCCACACTATATCGCGTATCAGGAAATCCATTGTGACGGACTCCTGGAGTTGGGTTTCCTGTCGGTTGCTGAATTGCCGAGCGATACGACCGTTTCCTGGGACTATAAGGTGGTTCCTCCTCCTCTATGGGACGGCATGTTCCTCGTTATGCTGGCCGAACTGGCCTGCTGGGCACGCCACGTAAGTGTGAATACCGGCACGCCGAGTGCAGAGTACCGAATCGATATTGGTTTCCGCATAGCGGGAAAGTACGGCCACATACCGGGCATGGGGAACGTGCGGCTTGGCAGCAGCCGATCCCAAGAGAGGACTACGGCAGCAATACCCGCCTACGATCCGAAGGGTCAGGAGTTTTCCTTTCCCGAATATCACGTTTCGGTCGGCGGGCAAGAGACCGTTGAGAGTCTCCTGAGGCAGTTCGATCAAGACTTATGGAATTGGGTCGGAGTGGATATTTCCGATTCCCTCACGCACTACACTGTATCAGTTGACCGCCAACTCACTTGATTCGAGCCGTCTCTGGCGCTGACACGCCGGCGAACCAATACAATCCAGCGCGCGGAGGTATCGTGATGTTTGAGCACTGGTTCAGGAGAAATTGGAATCGAATTCCGTTGCGGAACAGAAACCAAATTGCTTATTTCTGGGCCTGGATTCTCCTGGTGCTCGTTACTGCGGGTTGGGCTGGCTTATATAGTGAATTTCTGGAGTCATCACGTGAGTTGATTGAGGAATATCCGCTTCTGGAAAAGGCTTGGGAGACCATTGGCGCAAGTTGGTTGAAGACAATTCTTGGCTGGACCGGAGGACTCCTCATTTGGTGGCGGATTATCAAGGTGATTGTGTTGCACGGCTCCCCATTTCCATTTGGAATAAAGTTCTTTGATGTGAACCCGCAGAATGTACCGGCCAAAGGCGTAACTGTTGCTTACATTGGAAACCTGACCCCGACGAAGAACGCCCATAATTGTCAATTGTTGTATGGAGCCGTTTTTTTGCCTCATGCACGAAGCGCGAAACTGGTACGTAGCAGACTTCACTTTTTTACTTGCGCGCTACTGGGCAGGACCATACGCATTTCAAAAAGCCGATTTTCGTTCAGGAAGGTAAGCCCTGAAGTCAGAGTCGCCGACTTTCAGGCAAGTATTCGTGAATATGTCTAGGACGAACGAATTGGCATCAAGTGTGAAATAACTCGAATGCTGAACAACGCGCAAGCTGCCACGCAGGCAACGCGAAAGCCGTTGGAGTGGAATAGGCCAATATAGCCTTTCCAGGTGATTTAAGAAGACTCTTGTTCGATTTCTTCCTTTGGCTCCCAGCCATAGGACTGAAACGTCTGAAGTTCACTACGCGAGGGGAAAATCAGCGTCGTCCACGAAACCGCCTCGCTACCGACAACATTGAATTCACGCTATGCTGCGTGCTTGGGTACGGACTGGCTACTGAAATGAACCGCCGACGATCCACGAGCCGATGAAAAGCCAAGACAGCACGGTCAGGACAAACGCAACCCAATTCGAGAACAAGTCAGCTTCTTTCCGCACAAGCCTTATCGACGGGTTCCAGAATATTTTCTGCGGCGGTGCGTCCGGGTTGCCCATTACCGGATCTTTTTCGATGATGCCGTCCTCCGACATTTGCTGGAATCGCTGCACATACCAATAAATCTGCGCGAATATGGCAGCGGCGCCAATAACGGCGACTCCCCACTTGCTCGTAGGTCTTATACCGAATAGATTCAGTGAGTGCAGGTCAGCTCCCGCCATCCCGGCAAGGACCAGTATTCCGGATAGCACGATGATATTGCGACGGCAGTTCCTGGATCCTTGTGGTTCAATCATTTTCTCGAGGCTTTCCTTTGCACGCTTGCCGCCTTTGCGTGGATGCGCACGCGCCAGGCCAAGCGACAAGAAAATGAAGCGGTGAGCATTCATGAACCGGGTATTTTCTCCCAACTCAGTAAGACTGGCGATGCTGCTTTTGCTGTTTGCAGGTCCAGGCGCGTGCGTTGATGCTGGGCGGCGGCATGGCCTCGCTGCAGGCGCTGACCCTCGCGGTGGGGCTGCCTTTCACCCTGGTGCTGCTGTGCATGTGCGTCGGCCTCGTCAAGGGCCTGCGCGAGGAATTGGGCTAGAAGGGGGTGTCGCCGGATACCGAGGCGCGCTGCATCTTGCGGTGCTGCGGCCAGTAGTCGGCCAGCGCGTAGTGGGAGGTGCAGCGGTTGTCCCAGATCGCCAGGGTGCCGGGGCGCCAGCGCAGCCGCACACAGAATTCGGGCGTTTCGATGTGCTTGTACAGGAACTGAAGCAGGTTTTCGCTTTCCTGGGGCGTGAAGCCGTTGACGAAATTGGTGAAGAAGCGGTTGACGAACAGTGACTTGCGGCCGGTTCGCGGGTGGGTCCTCACCAGCGGGTGCGTCACCGGCGGGAATATTTCCCTGAACTCCTTGATCGTTTCCTCGGCGTTCTCCCAGTTCCTTACGATCGGCTCGTAGTACCCGAGTATGGTGTGGGTGCAGGTCAGGCTGCCCAGTATCCGCTTCATTTCGTCCGAGAGGGATTCGTAGGCGCTGTAGTTGCAGGCCCACATCGTGTCGCCGCCACCGTCGGGCACTACCAGCGCGTGCAGCATGTGCAGCGCCGGAGGCTGCGCCAGGCCGGTCATGTCCTGGTGAAAGGTGTTGAGCGTTGGCGGCTTGCTCTTGTCGTTTTCCAGAAACAGCAGTTCCTGGTACTTGTGCGCCAGCGCCGGCTGGATGAAGCTCTCGCCGAATCGCCGGGAGAACTCGACGAGTTCTTCTCCGTTCAGGTCCTGGTCCCGGAAAAACAGTACTCTGTGTTCCAATATTCCTTGTTCGATCTCGTCGATAACGTCCTGTGCAAGGTCCGGAGAAAGCTCGATGCCCGAAACCTCGGCGCCCAGTTTTGCGACTCGCTCAAAATTCATGATTCATTGATCCAGAAATTCGCGGGAGGCTGCCGATAGCTGATCGACGCCGACGTCGAACACCCCGTGCGTAAGGTCAGGCATCTCGACCACCTTTACATCGTCAATCAGCGCTGCGGCGGCGCGGGAGTTCTCCTGCAGGTTTCCATGCGTGTTGGGCACCAGGACCGGCTGCCGAACCAGCGGCAGGCGATCTTCGGCCGCGTAGCTGAACACGCTGTGATACGCCCACCAGGAGTAGGGGCCCGATTGCAGATGGTCGACGAAGTGCGATGCGCCGCGCTGCAGCGATACGTCCGGGTGACGGCCGGTCACCCAGAAGTCCCAGATTTCCATCGCTTTCGCCCCGTCTTCCGTGAGTTCGCTGGGTTTGGCCAACTGGTCGTACATTTCCTTTCGCTGCTCGCCCACATTGAACGGAATGCCCGGCAAGACCAGCCGGCGCACCAGGTCCGGGCGGATGACCGCCAGCTCGGAAGCGATAAAGCACCCCGTGTGGTAGCCGATCACGTCCACGGCGCCCCGGCCGCCTGCCCCGTAACCCAGCGCGTCGAGCGCGTCCGCCGCCGTTCCCGCCAGTTCGATCATCGGCTGGGGCTCGGGCGGCGGGTCCGATCGGCCGTAGCCCGGGGTGTCCATGGCCATGACCAGCCGGTCCCTGCTCATTTCCAGCATGAAGTCGCGGAAGAAGTCCCCGGACACCGCGGTCGGATGGAAGCACATCAGCGGTGTCTTCGCGGACGTGCCTTCAAGCGCGGCCGCTACGTACACGTGAATCTGGCCGAAGCGCCCGTCCACGTAGCGCCTGCGGATCCGCCGCGTGGCTGCCGGCGTTGTCGATCCGGTTGCCGCGAGCGTCTGGTCGGCGCCCGCCCGCCCCCAGACGTATGCCAGCGGCGCGGCCAGCATTGCCTGAACCAGCCGCCGCCGATAAATCCGTACTTTGTTTTCCCGCACTCTGTTCCCCTGACGCCTTGCCCGGAATCCTCCGGGCGCAACTGGGCGAATCTTATCAGGCAGACGTATATCCCGGAAAGGATTTCCCGCCCGGCGGCATAGCGAGTAAGGTAGTGGTCGTGAAACGGAACATTGGTCACATCGCGAGAGTTTTCGGTATTTTCTTCGCGCAGGCGGCGCTCGCCCTTGCCTGCCTTGCGCAGGAGCAGCCGGCGGCGGAAAATTCCGGCATCACGGTCTTCCCCGCGTCTTTCTACGAGGACGGCGAACCGGTGAGCGCAATGGACGTCATCAACCGCACGCCGGGATTCATTTTCGAGCGCGGAAACGTTGACATGCGCGGCCTGGAGAGCGCCGCGGGAAACGTGCTGATCGACGGCCGCTGGCCGACAATCAAGGCCAACACCCTGCAGGAGGTGCTCACCGCCATTCCTTTCGCCGTCATCGAGCAGGTGGAAGTTATACGCTCGGACGCCGCGGACTTCGACACGATGGGACGCCAGGTCGTCGTCAACGTGGTACGCAAGGCGGGCGGCAAATCGACGCTGATCACCGAAGCGGCGGTCAAGAAGTACACGGACAACGATCGTGAGCTTGGCGGTTCCGCGCGTGTCGAGTACTCGAGGAGTTCGGGACGCTTCAATTTCGATGCAAGCCTTGTCTACAAGAACGAACAATTCGAATGGGGCACAGGCGAGGGACCGTACACCCTTACGGCCGTGGACCCCCAGTCCTCGCTCACTGGCCGGTTCGATATTGACGACTGGGACAAGAGCGTGCACGCCACGGCCAGCGGCAACTACGCATGGGACCGTTTCGACCTGGGGCTGAACCTTACGGCCAAGACCTCGACCCTGATTCTCGACCGGCTCGGCGAGTACCGGACCGCGGGCGGCGAGCCGTACGACCAGCTCGTCGACATCGAGCGGGGGAACGACGTATTCGAGGTGGGTTCGGACATCTCCATCAATCTGGCCCCCAGTCGGCGCCTGAACGCCAAATTGCTCCACCGGCTGGAGTCGCTGGGCAGCGACTCGTACCTGCTGCTTGGGGCCCGGGAGACCCTGGCCGACGACGATTTCGACTGGACCGAGACCGCGGCGCGCGCAATCTACCGGTGGGACGTGTCCGATCCCCTGAGCCTGGAATTCGGGGCCGAGGCCGCCTTCAACGAGCTGGAGAGTTTCGTCGAGGTCAGCGTGGCCGACGCCCTCCTTGAGCTGCCGAACGACAACGTCACGGTGCAGGAGGACCGCTACCAGGCCTTCGCCAAGGGTATTTTCCGGGTCGGCCCCAACCTGTCATTCGAAGCCGGCGTGGCGTTCGAGCATTCGTCTCTGGAGCAGAGCGGCGACGCCAATCTCACCAAGCACTTCGACTACCTCAAGCCGCGCCTGACGGCAACCTGGTCGATAAACAGCGTGACCGATGTGCGGCTGCGCGTCGAGAAAGTCGTGGGGCAACTCAATTTCTACTCGTTCGCCGCATCGCCGTCGCTGGAATGGGACATTCTGTCCGCCGGCAATGCCGATCTGGAACCGGAAGAGTCAACCGATTACGAATTGCAGCTGGAACGCAGGTTCTGGGGCAGGGGGTCGGCCATCCTGACCTACACCCGTTACCGGTTGGACAACGCGCTGGATTTCGTTCCGGTAGGCCTGGGTTTCGACGCGCGGGGCAACGCGGGCAGCGCGACCCGCGGCAGGTGGATTCTGGTGACAAACTTCCCCCTGGACCCGCTCGGTTGGAAAGGAGCGACGTGGCGGTCGAGGACCGTGCACTTCGATTCCCGGATCACCGATCCGTTTACCGGCGAAACACGGCGACGCACGGGCCGTGATTCGTTCGTGGGGTTCATCGGCCTCACCTGGGAATTGCCGCGGTGGAATTCCGTCGTCGGGATGGACGGATTCATCGGCTTCCAGGAGCGCGTCTGGCGCATTTCGGAGGAGCGGCTTATCAAGGAAGCCCCCTTGCCGATGAACATCTGGTGGGACCGGACCTTCGGCGAGGACCTCTCGGTTCGTTTCGAGATCATGAACTTTACGCCGGCGCGCCGCACGCGAACCCGCGAAATCTACGAAGCGGGGCGTGCCGGAGGCGCGATTTCCGCGGTGGAAGAGCGCAAGACCGAGCAGGCCATGCACTTCATGCTGCGGATACGCAAACGCTTCTAGCGTCTTTGTTCGCCCCATGCCTGGGCGGAGCGTCGGCGGCAGGAGCCGCCGCCGAGCCCCAGGGATGGGTTCATGCGTCTCCGCCCAGGCATGGGGCGAACAAAGACGCGGCGGCACCCTGCCGGGAGTTTGCGTCGCTCAGCGCCCCATGGCTGCCGGGGAAAGAAGGATCGGAAACCCGGACCGTATGCTGGCGTCGATTTCGTCGCTGACGTGGCGCGGCGCGGGCCGGGCGAGAATCTCGCGTGTCTTTTCCACGGCCTGATGCAGCGGCACCGGCTTGCCTTGCTCCTCCCAGACGGTCGGGCTGGTGCGGTCGCTGAAGTCGGGATAGATGTATTCGCTCTGCATCACCTGCAGGGTGCTGCCCGAACCCAGGTAATGTCCTTCGCCGCTGGCGCAGATCCGCTCGATCTCGGCGAAGCTCAGCGTATCGGAGTTGACTTCGATCCCCCGGGTAACGCGCCCGACGGCGCCAAGAACGTCGTTGTCCAGCAACAGGCTCTCCAGGCAGGTTCCCAGCAGGCTGGCGTACATGCCGGCGGATTCATAAACGATATTCGCTCCGGACAAGGCGGCGGACAGCACCGTTGCGGCACGTTCCGCCCCGGCCTGAAAATCCGGAAACTTGGCGTCGGTCATGCCGCAGGCGGTGCCGAAGGGAAGTTCGAAATGGATACCGATCTGGGCGCAGGCGGCGGACAGCAGGCCCTGCTCCGGGGAACCGCCGCTCATCGCTCCGGTTCGCAGGTCCGAAACGAACGGCCAGGCGCCGAGAATCGCCGGCGCGCCGGGCCTGATCGCGTTGACATAGACCAGGCCGCCGAGGCACTCCGCCCAGGCCTGGGAAACCGCCCCGGCCAGATAGGCGGGGGTGGTGGCGCCGGCCTGGCCCGCCGATAACAGCAGCACCGGCATGCCGCCCTCTACCGCTACCCGCAGGCACTCGAGGGCATCGGTGGCGAATTTCAGCGGCGGGACCACGAAGCAGTTGGACTGACTCACGAAGGGACGCGCCCGCCACTGGCCCTCGCCGCCGGCGATGAAATGCAGCATTTCCAGGCTTTTCTCCACGTGCCCGGGCAGCGTCCAACTGGAACCGACGTGCTTGCTGGTGCCCATGACCGAGCAGTACAGCGTATTGATGTCCATCTCGTAGTTGTCCGGAATGTCCCTGGGGACGCAGGTGCGCTGGAACATGTGAATGTGCTCGCAGCTATCGACGATACGCGCCATGTCGTACAGATCCTGCGCCAGGGAATCCCTGTAGAGATTGTTCTCCGTGTCGGCGACCATGACAG
>JAPPHC010000034.1 GCA_028821145.1 Gammaproteobacteria bacterium | reverse complement strand
CGGTGGAGTGGGCGATCATGACGCGGGTGCAGCCCGTATCGGACATCATCATGAACCCTTCCGGTCAGGCTTTCGTGCTGGATCCCTCGGCGCCGAAGTCCGCCCAGGGCGTGCCGGTGCAGTCCGAGCAGATGGGCATCGACGCGACCGTCAAGATCCCCGAGCGCTTTACCGAGTATCCCGAAGTAAGCCAGGCCGATCCCGCGGACGTGGCGGCGCTGGCCGAGCGCCTGGGCGACGCGCTGGATTAGGGCTGGCAGGCCCTGAAGTTGTCGGACGAAATCGACCTCTCGAAACTTCCGCGGCTGACCAGCCGCGACGCGGTTGGCGGCGAACTGGTATCGGTGGACGCGGAGGCGGGCGTCGTCGCCGCCCGCTACGTTCCTCCGCAGGAACTGGCCAACCCGATCGGTTCGCTACAGGGCGGCTATGCGCTGGCCATGCTCGACGACGTGAGCGGATCCACGACCTGGTTCGGCGGCGGCGGGCGACCCTTCACGACGGCGCAAATCTCCGCCAACTTCCTCAAGGCCGTGCCGATGGGCGAACCGCTGCTGGGGGAGGGCAGGATCGTGCACAATGGCCGCCGCCAGTCCGTGGTCGAGGCGGAACTCAGGCGCGAGAAGGACGGCGCCGTGCTGGTCCGGGCCACGGTGATGAACGTATTCCTGGAATAGGGTGCGGCGCGCGCCCTTGAGTTGATGGGGAAGTCGGAACAACCCACCGCGCCTGCGGAAGCGGTGCGCGACGACGTGCGCCGGGCGCTGCGCGAAGACGTGGGCGCCGGCGACGTTTCCGCGGAACTTCTGCCCGGGGACACTCGCGCCACCGCGACGGTGCTGGCGCGCGAGGAGTGCGTGCTGTGCGGGCGCAACTGGTTCGAGGAAGTGTTCCGGGCCTGCGACGAGCGGATCGCGATCCGCTGGCGCGTTGCCGAGGGCGGGACGACGACGGCGGGCGAGGCCGTCTGCGAGCTTGAAGGACCGGTTCGCGGGCTGCTCAGCGGCGAGCGGTCGGCCCTGAACTTCCTGCAACTGCTGTCGGCCGTGGCGACGCAGGCACGCGCAATGGTGAAGGCGCTGGAAGGTACGCGCGCTGTCCTTCTGGATACCCGCAAGACGCTGCCCGGCCTGCGCCAGGCACAAAAATACGCGGTGCGCGTGGGCGGCGGAAGCAATCACCGCATGGGCCTGTACGACGCGATCCTGCTCAAGGAAAACCACATCGCCGCGGCCGGCGGCGTGCGCCAGGCGCTCAAGGCTGCTCAGGATCGTGGCGCCAACCTGCCGGTCACCGTGGAAGTGCAGAACCTGGACGAGCTGGCCGAGGCGCTGGACGCCGGCGCCGGCTGGGTCATGCTGGACAACTTTTCCCTGGATCAGCTTTCGGCTGCCGTACGGGAGCGCGATCGGCGCGGCCGTGAAGTGATCCTGGAGGCATCAGGATCCATCGGACTGGACAACATTGCCGAAGTGGCGGCCACCGGCGTGGACCGCATTTCGGTGGGCGCCCTGACCAAGAACGTCAGGGCCTGCGACTTTTCGATGCGCGTAACGGACTGAAAGGCGACGCGGTTGCGCAGTGTCTGCTATTCGCCGGTCTTGCCTGGCGCGCCTGGGCGTCCATGAGCGAATAACGAGTTATTGAAGTTCCGAATTCACCTTGGCTCAATCACCACGAGCTCAGTGATCATGCCCAGACCCGCGTGATTGAAGACGTGGCAGTGAAATAGCCATCGGCCGGTGCCACCGCCGGGCTCGCCAGTCTCGATGTAGGGTCGGTCCTCCAGCCGGACCCGCATTACGAGAATATGATTTGGGGGAACGTCCACC
This sequence comes from Gammaproteobacteria bacterium, assembly GCA_028821145.1. GTDB lineage: Bacteria > Pseudomonadota > Gammaproteobacteria > Steroidobacterales > Foliamicaceae > Foliamicus. The sequence goes on along the minus strand of JAPPHC010000034.1, from coordinate 15,524 downwards.
GTGTCCATGAACTCGGGCGGATACTCGAAAACAACGGTCTCTTCCGCATCTCTGCGCTCAATCAGCCGAACGGGCTGAAACGAAAAGCCATGCAAGTGCATCGGATGATGCATCTGCGTGCGGTTATGGATCCGCAATTCCAGAAGATCGCCCAGGCGCGCCCAGCGGCTTGAGTAAACATGAGGAACCGCGCGGAAATCGCCTGCTTCCGTGCCCTCAAGCTGAATGCCGTGAATGCCATCCATGGACTCGCGCATTCCGACGATGGCCAGACTTACCGTCTCGTCAGATATGCCTGGCTGTGGTTCATCAAAACCGTAAGGATCCAGGAGATGATCCTTGATTTCCTGACTGCGAATGTCCTCGATCGGATCGTCTATTGCCGGGTGGACCCTCAAGGGATCGCCGGCTTCAATAGCGAACACGGGACTCGTGGCATTCTCGACGATACGAAAATGAGCAACTGGCACGGTGGGCAGGTTTCCGTATCCATTCGGATATTCCTGAGTCCCATAATGCCGAAAATCCAACGTCCAAAGCGTGAGTACGTCACCAATCCCGGCGTCTTCGGGAACCTGCAGGACGACGTCCTTTCGCGTCGCATTCGAGAGGAGAATTTCGCCTTGGTCGAACTTGAAGTCCAAACCTTGCTGCACGCCGCCCTCAAGACGCACATGGTTCAGGAGTCCACCTTCGCCGCCTACACGATATAGAGGGATTTTTTGCCCTCGCTGGTCAGTGAGACGCAGCCGGAAGTAACGAGCCACGGAGGCGTTCAGGATTTGCAGGCGCACTCCTTGACCGGCCCGCACACTGATGTGGTCGATTCCATCCTCCACGGCTCCGGGTGCGTCCGGAGATCCGGCCCGCGGGGTTGCCCTTTGTCCGTTCGTCAATACGAGCTGTCCCTCATTGACGCGGCAATCGAACTGCGGGCCACAGTTGCCGGGCGGCATCACATTGGGAATCTCTCCGGCGGCGAGAGGGCCCGATTCCAGGAGATTGCCGTGATTGTCCCGCGGTGTTTCGCAAAGGTCTTTCGGCGTAGGGTAAGCGAAGTGGCCAGCAAAAGGGCCGTACTGGTCGCTGAAGGCCCAAGGTATCTGCGGGTCCTCGGGGAAAGTTGCAAAATCGTTCTTGCCTGGTTCCTTGCAGACCGTCGTGTCCGACAACAACAGGGTATGCGTTTGCAATGGAAGTACGCCAAGCTCAGTCAGTTCCCCGTCTGCGCGGTCCGTGACGATGATCGGTCCAAAGAGTCCCTTGAACTCTTTATTCGTGGGCATCGAGTGAGAGTGGTACCAGAACACTCCAGGGCGGGTCACGCGGAACTTGTAAGTAAAGGTCTCGCCGGTCATGACCGGGTCTTGCGTTATGGTCGTGCCGTCATTCGGGTTGTCGAGTTCGATGCCATGCCAATGGACGGTCATCGGCTCGTCGAGGCGGTTTGTGAAGTGGGCAATGACCGTGTCGCCCACCTGCAGGCGCAATTCCGGACCAGGCGTTCCGCCATTGAATGTGTATGCATTTGCCACCAGGCCGTTACCGGTAAGGTCGACCGGCAATTTTTCCGCGACAAGTTCGAATTCAAGGACGTCCGGCGAAGGGTCCAGATCCTCCGCTGTCGACAACGAGCCAGGTCCTCTGGTTCCGTTTGCCGTTTGTGGCTCCATCAAGGTGGCGCACGCCGCAAGCAAAATGCCGACCGCCGTCACGAGTTTCCTGATGGAGGGACTGCGCTTCACATCTTGCAGGGGAGGGGCAGCTTACTGCTCACTTTGTTGGTGATTGTGGATGCCGGCTATTGACGACTTACTCTGCGCGGCGAGCTGTCATGCGTCCGGCAGTCCAGGAGTTGTCCTGGGGTTCGGGAGGTTGAAAGATTGGCGGGCCTGCATCAAGGCGTATTTCTTTTGTCCAATATCCTTCAAGCGTAACGATCTGCCCCGAGGCATCGGTCGCCACTTTCAGCAACAGATTGTCGAGGCCGTAGTTTTGCTTGTCGCTGCCCCAGACCGTTTGGCCCTTGAGGCAAGAGTCGCCGCCCACATTGTCCTGACAGGCCTGGCCCTCGACCACGGCGGTCGATTGCGCGCCGATATTGCCACCCAGAGCGTTACCCCGTGCAATAGATGCGCTGCCCGGTTTTTGCCAGTCGCCCTGAGCGTTTTGGCCGGTTTCGATTTTTTGGGCATGCTCTGCCGGAAAACAATCGTCCGGACGATCTGCAAGGCAGATCTGCGAAGGGAAACCTTTTGAAGCGATCACGTAGTCAAACCCGCCGTGAGTATTGGGCTTGGCGGAGTCCACGTTCGTCGGCGCAACCGTATGAGTAATGCGCTTCCACGAGTGAACCGCGCGAGGCTGTGCGTTGACGTTACCGCCCTGCACCGAACGAATCTCTGGAATATTAGTAATCAAACTGCGAGCCGCAGGTCCTACGACCAGTGTCGCGCTTATCAGGTCATCCTCGGGCCCTGGCGACGATTGATCGTCAATCGTGACAGTCCCGGTCATCAGTGGGGCGTGGCGCGCATCGCCCGCCGCAGGAACGTAAAGCGGATCGGCTAATTCGCTATCAACCTCGAAATAGACGGCATTCGAAACCGGACCGACCCATGGCAGTGGATTACCCACCAGTACCTCAGTTACGCGGCTGTAGGAGCAATCGCTCAGGTAAAAGAACTTTGACAAATGCAGGCAATTGTTTTCCTGGCTGTTGTTGAACTTGCCTTCAACTCTGGTTGTAACCGAATCGGCGAAAGCTGAATCAGCACCTGCAAACGTAATGAGAATGATTATTACGGTCGTGGTCACTGGATTGGTGGATTGCACATTCATATCTGCGCTCACGCATTCATCGGCTCGGAAAACCACCAGCGATGCCCCTGGATATCTTCGGCCAGATAAACGCGGTTGCCGTAATCCCGATCGCCCGGTTCAATGTGAATCTTCGCTCCCGCGGCCCGTGCTTGCTTGCAATGCTCGTCGACATCGTCGACGTAAACGTGAAGGGTCTGGGTATTTACGCCGTCAACGGAACGGGGACTTTTAAATTCCCTTACCTTCGCCGCATCTCCGACCATAATCATGCCGTCCCCGTACACCAGTTCCGAATGCTGAAGTTCTCCGTCTGGTGACTGGATCTTGAGGCGAATTTCAAAGCCGAAGGCTTCACATAGCCAGTCCATCACGGCGACCGGATCTTCATAGTAGATGTTCGATGCAATACGCGTGTAACCATCGGGAATCGGTTTCATGTTGACGTCTCCTTTTCAAACGCTGGACCCGTTATTGGAATTACAGACGTGGCGGCTCATCGGCGCCAATAGATGCACGGTGAAACAATCGGCGCCCCTCGAAGTGATCATCGATGCGCTTGTGCGCTGTGCATCGATTGTCCCAAATGCAGACTGATCGCGGCTCCCAATTCCAGCGGCATTGAAATTCGGGCTTGGCGATATGCTTCCGTAGAAACTGCAGGATTGCCTCACTCTCGTCCTTTTCAAGATCATTGATATGACGGGTACGGAAAGGATCGACAAAAAGTGCCGTCTTCCCGGTCTCGGGATGCGTGTGAACCACGGGGTGGTTGATGGGCGGTTGCCAGAACATATCCAGCATCTGTTTCATTGCCGGCTCGGCGCTGATGAAGCGTTCGACCATCGCGAAATCAAGCTTCGGAAACGTAGCGGTTTTGCCCTTCAACAGTTCCTTCATACTGTCCGACAGACGGTCGTAGGCGTCATACATATTTACCCAGATCGTGTCTCCTCCGGCTTCCGGAGTTTCCACACAAAGGAGTACGGCTGCCTTGGACGGTATGTCTCGCGAGGAGACGTCGATATGAATCGTGTCTGTCGGAGGCGCGTTGTTCATCCACGCGGTCTGTTCGAAGATTTCGATGTCCGGTTCTTCCTTGACTCTGAGTTCCATCGGAATGAAGGGAAGAATCTCGGGCTTGCCGAATAGAGACGCGAAGGCCTTGAACTGAGACGGAGTCAGGGTCTGGTCTCGAAAGAAGAGGACCTGATGCTGAAGCCAGGCATCGTGAAGCTGACTTACGACCGCAGCATCCAGGGTTTGCGCAAGATCCAACCCCTTGACTTCTGCGCCGAGTGCCCCGGTCAGAGGCCGAAGATCGAAATTCCTGTCCGTCATCACAATACCTCCATCATTCGTATTGCATAAGAGTTGACCCACCGAACCAGCGCGGCTGCTGGCCAGTACGCCAGCCTACATTGACCGTTCCCGCAATTCCCGTAACCGGTCACGTATCCCATAAAAGAATACTGATTAGTATGGTATAGGAATAATAACCTACTATACCGTATGCTTTTTGCCTGTCGAATGGCCAATAATTTGGAAGAAATAGCGAAAATGACCGATATAAAGTACCCTATAGGTCGCATATATTATTGTTATGCATATCGCTTGGTATACTTAACTCGATTTGGAGGTTGAGATTGTGACAGAGTTGGCAATGCAAACAGCGCCCGTGCGCGGCAAGAGGCAGCAGAACAAGGAACAGAACACGCGGGCCATGCTGAACGCTTTTGAATCTGTCCTTGCGCGCGAGGGTATCTACAATCTCCGCACGCAATCACTGATGGACGAAGCGGGCCTGGGCAAGCCCGCCTTGTACAACTATTTTGGTGGCGTTTCCGGGCTGCTCAAGGCATGGCTGAAGAAGAATCCCCTTTGGCCACAGGCCACCGATCTCGTGGAGGGACATGAATACGGCCAACTCGACCGCCTGCCGGTCATGGAACGTATTCGCCTGAGCCTTATTGGTGCAGCCAATCATTGGCACGAGAATGAAGCTGTGGCGCGGCTCATGGCGGAGGAACTCTCGGGCCCCACACCCTTTTCGGAAACCCTGGCTGAACTCCGACAGCAAAAGCAGGACGAGGTTACCCAAAACCTGGCGAGCGACGCGGAAATTCTGGCACGAGACAATTGGAGAATACTTGTTGTCCTCTATGCCGCGGTGTTGTACGCCTCGATGCGGCGGCTTTCGGATACGCAGTACCTGAACCTTGAGCTCCACACGGAAGAGGGCTGGAACGATTTCCTGTCCATGATTTCCGAATTGATCGACGATCTCGCACTTGCCGCCAAAGTAAAAGAAGCCGCCAAAGATTCCATCGAGCGCCAGGAGGGCAAGTCTCGATGAAGATGCTCGTCTGCACGACTCGCAGTCCCGGACGAGTACTGGTCATTCGTCTTTACACGGATGCCGTCGGCTCACTCCGCAGTCTGCATCTCACCCAAGCCGTCGCCAGGTGAGAGTTGCGGCACGTTTCCGGTTCCAGGCAGGCTGCGTGTCAGCGCGCACCGCGCAACCGAGACATGCCTGCTAGAACATCATGCCGTGGCCGGCGCCCACCATGCTGGCGAGCATCGGAATCGAAAGCAGCGTGTTGGTGCGCGAGAACAGGAAAGCGGTCCGGCGCGCCTTGTTGATCTCCTCGGCGCTGGCTTCCACCATGCCGAGCACCTTCTTCTGGTTGGGCCAGATCACCATCCAGACGTTGAACAGCATGATCGAGCCGAGCCAGGCGCCGACGCCGAGTGTCAGCCCGTACGTGGCGTCCCCACCGCCCGGTACCAGGCCGAGAGTAAACACGTTGATTGTGTCCTGCCTGTGCAGCAGGAAGGTAAACCCGGCCAGCCAGGTGACCAGCGCGGCCCAGCGGAACCACCACAGCGCGCGAGGCGCAACGTAGCGGGTTATTGCGGCGCCGCTCGGACCCTCGTCGTCCGAAGCCGCGTCCGAAAGTGCCTGGACCTGCACGAAATTGAAGTAGTAGAGCAAGCCGATCCAGGCGATGCCCGCAAACACGTGCAGCCAGATCAGGAACGCGTTGACTGCGTTGACCCCGCCCATCGAACTGCCTGTGCCCGCCGCAATGGCCATGATGATGAGCGAAAGTACGAGGCCGCCTACGAGCGTGCCTGTAAGGGTGTTCAATGGGTTCATAACGTCCCCTCTACGTTAAATTCCGAAGCGCCGATTGTGCCACAAACGGTTTACAGCTAAATTTCATCGCTTCGGGTTCTTGTCGAAAAGGGGCAGCGCATCGTGAGCATCGTTCATCGCATTCTCGGGGCGTATTCCGTGGTCATGGCCGCCGTCGTCGGCGTATTGTTCTTCCTGACTCCCGTCTATGACGACGGCAGCACCGGCTATCCCACCTGGGTGGTCGTCAACTGGTTCATGGCGCCGGCCGTGCTGATCGCGCTGGCGGCGAGTTTCGCCTGGAAGCTCGGGCTCAACAGGGGCGGAGCAGGCGATGGCGATCTCAGGCGTTCCATCGAAGTCAACACGCTCTTCTACAGCGCGCTGGTCCTGGCCCTGTGGTATCTCTCCAACTGGTTCGGCGACATGGTCGGCCGGGAGGTGCCGCTGCTCTGGTCGTTCATCGATCCCCTGTACGTGGCCGTGACCGGCGCCTGCGGGGTGCGCTTGTGGCGCTCCGCCGGCCCCGGGTAACAACAAGAGCCTCGTAATCTGTCATAATGCGCCCGCGAACGCGCATACAAGCCGCGCCATGTTTTCTCGCAGCAGGTGACTGAATCGGTCCTCCCCTGCATTTCCCCGCGCTGAATACCTGTTACATCTCAATCCTGGACCGAGGAGTCCTACCCCTATGTCTTTTCAACCCCGCTCGACGCGCAGGCCTTCCGGCCGCGGGTCGAATCGCCGGTCGTCCGGCCGCAAGCGGCGCTTCGACGTCGCGTGCTCGAACTGCAATACCGCAACCGTTGTTCCGTTTCGGCCAAAGCCGGGTCGGCCCGTGTACTGCCGCCCCTGCTTTGACAGTCTTCGTAACGGCCAGTCCGCGGCCAGGGAGGAAGCGGCTAACGATCTGCCTGTTTCCAACCATCCACCCGCCGGTCACGCCGCCAATGGCGCAACGGCATTTCCCGGCATGCTGATGAATCCCGCCACGCGCGCGGCGATTGCCGCCATGGGCATCGCAACGCCGACACCCATTCAGGAGCGGTGCATTCCCCAATTGCTGGAAGGCCGGGACGTGATCGGCCAGGCACGCACCGGATCCGGCAAGACACTGGCGTTTGCCGTGCCCATGGTCGAATGTTGCGATCCCTCCAGTCGCAAGGTGCAGGCACTGGTGCTTGTGCCCACCCGGGAGCTGGCGATCCAGGTTGCGTCGGTTACGGAGGCGCTGGTTTCGGAGCAACCGCTCAATGTGACGCTGTTGTACGGCGGCCGTTCGGCCCGGCCCCAGCAGGCTGCGCTGCGCCGCGGTCCGCAAATCGTCATTGGTACGCCGGGCCGCACGCTGGACCATCTTCGGCAAGGCGTGCTGGATCTTCGCTCGGTGCGTTTCCTGGTGCTCGACGAAGCTGATGAAATGCTCGACAAGGGGTTCGCTCCCGATGTCGAAGCCATTCTGCGCCGCACACCAGCCGAACGGACGACCGCGCTGTTTTCCGCAACCGTTCCTGCCTGGGTGGAGAAGACGGCCAGGAAGCACCAGCGCGACCCGGTCATCGCGGAGGTTGACGCCGACACCAAATCATTGCCCTGTGTGGAGCACCTGGTTTATACGATCAAGCGGGGCGACAAGCCCAAGGCGCTTCAAACGCTGCTGAACCAACGCGATGGCGACCCGGTTATCGTCTTCGGCAGGACCAAGCACGGCGTCAGGAAGCTGGCGCGCCAACTTGACGGGCTGGGCTATCCGGTGGGAGCGCTGCAAGGCAATCTCAGTCAGAATGCGCGCGAGCGGGTGATGGCGGCGTTCCGTACCGGCGCCACGCCGATCCTGGTGGCAACCAATGTCGCCGCGCGCGGCCTGGACGTGAAAGGTGTCGATCGGGTCATCAACTACGACCTGCCGGAATCGCAGCAGTATTTCACGCACCGGGTCGGGCGCACCGGCCGTATGGGGCGCGCCGGCGAGGCGGTGACATTCATCACGCCGGATGAAGAGTCAAAATGGCGAGAGATTGAACGCGGCCTCGGACGCCGGTTCACGCGCAAGCCCTGGCGCAGGGCGGCGTAGCGGACAGCCGGAAGGCGGCGGGTAGCCTATAATTATCGGATTCGTTTGAAATTCACTCCAGGGCCATGCAAGACAAGCAATTAGAGCAGCGCATCAGCAAGCAGATCGAGGAATTTCCGCTGTTGCTGTATATGAAGGGATCGCCCGATTTTCCCCAGTGCGGGTTCTCGGCGCAGGTCGTCGCGGCGTTGCGCCAGTGCGGAAAACGCTTCGCCTACGTGGACATCCTGCAGGATCAGGACCTGCGCCAGGGGCTGAAGGAATACTCGAACTGGCCCACTTTTCCGCAGTTGTACGTGCAGGGCGAACTGGTGGGCGGCGCCGACATCGTTACGCAGATGGCTCGCACCGGCGAGCTGCGGGAACTGGTTCAGGACCTGGACTGAACGCCGGGTCTAGCGCAGGGCGGGATTGGACTTCTCGTTGATCCGGTTGACCGCCTCGCAGAAGAGTTGCGCGCAACACTGGGCATCGTAAAGAGCCGAATGGGCGCGCTCCTCGTTCCACTCCAGTCCGGCGGCCCGGACGGCCAGGCTCATCACGGTCTGGCCGAACATCGCTCCGCCCAGCGTGCAGGTGTCGAACACGCTGAACCGGTGAAACGGGTTGCGCTTGATGCCGCTGCGCCTGATCGCCGCATTTAGAACGGACAGGTCGAAGTGCGCGTTATGGCCCACGAGTATGGCGCGTGAACAGCCGGTCGCTTTCAGTTCCCGGCGCACGACGCGGAACACGCGCCGCAGGGCTTCGCGCTCCGGCACGGCGGGCCGCAACGGGTGGTTCGGCTTGATGCGGTTGATGCGCAGCGCCTCTTCGTCGATCTCGGCGCCCTCGAAGGGCAGTACGTGCAGCCAGACGTGTTCGGACGGCGCAAGCTGGCCGTCGCCGCCCACCGTGAACAGCACCGCGGAGATTTCCAGCAGTGCGTGGGCTTCCGGGTCGATGCCGCCGGTCTCGACATCCACCGCGACCGGCATGAAGCCGCGAAAACGGTCTTTCAGGTTCCAGGGAGCATCCATGAGAAACGCCTTTAGAGGCTGGTCCGACTACACGATTACATTATTTTTGCCAGCCTGATTGTATGCCAGACGACCCCGGAATTCGCGCCAATCCCTTCCACGACAGCGACCCGCTGGAGACCCGCGAGTGGCTGGAGTCGATCGATTCCGTGCTGCGCTCGCACGGCCCCGAACGCGCGGCCTTTCTCCTCAGACGAATCACCGATCGCGCCCACCGTTCGGGCGCGCACATGGCCTACGCGGCCAACACCGCCTACCTCAACACGATAGACCGGGCCGACCAGCCCGAATACCCGGGCGACGTGGCGCTGGAGCGCCGGATCGAGAACTACATCCGCTGGAACGCGATGGCGATGGTGGTGCACGCCAACCGCAAGAGTTCGGAGTACGGCGGGCACATCGCCACCTACGCATCGGCGGCGACGCTCTACGAAGTGGGCTTCAACCATTTCTGGCGCGCGCCCACGAAGGAGAACCGCGGCGACCTCGTGTATTTCCAGGGGCATTCCTCGCCCGGCATCTATGCGCGCGCGTTCCTGGAGGGACGGCTGACCCACAAGCAGCTCGCCCGCTTCCGCCAGGAGGTCGGCGGCGGCGGCCTCTCGTCCTACCCGCATCCCTGGCTGATGTCGGACTTCTGGCAGTTCCCGACCGTATCCATGGGCCTGGGCGCGATGATGGCGATTTTTCAGGCGCGCTTCATGCGCTACCTGGAACACCGCGGGCTGGCGGAAATGGGCGATCGCCGAGTCTGGTGTATGCTGGGCGACGGCGAAATGGACGAGCCGGAATCGCTGGGCGCGATCACGGTCCCGGTGCGCGAGCGGCTGGACAACCTGATCTTCGTCGTGAACTGCAACCTGCAGCGGCTGGACGGGCCGGTGCGCGGCAACGGCAAGATCATCCAGGAGCTGGAGGCGGCCTTCCTGGGCGCCGGCTGGAACGTGATCAAGTCGATCTGGGGATCGCGCTGGGACCCGCTTTTGTCGCGCGACCACAACGGACTGCTGCGCCGGCGCATGGAAGAGTGCGTGGACGGCGAGTATCAGAACTGCAAGGCTCTGGGCGGCGAATACACCCGCGAGAAGTTCTTCGGCGCGATCGAGGGTCTGAAGGACCAGGTGGCGCACATGTCCACCGAGGATATCGAGCTGTTGAACCGGGGCGGACACGACCGGGTGAAGATCTACGCCGCCTACGAGGAGGCGATGCGCCAGCAGGGCCGGCCCACGGTGATACTGGCCAAGACCGTCAAGGGCTTCGGGATGGGCGAGGGCGGCGAGAGCCGCATGACCGCCCACCAGGCCAAGAAGCTCGACCTGGACGCGCTGCGCGAGTTCCGCGACCGGTTCAACATCCCGGTCAGCGACGAGGCGTTGAAGGGTGACAAGATTCCGTTCCGCAGGCCCGACGAGGACAGCGAGGAGATCCGCTACCTGAACGAGCGCCGGCGCCGGCTCGGCGGCTACATGCCGCAGCGCATGACCAAGGCGGCGCGGCTGAAGGCTCCGGCGCTGAGCAAGTTCAAGTCGATCACCGGAGGCTCGGGCACGCGCTCCATCTCCACCACGATGGCTCTGGTCCGGATGTTGCAGATGCTCACGCGCGACAAGGCGCTCGGCAAACACGTGGTGCCCATCGTGCCCGACGAGGCCCGCACCTTCGGCATGGAAGGCATGTTCAAGCAGCTCGGGATCTACTCGTCGGTGGGGCAGCTATATACGCCGCAGGATTCGGAGCAACTGATGGCGTACCGGGAGGACATCAAGGGCCAGATCCTGGAGGAGGGCATCAATGAGGCCGGCTCGTTCTGCTCCTGGCTGGCGGCCGGCACCTCGTATTCGACCCACGGGCTGCCGATGATCCCGTTCTATATCTTCTATTCAATGTTCGGTTTCCAGCGGATCGGCGACTTCATCTGGGCCGGCGGCGATTCGCAGGCGCGCGGCTTTTTGATCGGCGGCACGTCGGGGCGCACGACGCTGGCCGGCGAGGGCCTGCAGCACCAGGACGGCCACAGCCACCTGGCGGCCTCCACGGTGCCGAACTGCCTCAGTTACGACCCGGCCTATGCCTACGAATTGGCCGTGATCGTCCAGGACGGGCTGCGGCGCATGTTCGAGAAGCAGGAAAACGTCTTCTACTACATCACCACGATGAACGACAACTACCGCCAGCCGCCGATGCGCCGGGACATGCGCGAAGGCATTCTCAAGGGGATCTACCGGCTGCCGGGCGACGGGGAGGGCGCCGAAGACGCCGAGCGCGTGCAGTTGTTCGGATCGGGCGCGATTCTCAACGAGACGGTCGGCGCGGCGGACCTGCTGCGCACGGAATACGGCGTCGAGGCGGACGTGTGGTCGGTCACCAGCTACAACCAGTTGCGCCGCGACGGCATGGCCTGCGAGCGCTACAACCGCATGAACCCCGGCGAGGAGCCGCGCCGCGCGTACCTGGCCGAAGCGCTGGGCGACGCCACGGGGCCCTTCATCGCGGCCAGCGACTACATGGCGGCCTTGCCGGATTCGATACGGCAATGGGTGCCGGGCACGTTCATCACGCTGGGCACCGACGGCTTCGGGCGCAGCGATGGCCGCTCGGCGCTTCGGAACCACTTCGAGGTGGATGCGCGCTACATCGCGGCGGCGGCGCTCTCGGCGCTGGCCGCGGAAGAGCGGATCGATCCGGGCAAGGTGTCCGAAGCGATGCGGAAATGGGAAATCGATCCCGCGAAGGCCGATCCCGTCACGCTCTGATTTCCCCGGAATCATGCCCGAAGTTACCCAAGTTCGCGTGCCCGGCCTGGGCGAGTTCACCGATGTGGAAGTCGTGGAAATCACTGTGGCCGCCGGCGAGGAGGTCGCCGCCAACGACCCGCTGATCACGCTGGAAACGGAAAAGGCGGCCATGGACGTGCCCGCGCCGTTCGACGGGCGCGTGGTCAGCCTGAAGGTGGGTGTGGGCGACACGGTCAACGAAGGCGACGTGATCGCGGAGCTGGAAGGCGAGGCCCCGGCGGCGCCCGAGCCGGACGAACCCGCGCCGGCGGCAGCGGATGCGCCCGCCGCTCCCGCGCAATCCGCTCCTTCGGCGCCGCAGACCACGGTTGCGCCGTCCGCGCCCGCGGCGGCCCAGCAGCTTCCTTCCGCGCCAGGGACCCTGCCGCCCATCGACGAGGAGGGTTTCTCCAAAGCCCACGCCTCGCCCGCGGTGCGCAAGTTCGCTCGCGAACTGGGCGTGAACCTGGCGGCGGTGACGGGATCGGGCGTCAAGGGCCGGATCCGCAAGGCCGACGTCAAGGCCTGGGTCAAGCTGGCGCTGGAGCGCGGCGCGCCCGGTGCCGGGTTGCCGGAGGTCCCGGAAGTCGATTTTTCCGCGCACGGAGAGATCGAAGTGGTCCCGCTGGGCCGGGTCCAGAAGATTTCGGGGCCGCGGCTCTGGGCGAGCTGGGTCAACGTCCCGCACGTAACCCAGCACGACGAGGCCGACATCACCGACGTCGAGGCCAGGCGCAAGGCGCTCAAGGCCGAACTGGCCGCCGACGGCGTGCGCCTGACGCTGCTGGCCTTCGTGGCCCGCGCCACCGTGCTGTGCCTGCAGGAGTTCCCGACGGTGAACGCCTCGCTGACCGACGGCGGCGCGGCGCTGGCGCTCAAGAAGTTCGTGCACCTGGGCTTTGCAGCCGACACCGAGCGCGGTTTGCTGGTTCCGGTCATACGCGACGCCGACAGGCTCGATATCGCCGGTCTGGCGCGGGCCTTCCAGGAGCTGTCCGGCAAGGCCCGTGACGGCAAGCTGGCGCCGGACGAGATGCAGGGCGGCTCGTTCACGATCTCGAGCCTGGGCGGCATCGGCGGCACTGCGTTCACGCCGATCATCAATGCGCCGGAAGTGGCGATCCTGGGCGTATCGCGTGCCCGCATGATGCCCGTTTTCGGCGATGTCGGGTTCCGGCCGCGGCTGATGGCGCCGTTGTCGCTGTCCTACGACCACCGCGTGATCGACGGGGCCACGGCGGTGCGGTTCACGACCCGCCTGTGCGCGCTGCTGGCGGACGCGGACCGGCTGCTCGCGCCGGTTGACGACGAAGGCGAAACGGAGAACGCCGAGTGAAGACGCAACTGGCGGTGCTGGGCTCCGGCCCCGGAGGTTACACGGCGGCTTTTCGGGCCGCCGATCTCGGTATGGAAGTCACGCTCGTCGAGCGCTATCCCACGCTGGGCGGCGTGTGCCTGAACGTCGGCTGCATTCCGTCGAAGGCGCTGCTGTATTTGGCGCGGGTCATGGATGAGGCCGAGCATGTCGCGGAAGCGGGCATCCGCTATGCCGCGCCGACGCTGGAGCCGGCCGAGACGCGCGCCTGGGTCGAGGGCGTGGTGGGCCGGCTGACCGGCGGGCTGGCCGGGATGGCGAAGAAGCGCAAGGTGACTGTGCTCGAGGGCACCGGGCGGTTCGCGGGGCCGAACGAACTGGCCGTGGAAACGGCCGACGGCGTAGAAACGCTGGAATTCGAGCAATGCATCATCGCGGCCGGCTCACAAAGCCGCCCGCTTCCCAACCTGCCCGACGACCCGAGGATCATGGATTCGACCGACGCGCTGCTGCTGGACGACATTCCCGGACGGCTGCTGGTGATCGGTGGCGGCATCATCGGCTTGGAGATGGCCACGGTGTATGCGGCGCTGGGCAGCGAGATCACGGTGGTGGAAGCGCTGGAACGGCTGATGCCGGGGCCGGACGCCGATCTGCTCAAGCCGCTGGAGCGGCGCATCCGCAAGCAGTACGCGGCGATACACACCGGTGTGATGGTGGCTTCGGCGAAAGCCACGGCCAAGGGTATCGAGGTCGCCTTCGAAGGCGACAAGGCCCCCGGGCCGGACGTGTTCGACCGGGTGCTGGTGTCCGTGGGCCGCGTTCCCAACGGCGCCAGGATCGATGCGGAGAAAGCCGGCGTTACCGTGAACGAGCACGGCTTCATACCGGCGGACAGGCAGCTCCGCACTAACCAGCCACACATCTTCGCGATCGGCGACATCATCGGCCACCCCATGCTGGCCCACAAGGCCACCCACGAAGGCAAGGTCGCGGCCGAAGCCGCAGCCGGAATGAAGGTCGCGTTCGACGCCCGCGTGGTGCCGTCAGTCGCCTACACCGACCCGGAAGTAGCCTGGGTGGGCCTGACCGAGACCGAAGCGAAAGAGCAGGGCGTGAACTACGGCAAGGGCGCCTTCCCCTGGGCCGCCAGCGGCCGCGCAATCTCCATGCAGCGCTCCGAAGGCATGACCAAGCTGCTGTTCGACGCCGAAGACGGCCGCATCATCGGCGGCGGCATAGTGGGCGTGAACGCCGGCGACCTCATCTCCGAGGTGGCCCACGCGATCGAAATGGGGTCCGAAGCCGAGGATCTGGCGCTGACCATCCACCCGCACCCCACGCTCTCGGAGTCCGTCGGCATGGCCGCCGAAGCCTACCTCGGCACCATCACCGATCTCTACCTCCCCCGCCGCCCAGCAAAGTGACCTGGGAGCGAGGGCGTCCCGCCCTCCACTGACGCGGGAAGTTCTCGCCCTCGGAATCAGTCCGCCAGCCAGCGAAGCAGCGGAAATATCGTCGCTGCGAGTACAGCTCCCGTAAGGAAAGTGATCGAGCGCACGGCCGCGCTCAGCAAATCGCCGGTCAGAGTGACGGCCTGATCCATCCGGCCGCCCAGGCCGTCCAGCAGATTCGGGTCCACGCCGTTCCATGCGGCGAGCAATTCCCAGTATGCCGGCAGCCCGACTACGCACGCGATCAGACCGGCGCCTCCCAGCACCCACCACCGCATCCGCTCTCGGCGGCGAATCCGCGTGATGACTCCCGCCACGAATTGTTCGTCCGACTCGGGCGGCGCGTCGGCCGCCGCGAACAGCGCCGCCATTTCGCGGTCAATCTCTCTACCGGTGTCAGGCTCGTTCATCAAGTCTCTCCCTTACTTTCTTGTTGCCTCGCTGGATCAGGGACTTCACCGTGCCCAGCGCCAGACCGGTCAACTCGCTCACCTCGCCGTGCGAGTAACCGTAAGCATAATTCAGTACCACGACCGCGCGTTCGCGCTCCGAAAGAATCGAGAGCACGCGCTCCAGTTCGACCGCGTGTTCGGGCTGTGTTCCCGGCGCCACGTTCCCGTGCACATCCTGTTCCGTCGCCAGCCGCTCGGCCAGTCGGTGCCGTTTCTGCGCCCGGCGCCGGCTTTGCAGGAATTCGGTGTAGGCGATCCTCATGAGCCAGGAGGAAAAACGGTCCGCGTCCTTGAGATCGCCGAGCCGCGTCCAGGCGCGCACGAACGCTTCCTGCGCCAGGTCGTCCGCTTCGGCATGATTGCCGCAGAGATGGCCCAGCCAACCCCGCACCCGGCCCTGATGCCTTGCGACCAGTTCGCCGTACGCCGCGTGGTCGCCGGCCCGCGCCCGCAGCACGCACTGCCGGTCGC
>JAPPHC010000076.1 GCA_028821145.1 Gammaproteobacteria bacterium | reverse complement strand
TTTTAGGCGACAGTTTGAGCGCCGCCTACGGAATGCCCCTGAGCCGGGGCTGGGTAAGTTTACTAGAGCAACGCCTCAGGGAGGCGAACCGGCCCTGGCGAGTGGTCAATGCCAGCATCTCCGGCGATACCACTTCAGGCGCCCTGAAACGCCTGCCGAAGCTGCTGGATCTGCATGCGCCGAAAGTGGTGATTATCGAGCTGGGCGGCAACGACGGCCTGCAGGGCAAGCCGCTGGACACGATAGAGTCCAATCTGAAGGGCCTGATCGGCGTTGTGCGCGGCGCGGACGCGCAACCGGCGCTGGTCGGCATGCGGATTCCGCCCAACTACGGCCGCTATTACACCGGTAAGTTCGAGCGGCTGTATCAGGAAATTGCCGAAAGAGAGGAGGTCCCGCTGCTGCGGTTCGACCTGGAAGGTCTCAGCACCGACGGCATGATGCAGGAGGACGGCATTCATCCGGCCCCGGAAGCGCAGCCCCGGATGCTGGACTCGCTGTGGCGGGACCTGAACCCCCGGCTGCTCAGCCTGGAGCGGGACCACCGGCCCCTGGAGCAAGGCCCCGGCTGATTTCAGCCTGAATCGCCAGCGCCGCCGAGCGCGGGTCGCCGGCCGCGTTGATTGGCCGGCCCACGACGATGTGGTCCGCTCCGCCGGCAATCGCTGCCCGGGGCGTGACCACGCGCTTCTGGTCCTGCACTTCATTGTTGTCCAGGGGACGGATGCCCGGCGTTACCACCAGCAGGCGATTGCCCAGGGCCTGCCGCAGGACCGGCAACTCGCGGCCGGAGGCGATCACTCCGTCGCAGCCGGCTTCCACCGCCCGCCTTGCCCGCGACAACACCAGCTCGTCGACGTCGCAGTCGAAGCCCAGGTCGTCGAGGTCGCCCCGGTCGAGACTGGTCAGCGCCGTCACTGCCAGAATCTTCATGCTGCCGCCCTTGTTTTCCGCAGCCGCTTCCATGATGGCCTGGTTGCCGTGCACGGTCAGAAACTCGACGCCGCGCTCGCGCAGGCCGCGCACCGCGGCGCCCACGGTGGCGGGCACGTCGAAGAACTTGAGGTCCGCGAAAACCTTGTGGCCGCGCTCATGCAACTCGTCGACCAGGCCCATGTAGCCGCCTGCCGAGAGAAGCTGCATTCCGAGCTTGTAGAAGTTGGCCGCGTCGCCCAGTGTCTCGACCAGCTTGAGGGCTTCCCGCGGCGTGGGCACGTCCAGGGCCACGATGAGCCGCTCCCGGCTCATGACTGCACGGCCCTGCAGCGGCGGCTTGCGTAACGGTCCGTCATTCCCGCGATGTAGTCGGCGACCGCCCGCGCCCGCGCTTCGGCGCCGCGCTCCCGGCCGCGCGAATGCCTGCCCGGCATTTCGTCCGGGTGGCTCATGTAGTAGTGGAACAAGGCATCGACTACGGCGCCTCCCCTCGCGTACTCCTGCTGCATGCGGGGGTGATGATATAGCCGCTCGGTCAGGAAGCGGGCCAGCTCGCGGTGACGTTCGTCGACCGGGTCGCTCAAGCCCACCAGCGGCTTCGGCCAGCCGCGGACCGCGTCCGCGTCGCCGGGCATGGCCTCCTTCAGATTGGCGCTGGTCGTTTCGATCAGGTCCGAGACCACCCGGTCGATCATGCCCCGTATGGCTTCCGACACCAGCGCGCCACCGTCGGCCCGGGGAAATCCGCCGGCCGCTTCTTCATGGCACTCGCGGAACAGGCGCACCGCCATCAGCTCGCCGGGCTCCAGAAGGCCGCTGCGCAGGCCGTCGTCGAGGTCGTGATGGTTGTACGCGATCTCGTCGGCCACATTGGCCAGTTGCGCCTCCAGGCTGGGCTGGCGGCGCCGGATAAATCGTTCTCCAAGGTCTCCGAGCGTGCGCGCCTGGCGTCGCGAGCAGCGCTTGAGCAGGCCTTCGCGCGTTTCCCAGCACAGGTTCAGTCCCGGGAACCCCGCGTATCGGTGCTCCAGCTTGTCGACAATCCGCAGCGCCTGCAGGTTGTGCTCGAAGCCGCCATGCTCGGCCATGCAACGGTTGAGCGCAGTCTGCCCGGCGTGACCGAACGGGGGATGCCCCAGATCGTGTCCCAGGCAGATCGCTTCCGTGAGATCCTGATTGAGGCGCAGGCAGGCCGCGACGGTGCGCGCGATCTGCGCCACCTCCATGGTGTGCGTAAGCCGCGTGCGGAAGTGATCGCCTTCGCCGGCGACGAACACCTGGGTCTTGTGCATCAGCCGCCGGAAAGCCCGGCAGTGGATGATCCGGTCGCGGTCCCGCTGGAAAGGGCTCCTGTAGGGGTGGCCGGACTCGGCGTGAACCCGGCCGCGCGTCTGCTCGTCGCGGACCGCCCAGGCGGCAAGAGTCGTGTCACGGCCTCGCCACGCCGCGGCCGTCGTCAAGGCGAGCGTCCCGACAGCACGATGTCCAGCGCATCCATCGAAAAGTCCCCGGTCAGGTGCGCGTCGCCCAGGCCGCGGGGCAGGATCAGCCGGATCCGGCCTCCGGCATTCTTCTTGTCGCCGAGCATCGCCTTCTTGAGGTCGCCTGCGTCCAGATCGCCCGCATTCACCGGCAGGCCCAGGAGCGCCAGCAGCGCCTCCAGGCGCCGTTGCTCCCGGCGCTGCAATTTGCCTTCGGCCACCGCCAGCCTGGCGGCCATGCACATCCCGGCGGCCACGGCCTCGCCATGCAGCCAGCGTCCGTAACCTGCCGTGTGTTCGATTGCATGCCCGAAGCTGTGGCCGAAATTCAGCACGGCGCGCCGGCCGCTGCGGTCGTGTTCGTCCTCGCCCACGATCGCGGCCTTGATCTCCACCGAGCGCCGCACGGCATGGCGCAGACAGGCCGGGTCGCGAGCCAGCAGCGCCCCGGCGTTGTCTTCCAGCCACCCGAGAAATTCCCCGTCGGCAATTGCGCCGTATTTCACGACTTCCGCCAGCCCGGCCTTCAGTTCACGGTCGGGCAGCGTGTCGAGAACGTCGGTGTCGCAGATTACCGCCCGCGGCTGGTGGAAGGCGCCGACCAGGTTCTTGCCCCACTGGGTATTGATGGCGGTCTTGCCTCCCACCGAGGAGTCCACCTGCGCGAGCAGCGTGGTGGGAATCTGGACGTAATCCACGCCGCGGTGATAGCAGGCGGCGGCAAAGCCGGCCACGTCGCCCACACAGCCGCCGCCCAGCGAAATCAGCGTGCAGCCCCGGTCCAGCCCCAGGCGGGTCATGCGGTGCAGGATTCGCTGCCAGTGCCTGATGTCCTTGGCCTCTTCGCCGTCGGGAAGGACCAGGGACTCGCAAGGGTCCCCGCCCGCAAGCGCGGTCAGGCGATCCAGATACAGGTCCGCGACAGTTCGGCTTGTCACGGCCAGGACACCCTCGTTCCCGACCCATTCGTCCAGGATTCCGGGACGGGCGAGGAGGCCCTGACCCACGAGCACCGGGTACGTGCCCGAGGCCGCCTGAACTTCTATTCGATCGACTTCCATACCTGGTGTGACGCGATGCCGCGTCGCTAGTTTTCCTTCAACAACTTCAGGATATCCTGTCCGACCTGCCTCACCCGGCGCCCGGTGGTATCCACGATGTGGCTGGCCACTTCAAGGTACAGCGGGCCGCGTTGCAGCATCAGGTCCTTCAGAATGTCACGTTTCGGGCCGGAGGCCAATAGCGGACGATTGCGGACGTCACGGGTCCGGCGCACCTGTTCGTCCAGGCCGCACTTGAGGTAGATCACCCTGCCGCCGGCCCGCAGCGCCTTGCGGTTACGCTCGCGGAGAACGGCGCCGCCGCCCGTGGCCAGCACGATGTTCCGCTGTGCGCACAGGTGCTCGAGCGCCTTCTCCTCGCGCGCCCGGAACCCTTCTTCGCCCTCGATTTCAAAGATCAGCGCGATGTCCACGCCGGTCTGTTCCTCGATATAACGGTCGCTGTCGGCGAATTGCAATTTGAGGCGCCCGGCCAGCCAGCTTCCGACCGCGGACTTGCCCGAGCCCATGGGACCTACCAGAAATATGTTTCGCGGCGTTGGCATGGCTGTGATCGTCGCGGCGCAGGAGATTGCGGGCTTCTTCGCGAATGGTACCCACAAACCGCCCCGCGCATCGCCTATTGCTGCGGCTCGATAATCGTCGGCGTGACAAAAACGAGGAGTTCGGTCTCGGTGGAGGACTTGATGCTTGAACGGAACAGGCGTCCGAGCCCGGGAATCGACCCGAGCCAGGGCACGCTGGATCGCGTGTCGGCGTTCTCGGTTTCCCGAATTCCCCCCAGCACGAGGGTCTGGCCGTCCTGGACCAGCACTTCGGTCTCGATTCGGCGCGTATCGATGGACGGCACGGCGCCGCCGCGCTCGGTGGCGACGATCTTTCCCACGCTGTCCTTGGTTACCAGCAGACGGAGAATGACCCGTCCGTTGGGCGTGATCCGGGGCGTGACCGTAAGCCCCAGCGCGGCGTGTTTGAAGTGGGTGGTGGTGGCGCCGCTGGAAGCTGCTTCCTGGTAGGGGATTTCCACGCCCTGGCGGATGCTTGCTTCGCGCTGGTCGGAAGCGAGGACCCGGGGTGCGGATATGAGCCGTCCCTGGCCTTCGGCCTGCATCGCCGCAAGTTCGAGGTCCAGCAGGTAGTCGGGATGCAGCAGGGCAAGCGAGAATCGTCCGGCGGCCCCCGCAACCGGCAGACTGACGCTGTAGCGGTCGGCGACATCGGCCACCGTCAAAGTTCCCCGCCCGTCCTCCGAGGTCTCCAGCGTTTCGGCAATGCGCCCGGTGGCTTCCCCGCTGCCGGACAGCACGACCGCGCGGCCCCCGCCGCGCCGGTCGGCCGCCGTAACGCCCCAGCGCAAACCCAGGTTGCGTCCGTAATTTCGGTTGGCGACCACCACGCGCGACTCGATCAGCACCTGCCGCGCCGGCAGGTCAAGTTCGGCCAGCAATTGCGCCAGTTTCTCCAGGCGGCGCGGAGTATCGTGAGCGATCAGCGTATTGGTCCGCTCGTCCACCTGGATCGTCCCCCGTGGGGAAAGCAGCGTCGATGGACCGCCGGCGATCATGGCGGCCAGTTCCGGGGCCGCGGCATAGTTGACCCTGAACCGTCGCAACTGCAAAGGCGCCAGGGATTCCCGCGCAAGCTCGGCCTCGCGGCGGGCGGAGTCTCGGGCGAGGAATTCTTCGGGGGTGGCCACCACCCAGACGCCGAGACTCTTGCGGGCCTTCAGTCCCCGAGTTTCAAGCACCAGCGCGAGTGCGTCGTCACGGGTCATTTCGGCAATTTCCAGCGTGATGGTGCCGGTCACGGAGTCGGACACCAGCATTTGCATTTCCGAAGCCTCCGCCAGCAGTTGCAGGGCGGCGCGGACGGGTACTTCCCTGAAGCTCAGGGATATGCGCCCGGCCTCGCCGGCCTGCGAGAGTCCGGCGCAAGCGAGAGACAACAACGCAATCCAGGCGTTTCGGGCGCGCCCGGTCACGGCGTTTCCGGATGAAGACGCGGCCGGCCCTCGGGGTCGTCCACAATCCGGTAGCGTCGGTCGCCCACCCGTATGAACCCGCTTCGCCGTGGCGAGTTTTGCTCTTGCCCGCCCCTCGCTGCAACCACGTTGCCGATCTCCCGGGGCAGTGCGGCGAAGGGAGAGAGGAGATCCATGCGGTTCGGCGGAGCTTGCGCCGCTGCCGGCGCGGCCGCGCCGATGTCGATGAGCCCGTCGGCGTACCTTTCGCCGGCAAAGTAGGCCAGCAGACGCGCCTGCGCGCGCAAGCGGCCGTCCCCCGGACTGTGGCCCGATTCGATGGTGAACTCGACCAGCTCGCGCAATTCCCCGGCCGTCAGAACAAGGTTGATAGCGCCGATGATCTCTCCGTAGTCGCCGGACATTTGCATTTCCGCGCCGACATGCGGGAACCGGCGGGACGCTTCACCGGCGGGCTGCCAGGGCCGTACCTCTTCCACGGGCGACCCGGCCCAACCCGCCGCCAGCGACACGGCCAGGTCCAGTGACTCGGCGCCGGACGGCATCCTCAAGCCCGTTTGCCGAAGCTGCTCTTCGAGTTGTTCCAGTTCCATGCGCAGCAGTCGCGTTTGCCGCTCCGCGCGGCGCGCTTCCTTAAGCCTTTCCTCCAGATCGGAAAGAGTTTCGGCGGTGCCGGCCAGCTGCGGCAGCAGCTTTCCCCGTACGCGGACCTGAAGGCCGACTGCCGTCACCAGCACCAGAACGGCGCACGCCAGCGTCACGCTTACCCGCCTGCTCCACTGCCCCGGTTTCCCGGGCTCCAGGCTGCGCAGTTCGTCCAGCAGCGTCATTCCGCGAACTCTCCCGTCAGCGCGAATTCGCGTGCCTGCACGGAGTCGCTGCGCACCTGCTCAATACGGGATTGCGACACCGTGGGCATGGCCCGGATCGTTTGAAGAAGTTGCGCCGCCGGTTCCAGGTTGCGGGCCACGCCCTGCAATTCCCACACCGTTCCTTTGATCGAGAGCCGCTTCAGGCGCAATTCGGGAGGGACCGCTTCGGGCAATTCCTCCAGCCAGTCCCGCACGGTCCGGTTGTAGCGACGAACCCGCTGCAATTCGGCCAGTACGGCGCCCATATCGTCGCGTCTTGCCTCCAGTTCCTGCTGTTCGGCGGCCGCTTCCCGGTGAACGGCAATGGCGGCCTGCAATTGCGCAGCCCGGCGCTCGGCTTCGCGCAAATTCCCGGCGAAATGAATCTCGGTTGCGGCCACGACTCCCATCCCGGCGACGAGTCCGCAGAGGAGGGCGGCGAAGGCGTCGCGCCGCCGCGTCCTTTGCCTCCGGTCGCGCCAGGGAAGCAGGTTCAGCGATTGCATCGCCCGATCGCCGCTCAGGAGAGCCATGCTTGCCGCTCAGGCGTGATCATTGAGCGCCAGGGCATACGCTCCGAACAGAGCGGGCGAGAATTCACTCGCGCCGTCGCCGGGGCCCAAAGCCGGGCTACCAATCGTTTCAACGGGCAGGCGCAGTTCCTCGCGCAGGGCGGTGCATGCGCCGTGAAGCAAGGCGGCGCCTCCCCAGAGAAGCACCCTCTCGGGCGGCGCTGTATTCGGTCGCGCAGTCAGATGCAGTTGCATCGCGCGCGCGGCATGCCGGGCGAAGTCCTTGAGGAACGACTCCCTGATCCGGGCGGCGCCCCCGCCGGGCAGTGCGCATTCCGCAAATGCCTTGTGCGTGTCGCTGTGCGACAGCCCGTAAGCGCTGCTGAGGCGCCCGGCCAACTGAGCACAGCCGAAGGGCTGGCTGTGCTGAAAGACGGACTCGCCTCCCGCATGTACCGTGAGGCGCAGTTGCCGGTGGCCTCCGTCCAGGACCGCAAGCGGCGCATCCCGGCCGGCCATCGCCGCTATCGCGCCCTGGACCGCGAACGTCGTGACGTCCACGGCGGCGACGGACAAGCCGGCATTCCCGACTGCCCGGCACAGTGCATCTACGGTGGCGGAGCGGGCGATAGTCATCCGAAATCCCTGCGACTGACGGCCTGCCGTTTCCGCTACGTAATCGAAGGCGGCCTCGCCGAGAGGGAAGGGTGCGGCCTGGACGGCCTGCAGGCGTGCCTGCTCTTCCGTTTCCGCGAGCGGAAGGTCCTTCGGCAGGCTGAAGCGGTGCACGATGACGTCGGCGTCATCGAGACCGATCACGGCCCGCCGGGCGCGCGGGGCGGTCCGGCGCAGAACGTCCTTTATCGCGTCGGCGCCGGAATCGTGCGAGGAGTCCTCCGCGTGCGAGCGAAGCGAGAGAGCGCAGGACCGTATGGCCCCCCGGCCGAGCTCGACCATCTTGACCGCGCCCGCGCCGATGTCCAGCCCCAGCACTGCGCGTGTTGGCCGCAATCCCTGCATGGTCGCCTGATGTATTGAAACCGTCCGGGTCAATGAAGATTCGTGCGGGCTGCCTATAATGGGCAGTCGAGTCCCGCAAAGCCTGGAACGTATCCTGTGATTACGCGGCTTCTACAGTCCAGATCGTTTATCAACGCATTCGTGAAGATTTGCGTCCTGGGCGTTTCGGGCGCCGTCATGGGACTGATTGCGCTGGCCATGCTGATCGCCGGCGCGTATTTCTACCTCGCCCCGGGCCTGCCCAGCGTGGAGAGCATCCGCGAGGTGCCGCTGGAGATTCCCCTGCAGGCGAACACCCGGGACGGACGGATGATCGGCGAAGTGGGCGAGAGGTTCCGGACTCCGGTGGACCTTGAGGATGTGCCGGAGCTGCTCCGCAATGCCTTTCTCGCGGCCGAGGACGATCGCTTCTTCGAGCATCCGGGTTACGACTACCAGGGCCTGGCGCGCGCCGCCTTCAACCTGATCCTTACGCAATCCGCCAGCCAGGGGGGCAGCACCATCACCCAGCAACTCGCTCGCGAGTACTACGTGGGAAGGGAACGCACCTTCGTTCGCAAGGCCAGGGAACTGTTCCTTTCCCGGCGGCTTGAGCGCGAACTGAGCAAGGAGGAGATACTCGAGCTGTATCTCAACAAGATTTTCCTCGGCAACCGGGCCTATGGCGTAGCGGCCGCCGCCCAGGTGTATTTCGGCAAGAACCTCGATGAGCTGAATATTGCCGAGAGCGCCACGCTAGCCGGGTTGCCCAAGGCGCCGTCGGCCATCAATC
This sequence comes from Gammaproteobacteria bacterium, assembly GCA_028821145.1. GTDB lineage: Bacteria > Pseudomonadota > Gammaproteobacteria > Steroidobacterales > Foliamicaceae > Foliamicus. The sequence goes on along the minus strand of JAPPHC010000076.1, from coordinate 9,213 downwards.
CCGTCAGGAACCCCCGCCGCGCCACGAATCGAAGGGCGTACGTCCTGCGCAGGCTCAGGGAACTGGACTTCATTTCGGAAGCGGAGCGGCGGGAGGCCCTGGCGGTGCCCATGGAGTCCCATCTGCACGGCCCGCGTCAGGAGGTCGGGGCCCCCTGGGTCCTGGAGATGGTGCGCAAGGAAGCGATTGCCCGTTACGGAACGGAAGCGCTGACCGGCGGATATCGGGTAACGACAACGATCGATGCCCGCATGCAGGCGGCGGCCGAACGGGCCGTGCGCCGCGGTTTGCGGGAGTACGACCGCCGGCACGGTTACCGTGGCCCGGTGCAGGCCGATCTGCTGCGCAATCTGCGGGCCGAGGGGCTGCGGACCGACGCGGAACTGCTGGAATACCTGGATTCCCTGCCGCCGGTCGCGGACGCGCGGCCCGCCATCGTGATGTCATTCGGCGAGGCGGGCGAGGTCGAGGTCCTGCTCCAGGGTGCGGCCCGCGCGGAGCTGCCGTGGGAGCGGGTGCGCCGTCGGCCCTACGTCTCGGAGAATGAAGTCGGCCCGCAGCCCGACGGACCCGCCGACATGTTCGCCGTGGGGGACCTGATACTGGTCCGCGATGCCGACGAAGGGGGCCTGGAGCTGACCCAGCGGCCGGAAGTCCAGGGCGCCCTGGTAGCCATCAATCCACACGACGGCGGGATCGTGGCGCTGGTGGGCGGCTACGACTTCCGGCACAGCAAGTTCAACCGCGCAGTGGACGCGCTGCGCCAGCCCGGCTCCGTGTTCAAGCCGTTCATCTACTCCGCCGCGCTGGATCACGGTCTCACGGCAGCCACGGTCGTGAATGATGCGCCGGTGGCCATTTACGACCCCACCACCGAGTCTGTCTGGCGTCCCAAGAACAACTCGGGAACTTTCAATGGACCGACCCGCCTGCGCGAGGCACTTGTGCGTTCGATGAACCTCGTTTCGGTCCGAGTGCTTCAACGGGTGGGTCTGAGCGACACCATCGGCCACATCGGGGCTTTCGGCCTGCCGGACTCGTCGCTGCCGGAAAGCTATTCGCTGGCGCTGGGTTCAGGCGGCGTGCCTCCGCTGCAGATTGCCCGCGGCTACGCCGTTCTGGCCAATGGCGGATATCGCGTCGAGCCCTGGCTGATCGAGCGGGTGGAGCAGGACGGCCTGCGCTACCAGGCCGATGCGGCCGTTGCCTGCCGGTCCTGTGAATTGAAGGCGGAATACGTCGGCGCGGGGTCGGCCGGCGCCGCCGAATGGCTGAAAGGTGGCGAACCGCGGATGCCCACCCGTCTGGCGCATGCGTTTGCCAGGCTCGATCGGCTTGCGGCGCTCTACCCTGTCGCCGGCGCCGAGGACCCTTTCGATACCTTCGAATCGGTGGCCCAGATGCAGGCGGCGACCCTGCAGCGCAATCCGGACGTGACCGACAGGCCCGAACTGTTCGCGGACCAGAAACTGGCCCCGCGCGTGGTGAGCGCCGAGAACGCCTACATCGTCTACGACATGATGCGCGATGTGGTTCTGCGCGGAACCGGCAGAAGGGCGCGGGCGCTGGAGCGGCAGGACCTGGCCGGAAAGACCGGCACGTCAAACGATAACCGGGACGCCTGGTTCAGCGGCTTCAACGGGGATCTGCTGGCGACCGTGTGGGTGGGCTTCGACCAGGAACGGTCGCTCGGACGCTTCGAGGAAGGCGGGCGCACGGCCTTGCCGATCTGGATCTACTTCATGGAGGAGGCGCTGGAAGGAGCGCCGGAAGCCCCTCTGCCGCGCCCGCGGCGCATCGTTTCCGCTCGCGTCTCGCCGGAGACCGGCCTGCTGGCGCCGCCGGGAGAAGCGGACGCGATCTTCGAGCTGTTCAGGGAAGACGCCCTTCCCGACGCCTCGAGAGGCACCGCATCGGGTGACGCCGACGACGAAGAAGAGGAACTCTTCTAGCGTTTTTCGACAGGCGTGTAGCTGCGCGCCGTGGGCCCCAGATAAAGCTGGCGGGGCCGGCCGATCCGGGACTCGGGATCACTGTGCATTTCGCACCAGTGCGCCGTCCAGCCCACCGTCCGCCCGATGGCGAACATGGGCGTGAACATGGTTGCCGGCAGCCCCAGCGCGCGGTAGATGATGCCGGAGTAAAAGTCCACGTTGGGATACAGGCGCCGGTCCTTGAAGTAGTTGTCGCTGAGGGCGATCTCCTCCAGTTGCCGCGCCAGGGTGAACAGCCGTCCCTTGCCGGTCTTGAGCTCCTGCAGCACTTCATGACAGATGCCGCGGATGATGGTCGCACGCGGGTCGAAATTCTTGTAGACCCGGTGGCCGAAACCCATCAGCCGGAAAGAATCCCCCGGGTCCTTGGCCCTGGCGACGTACTCCCCGATGTTCTTCGAAGTGCCGATCTCTTCCAGCATCTTGATCACGGCCTCGTTGGCGCCGCCATGCGCCGGTCCCCAAAGCGCTATGCATCCGGCGGCAAGGGCCGAGAACGGATTGACTCCGGAACTTCCGGCCATCCGGACGGTGGAAGTCGAGCAATTCTGTTCGTGGTCCGCGTGGAGCACCAGCAGCGTGTCGAGCGCCCTGGCCGCCACCGGATTCGGCTCTTCACCGAACATCATGTAGAGCAGGTTGGCGGCGTAGTCGAGATCGTTGCGCGGCGCTATGGCGGTCTCGCCGATCGTGTTGCGGTAGGCTGCCGCCGCCACGGTCGCGACATTGGCGATCGCCCGGTGGCTGAAGCACCGCCTGTGATCGGCGTCGCCCGGATTGGCGCATTCGGGATATACGGCCGGCATCACTGACAGAGCGACCGTCATGGCGCTCATCGGATGGGCGCCGGCGGGCATCGCGGCGATCGCTTCGAGCACTTCCGGGGCACAGGCCCGCAGGCCCGCCAATTCCTCCGAGAACGATTGCAGTTCCGCGTGCGACGGCAATTCACCGTTCAGGAGCAGCCATGACACCTCCGTGAAGTTGCTGTGCTGCGCCAGGTCGTCGGCGGCGTAACCGCGATACATGAGCACGCCCTTCTCGCCGTCGACGTAAGTGATTCGGCTGGTGCAACTGGCGGTGGACGCGTAACCGGGATCGTAGCTGTAGGCGCCGGTCGCCGGTGGGACAGCGGTCAGTTCCAGCGCATCGGCGCCGAGCACGCTGTTACGCCGCGCAAGTGGCACGGAGTGCCCGTCGCGGCTTACAAGTCTGTCGCCCGAATCGGTCATGCAACTGCCTTGTTCCAGCCCGGCAGGACGGATGGCGCAGGCGTCACGAAACCGGCTCTCCGAACACCGGGATTGGCGCTCCGTTGGGGGGTGACGCCAGCCTAGGAAAGGCGCGGCCCAGAATCTGGGCGTTCGCGCCGCAAACCGCTATTATAGCCCAGCCGCCGGATTAGCGAAAAACTGCCGGATATGAAGGGTTTAGGCGGACTTCCGTGAACCGTACCGGCGGCGGAACTTTTCGATCTGACCGGCCGATTCCATGATCCTCTGCGAACCGGTAAAGAACGGGTGGCAGGAAGAACACACTTCCACACGAATGTCCTCGCTCAAGGTCGAGCGAGTGACCAGTTCCCGGCCACAACTGCAGGTGACCTTGATCTCATTGTATTTTGGATGTATTCCGGACTTCACGGGTTGCGGCCCCGTCCAACGGCGCGAGCGGGGCGGAAGCATAACCGAATAGCGGCCCGTCTTCAATCCGGCCGGGCCTGCCTGGGGCGCGCGCATCATCGCGTGAATGCTGCGCTATGGTATGTTTATTTTCCCGCAAGGAATTGAAGAAGACCGCGAATCGCAAGGCACACAGGGCAAGGCGAACCTGAGGAATGAACAGAGAATCCGTACAAATCCGGCAGGCGCCGATTGAGGTTCCGGCCCATCTGGGCAGCCTGGAGGCGGTCAGGCATGAAGTGCTGGGCACGCTTCTGACAGGCCGCCCGCCAGAAGGCGTTTCACAAGCCATATTCGCCCTGGGCTGTTTCTGGGGAGCGGAGCGCAGGTTCTGGCAAACGCCGGGCGTGCAAGGCACGGCCGTGGGATACACCGGCGGGCACCAGGCCGATCCGGACTACTATTCCGTCTGCTCGGGAGTTACCGGTCACGCCGAAGCCGTGCTTGTGAGCTACGACGCCTCCACGGTCGGCTACGAGGAGCTCCTCGCCGTGTTCTGGGAGGCGCACGACCCCACCCAGGGAATGCGCCAGGGCAACGATATCGGCACCCAGTACCGTTCCGGCATCTATACCCTGGGCGCCAGTCAGCAGCGTTTGGCGCTGGCGTCCCGCCAGGCGTACGGCGACGCGCTCCAGGCGTCGGGTTTTGGTCCGATTACCACGGAAATCGCCCCGGCGGGCGTGTTCTATCTTGCCGAGGAATACCATCAGCAGTACCTGGCCAAGAATCCCGGGGGCTATTGCGGTCTTGGCGGAACCGGCGTGGCTTGTGAACTCGGATCCGGTTTGCTAGAGAGGGCGGCGCTGGCGGAATGATCATGAAGCGCCTGGCATTCATCGTCCTTCTGGTGCTGGTCGCCCCGGCCGGATTCGCTTCCGGGGTGGCGCCCGACAACGCCGCCGAAAGCAATCGACTGTGGCTTGAAGAGCAGCGCCGCATGAATCAGCGCTTCGTGGAACTGTTCAGGGAGCGGCGTTACGAGGAAGGCGAAGAGCTTGCCCAGTCCCTGCTGCTCAGGGCCGAGGAGAACTACGGCTACGAGGCCACGGAGCTTCTTGCGCCGCTCATCAATCTGGCGACGGTGCAGCGTGTGCAGGGTCGCTACAGCGACGCGCTATTTCACTACGAGCGGCATATCGCAATCGCGGGTCGCAGGCTTGGCTACGATGCGCTCGAACTCCTCAACCCCCTGCACGGGATAGCAAGGACCCACATTCGAATGGGCGATTACGAGGCCGCGGTAGAGCCGCTGGCCCGCGCGTTGCGGATTACGCATGCGAATTCCGGCATCTACAGTCTGGAGCAGGGTGCCACGCGCGACCTCCTGAGCGACCTGGCGCTGGCCGAAGGCGACCTGGAGCAGGCGAATCTGCACCAGCGCGTCCAGGTTCGCGCGCACGAGCGGCGTTACGGCCCTGGCGATCTGCGCACGGTGCCGTCGCTCTACAAGCTGGGCGAGTGGTACGAACGCACGCGCCAGACCGGACTCCAGCGCCGGGCCTATGCGGCAGCCGACCGCATCATCCAGGCGGCGAGCGGCGAGGACAGCCTGGAGCGGGTACAGGCGCTTCGCGGGCAAGCCAGCAGTTTCATAAGGGAGTCAAGGCGCGAGAAGGCCGAAGAGTTTTTCAGGCGAGCCTTGAGCATCGTTCGCGCCCACCCGATTCAGGACGTTCTGCAGCAGGCCAGGTTGCTGATCGATATCGGCGACACTCACACGATCTTCAATCGACAGCCCAACGCGCGGGAGAATTACCGGGAGGCCTGGGAGTTGTTGAGCGCGGACGACGAGGCGCTGGATTTGCGAGCGGAACTCCTGCAGCACCCGGTGATCCCGCTCCGGAGCTCAAGACTTCCCGTGCAAGTGCCCCGCGAAATGTCCAACGCGTCGAGATACGAGTCCCAGCCGCGGGCGGGGTCCGTTGTGCTGCAGTTGACGATCGAGCAGGATGGGACCGTTTCGGGCGCGCAGATCATGGAATCCGAGCCCCCCGGCATGATCGACGACATCGTGGTGGCCCTGATCAAGGGCGCCAAGTTCCGTCCCCAGATGCGGGACGGCGAGCCGGTGCGGGCGGAGGACGTCATCTACCGGCATCGCTTCCGCTGGTACAAGCGGCGCGACCCGGAACCGGCGGAGGGCATGCCCGCACCGGCGGAACCGGTGGATGAGGAACGGCCGCTTGAAGTTCCGGGCGCGGCCGAAACGTAGCCTTCTCGCTTCCTCGCCCTTCGTTCGTCCCCCTCCTCGCGTGAGACGCCATCCTGGCTCGATTCTCGCTGTCCCTGCTTCAACGCTCCCGCGAGGAGGGGGACGAACGAAGGGCTTTAGTTGGCTGCCTCCTGCCGGGCGAAAGCGGCCTTTCCCTCGGCGATAGTATCGAGCACCAGGCGTGATTGTCCGCCCACAGCGCGGGCGAGTTCCTCCGGCACATGGGCCACCGCGGCCGCCCATTGGTCGCGTTCGGCCTTTTCCGGCCAGCGTGGCGTAATGCCGAAGCTTTGCGCGTTATCAAGATCGCGCTGCGCCTCCTCCCGCGTGCCCCTGCGGGTTTCGGCGATGCTGGGGTAGGCGTGGGCGATGATCTCGCGGTCCCCGTCCGCCAGGCCATCCCACCAGGCCTTGTCGGCCACGATGACCGACATGCCGAAGCAATGCGCGGTGAGCGTAACGTGTGGCGCCTCGCCTGAAGTTCCGGTTCGCACATACAGGGTCAGGGAATTTTCACCCGCCTCGATCAGGCCTGTTTGCAGCGAGGGCACGATTTCTCCAAAGCCCAGCGGAATGACGTCCGCGCCCAGCGCTTCGCCGAAAAGCCGCGAGGCTTCGCTCGCCGAAACGCGGAAACGGCGACTCCGCATGTCTTCCGGCGACAGCACCGGCGTGACGGAGTAGATGTGGTGGAAACCGATTTCGCTCCAGGACACCAGGTGCAGGCTCTGTGCGGCAAGCAGCGTGGTGAACAGTTCGGTCAGGAAGTGGTCATATACAAAATCCGCCTCTTCCTCGGATTCGAACAGAAACGGCGCGTACAGCATCGCGATTTCCGGCACCAGGGTGGAGGTCATCATCGCGGAGAGGTTGCCGATCTGCACCCGGCCGCGCCGCAGTCCTGCCGCAATCTGCTCCTCGGAAAACTGCCCATGCACCAGCATGCGGACTTTGAACCGGCCCTGGGTGCCTTCCTCCACCTTGCGCTGGAACGTGAACCAGTGCGTTTCGCCGATGGTGTTCGGAAACGCCGTGCCGGCCGCCGTGATTTCCGTAACCTCGGCCGCTTCATCCGCTTCCCGAGGCGCGTCGGCGGACGGCCCGCAACCCGCGGCGACGAGCAGGCACAGGGCGGCCGGAAGCGGGAATCTCGTCATCTATGGTGCCGGCGCATCATTAGCGATACGCAGGCGACGGCAATTGCGCAAAGCGTCATCATCACGATGAAGCCGGGCGTATAGGTTGTAAACCGGTCCGCCGACCATGCGATATAGACTCCGCCAAGCGATCCGGCCAGGGAATCGATCAACAGGAAAACACCCAGGCAGACCCCGTAATTGCGCCCGGCGTAGTATTCGGCAATGACCAGTTGGATCATGGTGAAGGCGCCGGCGTATCCGACTCCGTAGACAATCGCGTACGCCAGGGGCCAGGTGGTCTCGCCCGGCACCGCAAGAAAGAGCAGCGCCAGCCCCAGTCCCAGGTTCAGCACGCTGGCCATCATGACCTTGAGCTTGTCGAACATGTCCGCCAGATAACCGAAAAGGACTTTCCCGACGATGGCCGCGAAGAAGAAACTGCTGTAAATCCCCGTGGTGCTCAGGTCGTCCAGCAGCAGTTCGTTCCTGAAAAACAGAGCCTGATTGTTCAGCATGGCGACAATGCAGAACCACAGTGTCCCGGTCGCAAAGGCCAGCAGGTAGAAGACCGGCGAGCGCACCAGATCCGCCAGCACTGTGGTGAACCGGTCGGGCGCCGGGCGTATTTCCGGCTCGGGGTCCGCCACGCCGTCGGCGGCCAGCCCCTTGTCTCTCGGATAGTTGCTTACCAGGAACAGGGTCGGCAGAATCATCATTGCGCCGCCCAGCACCGCCATAACCCAGACCGCCAGCCGCCAGTCGGGCAGAAAGTAATTGACCAGCCAGGGGAAGGCCGCGCCGCCCAGGCTCGAAGCCATCATCAGGATGCCGAACGCCAGGCCGCGATAGTGCACGAACCAGCGCGAAAGCAGCATCAGGCTGGGACTCAAGCCAGCCAGCGAGAGCGAGAGCGCAAACAGCACGTAGAGCGCCATCAGCTGCCAAAGCTCCTCCACCATGGGATACAGGGCCAGCACAAGGGTTATTCCCATGGTGCCGATCAGCATCAGGCGCCGTATGGAATACCGGTCCAGCAGCCATCCGGCCACCGGATTCAAAAAGGCGACGAGCGCGAAGAACATGTTCGCCGGCCGCGTGGCCTGCTCGTTGGTCCAGCCGAACTCGGCCGCCAGGTTCGGGAAGATTCGCGGCATCGTGTTGAGGAGGATGCCGTTGGAGGCGGCGTATATCAGAAACAGGCCGACGAGCAACCACCAGCCGTAGAAGATCCGGCCGCGCATAGAGACTTCCTGCATTGTTATCCTCCCCGGAACAGCCGGCCCCCCAGGCGCGACCACCAAAATCGAATGCCCAGCAACAGGGCAAGAATGGCGCAATATACCAGCGGCTCGATCGTGTCGGCCTTGACCTGCCAGTAGAAATGCCAGCAGGCCAGTATCGCGGCCGGGTAAATCAGCCGGTGCAGTCGGTTCCAGCGTCGGCCGAGGCGCCGCTGCCAGCCACGGGTGGAGGTGACCGCCAGCGGGATCAGCAACAACACCGCGCCCATCCCGACGGTGATGAAGGTCCGCGTGAGCAGGTCCTCGCCCAGATGGGCGAAATCGAGCTGCAGATCCAGCAGGAAATAGGCCAGCGGGTGCAGCGTGCAGTAGAAGAAGGCAAACAGGCCCAACATCCGGCGGAAGCGGTACAGCCGCGGCTTTTTCAGCAGGCGCGCCGCGGGCGTGACGCACAGCGTGACCAGTAACAGCCGCAGCGCCCAGACGCCGAGTTCGTCCTGGATTTCCTCGGCGGGATTCGCGCCCAGCCCCGGTTCGACCACTCCGGCTATGCGCAGCGCAAGCCAGATCACGGGAAGCAGGCAGGCGGCAAACAGCAGCGGCTTGTACACCCGCACGTTCACTTCAGCGGCAGTCCGGTAAGCGGCTTGCAGCCGCGGGTCAGTAATTGCGGCGCAGGTCCAGGCCGGAATACAGGTGGGCCACCTGCTCGCCGTATCCATTGAACATCTGCGTGGGGATGCGGCGCGCGAACAGCCCGGAAAAACCCGAGCCGATACGCCGTTCCGTGGCCTGGCTCCAGCGGGGATGGTCCACTTCCGGATTGACGTTGGCGTAGAAGCCGTATTCCCGCGGGGCTGCGATGTTCCAGCTGGTCGGAGGCCGCCGTTCCTGCAGGCGGATGCTCACGATCGACTTGATGCCCTTGAAACCGTACTTCCA
>JAPPHC010000019.1 GCA_028821145.1 Gammaproteobacteria bacterium | reverse complement strand
GACTTGCTGAGCGACCGGATTCCGCCGGCGCTGGCGGCATAGGCGGCGGTGCCGGCCAGCGCGCGGTCCGCGAAGACCGAACTCATGTTGATGATCGCACCCTTGCGCCCGGCGGCGCGCAAGCGCACCACGGCCGTCTGCGTTCCGAAGAAGGCGGCGGTCAGGTTGCTCTGCAGCGCCTGGCTGAATTGCTCGTGTGAGGTCTCGGCCAACGCGCCGGCATGGTGCGCGTAACAACCGTTCACGAGGACGTCCGGCAACCGCGATTCCGATTCGAGGCGGTCGTAGAGCTCCGGCCAGGCGCGCGGCTCGGCGCGATTGTGCGCAACGAGATGCGCCCCGGTTCCGGCAAGGGCCGATTCGGCGGCGTCCCTCGAGCCGGGGTCGTGGGCAACCAGAACGGCTTCGGCGCCGCACTCCAGCGCGCGGCGCGCCACCGCGGAAGAGACCGCCGGGCCGGCGCCGCTGACGAGCATGATCTTGTTTGCGAGACGCTCGGACATTGCGGGCCGATTCTACAGGACGCCCGGCACCCGCTCATCGCCGTGCGGCGCCGGGCAAAAAGTGAAATAATCGGGTTCCCGGGTAATCCGATCAGCATCCATGAAACAGTCGGCAGGACTTGTCCCATTCGTGCTCATGGCTGCGCTTTGCCTGGCGCCGTCCGCACCGGGTCAGGAACAGGATGAGGTGCTGACCAACGCGGACGTCATCGCGCTTACCGAAGCCGGGGTTCCCGCGGAGGCGATCGTGATCAAGATCGAGTCCACCCAATCGGACTTTGACACCACCGTGGAGCAGCTTATTGCGCTCTCCACCGCAGGCGTGGACGCAAGCGTCGTGGCGGCCATGACAAGAAAGGTCGCGACCGAAGCTCCGCGGCCGGAACCGCCGCCGGAACCGCCGCCGGCCGAGCCGGCAGCGCCGCCCCAGGCGGTCCCGGTCCCTCAGCCCACCGCGGCGCCGCCGCCGCAAGAGGAGCCGCAGCCGTCGGGTGCGGCCGAGCCGGCCGCGACGCGGGTGTCTGTCACGCCTTCCGCCACGGTGGCGCCGTTCCAGCCCGGAAGCACGTTCGTCGACGCGCTGGCTTCGGGAGGTTCGGGCCCGGAAATGGTGGTCATTCCGGCCGGGCGTTTCCGCATGGGTTGCGTAACCCGCAGTGGCTGCTTCCCGGATGAACGTCCGGTGCACCGGGTCTTCTTCGACGAACCCATTGCCGTTTCGAGCTACGCGATTACCTTCGAGGACTATGACCGTTTCGCTGGGGCGAACCGGCCTGGAGATGAGGGTTGGGGCCGGGGCCGCCGACCCGTCATCAACGTCAGCTGGGAGCAGGCGGTTCGATACGCACAATGGCTATCAAGGGAGACCGGCGAGAGTTACCGTCTCCTGAGCGAGGCGGAATGGGAATACGCGGCGCGAGCCGGCTCGGAAAGGAAATACCATTTCGGCAACGACAGCACCCAGCTGTGCCAATACGCGAATCACGCGGATGCGGATACGGACTATGAATGGCGCAATAGATACTGTTCCGACGGAGTAGGCAAGAAGACAGCCGTCGTGGGTAGCTATGCACCCAACGCGTTCGGCCTTTATGACATGCACGGCAACGCGTGGGAATGGGTGCAGGACTGCTGGAACGATCACTATCGTCGCGCGCCCCGGGACGGTGCGGCGCGGCTGGAAGGCGACTGCTCCATGCGCGTGCTGCGGGGCGGGGCTTTCGGGTATGAGCCCGGGTCCCTGCGCGCCGCTTTCCGGACGGCCATTCCCCGCGGCACGCGCAGCAATGACATCGGGTTCCGCGTCGCCCGCACGCTGACGCCCTGAACCGCCGCGGCCGGTCCGCAAGAGTCGCAAAACAGGCTTGAAATCCCGGCCTGAAACCCCCATTTCCAGTGCAGAAGAGGCTCCCGCAAAGAAGGGAGCGGACAAGTAAGACCCCAAAGAGGAGAAGAGCGATGAGAAACCTTGTAGTAAGGACCCGTCCGCGGACGTTTGTCACCCCGTGGACCCTCGATTCCATGCACCGGCAACTGGAGAACTGGATGGACCGCGCATTCAGCGTTTCGAACGGCGAAGGCCCGGAGCGGCGCCTGACGCTGACGCCGAGAATGGACATCGCGGAAACCGAAAAAGGCTATGAGCTGACCGCGGACCTGCCCGGCCTGCAGGACAAGGAAGTGGACATTTCCGTGTCCAACGATGTCCTGACCATCACCGGCGAGCGCAGCCACGAGCAGGAGAGCGACGGTCGCAGCGTTCACCTGAGCGAACGCGGCTTCGGGACGTTCAAGCGTTCCTTCAGCCTGCCGGACCACGTGGACCAGGACCAGATCCAGGCCCGCCTGAAGAACGGAGTGCTGGCGATCTTCCTGCCGAAAGCCGAAGAAGTTGCGCCGCCGTCACGGCAGATAAAAGTCAAGACGAGCTGAATCTGTCCCCCAAACCCTGCGGGCCCGCCTGAGCCCTCCCGGCAAGGCGGTCGGCAGGTTCTCATGCCACAATCGCGCCATGCGCGCGATGATTCTCAGCCGTCCGCGCGGCGGCCTGCGTTCCGAAACACTGGACCTGCCGCCTCCTGCCGCAGGCGAGGTACGGGGCCGCGTTCTTGCCTGCGGCGTTTGCCGCACCGACCTGCACCTCGTAGACGGCGAACTGCCCGACCCTGGCCTCCCGATTGTCCCGGGGCACGAGGCAGTGGCGATAGCCGAAGAAGTGGGAAGCGACGTCGGACGTATCCGGCCCGGGCAGCGCTTCGGCGTGCCGTGGCTGGGCTGGACTTGCGGCGAGTGCCGCTATTGCCGCGAAGGCCGGGAAAATCTTTGCGATAGCGCGCAGTTCACCGGGTTTCATCGCCACGGCGGCTACGCGGAGGGCATCCTGGCCGATGCGCGGTATTGCGTGTCGATCCCCCAGGGTTATTCAGACGAACACGCCGCCCCGCTGTTGTGCGCCGGACTGATCGGCTATCGCAGCTGGAAGCTGGCCGGCCCGGCCGGGCGCCTGGGGATTTACGGGTTCGGCGCCGCGGCCCATATCGTGGCCCAGGTGGCTTTAGCGCACAACCAGGACGTCTATGCCTTCGTTCGCCCCGGGGACCAACGGGGCGAGGCGTTCGCCCGCGAACTCGGCGCGGTCTGGGCCGGACCCTCGGACCGGGCGCCGCCGCGGGAACTCGATGCGGCGCTGATCTTCGCGCCCGTGGGCGGTCTGATTCCCGCGGCCCTGTCGGCGGTGCGCAAGGGCGGAACCGTGGTGTGCGGCGGCATTCACATGAGTGAAATTCCCGCCTTTCCGTACGAACTCTTGTGGGGCGAGCGCGTATTGCGCTCCGTGGCCAACCTCACCCGCGCCGACGCCGACGAATTCATGGTGCTGGCCGGGGCGACGCCGATCAGCACGAGCGTAAGGAACTATCCACTCGCGGAGGCCGACACGGCCCTGGCGGACCTGCGCGCAGGCCGTCTCAACGGCGCCGCGGTTCTCATTCCCTAGCGTCGCGACAAAACACCGGCGCCGCCTCCTGCGGCGTTCAGCCGGGCGGCGGGTATGCCTCGCGCCAGGCCTCGGCGATCTGCATTCGGGTGGCAAGCCATACGCCCGGCCGGGTCAGGGCGCGCGCCAGGAAGGAGTCGAAGGCCGCCGCCCGGCCGGGCCGGCCGGCGATTCGGGCGTGGATGCCCACCGACATCATCCTGGGCTCGGTGCGGCTTTCCTCGAGCAGCCGGTCCAGGCTGTCGTTCAGGTAGTCCAGCCAGGCCCTCGCCGTGTAGGAGGGCGCGTTCCACATCTTCATGTCGTTGGTGTCCAGCGCATACGGCAAAACCAGCATCGGCTGTGGTCCGTCAACGTCCCACCAGGGAAGATCATCGCTGAAATCGTCCATGTGGTAGCCATAACCCTCCCTGGCGAGAAGCCGCCGCGTGTTCTCCGTAAACAGGTAGCGCGACAGCCAGCCCTGCGGACGGCGCCCGACGGAGGACTCGATGCTGTCGGCGGCCTTGCGGATGAATTCGCGTTCCTCGGCTTCCTCCATGCGGTGCTGAAAGGCCCAGCGATAACCGTGCGCGCAGACTTCATGATGGCTTTGCGCCAGTCTTTCGGCGAGCCCCGGTGCGCGCTCGAGCGCCAGCGCCGCGGCCGCCACCGTGCATGGGGCGCCGTAACGGTCCATGATGTCGAGAAGGCGGGGCGCTCCCGCCCGCACGCCGTACCGGTAGTTGCTCTCGTTGGGCAGATTGCGGCTCGAGCCGCGCAGCGCGATGCCGAGCTCATCCACGGGATCCGGGCGCGGATCGCCGTCTTTGGGACTGGACTCGGCGCCCTCCTCGATGTTGAGCACAACCGAAAGCGCAAGGCCGGCGCCGCCCGGCCAGCGATAACCCGTATTCATGTCCCGCGCGACTCCTCTATGCCTTCTTGCCGGAGAAACTCTGCCGCACGGCTTCCCAGTGCGCGGGATCGGTCCAGGCGTTGGCCATGTGCTGCTCTTCGGCCTCGGCCAGCGCCTCCTGCATGCTCCTGCGCATGACCACCGCCAGGGCTTTCTGCCCGCGCAGCACCGCGCGGCTGCGCGCCGTCATTGCGGCGCTCCAGGCCTGCGCCAGTTCGTCCACGTCCTGGCCTTCATCGGCCACCTCGTCTATCAGGCCCGCCTGAAGCGCTTCGCAGGCGCCCAGCCTCTTCGCCTTGAGCAGCAGCATCATGCCTCTGGCGCTGCCGCAGCGCGCCAGGACGTCCGCGGCCCCGCCCCAGGCGGTCATGAGGTTGAGACGCGCCTGCAGAAAGCCCAGTCGCGCATGTCTTGCGGCCAGGCTGTAGTCGCAGGCCAGAGCCAGTTCGGCGCCGCCTCCCAGCGCGTCCCCGTTCAGTACCGCGGCCACCGGCACCGGGAAATAGCGCACCGCATCCAGCGCCCGGCGCCCGATGCGGGAGATTTCGCGGGCGTCTTCCAGCGACCGCATCGAGTCGAGTTCGTGCAGATCGCCCCCGGCGCAAAAGGACTTGTCGCCGGCGCCGGTGACGATTACGCACTTGAGCGCCGCGTCCCGCGCGTAGTTTTCAAGCGTTTCACGCAATTGCTCCAGCAATGCGAAGCTCAGCGCGTTGTGCTGCCGCGGGCGGTTGAGCGTGAGACGCAGCAGGCCGCCGTCGCGCTCTTCCACTTGCAGCATGTCGTTCGGCATTTCCGCGGGCCTAGCGGCTAAGGCGCACCAGGGGGCGGAGATACCGCAGACGCTCCAGCGGGTCCTCAAGCTCCAGGCAATGCTGCTTGTGCTCCAGGCCGATGGGCAGAATCTCGGCCAGCCGCAAACTGACCCAGCTGGCGTCGTCGAACCGCGTTTCGATGCCCTGGTACAGGCGGTCCAGCTTCTGAATCAGGTGCTGCAGCGCCGAGCTCATGGAAACGAACTCCGGCGGCAGGGGGACCCGGGGTTCCGGCGGCAGTTCCTCGATGTCGCCGACTCGCAATCCGTCGGGCTGCCGGGCCGTCGCGTGGAGCTGGAACCTGAGCGAGCCGATGGCCAGTATTCCCAGCAGGCCGCCGTCGCTCTGGAACCAGTCGGCAATGATTGCAAGCGTTCCGATCCTGCAAAGCTGCGACTCCGAGGACGACTTGCCATCTTCGTCGATACGGATCACGCCGAAGGGTTCGTCGTCGCGCATGCACCTTCCGACCATGTCCACGTAACGGGGCTCGAACACCCGCAAGGGCAGCGGGCCCTCCGGAAAAAGAACCGTGGGCAGCGGAAACAGCGGAGTGCCGGTGCGCATGCGCCAATAATATGCCGACCGGCTCCGGAAACGCCCGTTTCGGCGTTTATCGGAAACGGCCTGCGTGATAAACTTCCCGCCTTTCGTGGAAGCTTCCGGCGGCCAGTTCAAGCTGCCTTGATTTAACCCGTCACCGCTTTGCCATCCAGCTTTTTTCTCTCCCGGCCGCTACGAAGGAGCAATTCATGCTGATGGGTCCGCCTCCCTGCGATTTCGGCGCCCCCGCGCCGCGTTTCAACCTGCCGGATCCGTCCGGGCGCATGTTCAGTCTTGAGGACTGCGCCGGCGAGAACGGCACGCTGGTGATGTTCATCTGCAATCATTGCCCGTACGTGCAGGCCATCCTCGGCAAGCTTGCACGCGATACCGCCGAGTTGCGCGAGCATGGCATCGGCAGCGTCGCGATCATGCCCAATGACGTGGTTCGCTACCCGGCGGATTCCCCGCCGCGAATGGCCGCCCTGGCCGAGCAGGCCGGCTTCGATTTTCCGTACCTCCATGACGAATCGCAGGAGGTGGCGAGCAGCTACGGCGCGGTCTGCACGCCGGACTTCTTCGGCTACAACGCCGATCTTGAACTGCAGTACCGGGGGCGGCTGGATTCCAGCACATCGCGCGCAGCGCCCCCGGACGCGCCCCGCGAACTGTTCGACGCCATGGTCCGGATCGCAAGGACCGGGCAGGGCCCGCGCAGCCAGAATTCCAGCCAGGGCTGCTCGATCAAGTGGCGCAGCTAGCAACACAGGCCGCGCGCCGGGAGCGCGCAAACGCCTTGCGCGCTTTGGCCATGGACGCCGTGCAGCGCGCCAACTCCGGCCATCCCGGCATGCCCATGGGCATGGCGGACATCGCGGAGTTGCTCTACTCGGATTACCTGAAGGTGGCGCCCAGGCAGCCTCACTGGGTGGACCGCGACCGGCTGGTGCTGTCCAACGGGCATGGTTCCATGCTCTTGTACGGCGCCGCGCACCTGGCGGGCTACGACCTGGACCTCGACCAGCTCAAGGCCTTCCGGCAGCTGGGCTCGCACACGGCCGGCCACCCGGAGCTCAACGTCGGGATCGGCATCGAGACCACGACGGGGCCGCTGGGCCAGGGTCTGGCCAACGCGGTGGGCATGGCGCTTGCCGAACGATTGCTGGCGTCCGAATTCAACCGCCCGAAACATGAGATCGTCGACCACAGGACCTGGGTATTGCTGGGCGACGGCTGCCTGATGGAAGGCATCTCGCACGAGGCCTGTTCGCTGGCGGGCGTGCTGGGCCTGGGCAAGCTGATATGCATATACGACGACAACGGCATTTCGATCGACGGGGAAGTCGGCGCGTGGTTCCGCGACGATACGCCGGCCAGGTTCGAGGCCTACGGCTGGCACGTGGTGCGCGACGTCGACGGCCATGATCCCGAGGCCCTGCGCGAGGCGCTGGACCAGGCCTGCGCGGACGCGAACCGCCCCAGCCTGGTGTGCGCCCGCACCGTCATCGGTTTCGGGGCGCCCAACAAGCAGGGCACGGCGGATACGCACGGCGCACCGCTGGGGGAGGTCGAGATCGAGGCCGCGCGCAAGGAGCTGAACTGGCCGCATGCGCCGTTCGAGGTGCCGGAAGAGATTCGCCGTGGCTGGGACATCCGCGATCGCGGAGAGGGGCAGGTCGACGACTGGAACCAAAGGTTTGCAGCCTATCGCCAGGCGTTTCCGGTTGAGGCCGCGGAGTTCGAGCGGCGCATGGACGGCCGGCTGCCGGAAGGCTGGCAGGCGTCGGCCGCACGGGCGATCGGGAACATTGCGGCGGAGCACAAGACCCAGGCCACGCGCAAGGCGTCGCTGGGGGCACTGGAGGCGTTCGCGCCGATGCTGCCGGAGCTGGTGGGCGGTTCGGCGGACCTGACCGGGTCGAATTGCACGCGCCATTCCGGGTCCGTGGACATCACGGCCGAAGGCGGCGGCAACTACGTCTATTTCGGCGTTCGCGAGTTCGCCATGGGCGCCATGATCAACGGCCTGGCGCTGCACGGCGGCTTCATCCCGTACGCCGGCACCTTCCTCACGTTTTCCGATTACCAGCGCAACGCCATCCGCATGGCCGCGCTGATGCGCCAACCGTGCATATTCGTTTTCACGCACGATTCGATCGGCCTGGGCGAAGACGGTCCCACGCATCAGCCTATCGAACACCTGGAATCGCTGCGCATCATCCCCAACATGCGCGTATGGCGGCCGTGCGACGCGCTTGAGACGGCGGTGGCCTGGCGCGCGGCGATCGAGCGCCGTGACGGACCCACCAGCCTGGTGCTTACGCGGCAGGGTCTGCCGGCGCAGAAGCGCAGCGACGAGCAACTGGCCCAGGTGGCTCGCGGCGGCTACGTGCTGCACCGTGAAGCGGCCTCCGCGCCCGACGTGCTGCTGATTGCGACCGGCTCGGAAGTGCCGCTGGCGATGGCCGCGGCGGCCGAACTTCAGGGCGAGGGCATCGCCGCGCGGGTGGTCTCGATGCCCTGCGTATACGTGTTCATGCAGCAGGATGCCGGCTACCGCGAGTCGGTGCTGCCCGAGGGCGTAAGGGCGCGCGTGGCGGTCGAAGCCGGCGTTCCCAGGGGCTGGCCGGGCATTACCGGCCCCCATGGGCGCGTGCTGGGAATAAGCCGCTACGGCGCATCGGCGCCAGGCGGCGAGTTGTTCGAACATTTTGGATTTACCGCGGAAGCGGTGGCGGCATTGGCCCGCGAGTCCGTCGCGGAAGTGCGCGGACTTGCGTCAAGTTGAGGTAGGAGACGTGGCGGCAAAAATTGCAATCAACGGGTATGGACGAATCGGGCGCTGCATCCTCCGCGCCCTCTACGAAGAAGGCAAGCGCGGCGCGATTCAGGTTGTCGCTATCAATGACCTGGGCGACACGCATACCAACGCGCACCTGACGCGGTACGACACCGCTCACGGGCGATTCGGCGCCGAAGTCGCGATGGACGGCGACGACATGCTGGTGGACGGAGATCGCATCCGCGTGCTGGCGGAACGCGATCCGGCGCAGTTGCCCTGGGCGGAACTGGGCGTGGACGTCGTGCTGGAATGCACCGGTCTGTTCCGCACGCGCGACAGGGCGGGCAAGCACCTGGACGCCGGGGCCGGCCGGGTGGTGATTTCCGCTCCCGCGGGCAAGGAGGTGGACGCCACGGTGGTCTACGGCGTCAACCACCAGGTATTGCGATCGAACCACACGATTATTTCCAATGCATCCTGCACCACCAACTGCCTGGCGCCGATGGCCAAGGTGCTGCACGCGGCGGTGGGCATCGAACAGGGCATCATGAACACCGTCCACAGCTACACCAACGACCAGGTCCTGACCGACGTTTACCACAAGGACCTGCGTCGCGCGCGGTCGGCGACCCAGTCGATGATTCCGACCAAGACCGGGGCCGCTGCTGCTGTAGGGTTGGTGCTGCCGGAACTGGACGGCCGGCTGGACGGCTTTTCGGTACGCGTGCCCACGATCAACGTGTCCCTGGTCGATCTCACGTTCCGCGCCTCGCGGGCGACCTCGGTGGAGGAAATCGACGCCGCCATGAAGGCCGCCGCCGACGGCGAACTGAGCGGCGTGCTGGCCTTCAACGACGAGCCCCTGGTCTCCACCGATTTCAACCACTGCCCCTATTCGTCGGTCTACGACGCCGGCATGACCAAGGTGCTGGGCGGCGACCTGGTCAAGGTGTGCTCCTGGTACGACAACGAGTGGGGATTCGCCAACCGCATGCTGGACACCACGCTGGCCTTGCTCGAAGCGCCCTGATGACTTTACCCGCGCTGAGCTCCGCCGTCGTCACCGGACGGCGGGTCATGATTCGCGCGGATCTGAACGTCCCGATCGAAAACGGCCGGGTTGCCAATGATCAGCGCATTCATGCGGCGCTGCCGGCGATCCGCCATTGCCTTGACCGCGACGCGGCGGTAATCGTGCTTTCGCACCTTGGGCGTCCGGAGGAAGGGTCGTTCGACGCCCGGTTTTCCCTGGCCCCCGTCGCCGGGGAACTGGGTCGCGCCCTGGGCGTGCCCGTGCCGCTCGAGCGCGATTGGCTGGACGGCGTGAACGTTGCCGACGGGCAGGCGGTACTGTGCGAGAACGTGCGCTTCAATACCGGGGAGAAGGACAACTCCCCGGAACTCGGAAAGCGCATGGCGGCGTTGTGCGACCTGTTCGTGATGGATGCCTTCGGCAGCGCCCACCGGGCCCACGCCAGCGTTCACGCGGTTGCGCGGGCAGCCCCGGAAGCCTGCGCGGGTCCGCTACTCCTGGCTGAACTGAAGGCCTTGCAGGCGGCTTTTTCGGACCCTCCCCGGCCGCTGACGGCCATCGCCGGCGGCGCCAAGATCTCCGGCAAACTCGGCGTCCTGCGCTCGCTTGCCTCGCAGGCGGACGTGCTGATCCCGGGCGGCGGGATCGCCAATACCCTGCTGGGCGCAACCGGCGTGGAGCTGGGGGCCTCGCTTGCCGAGCCGGAAATGTTTGCCGAGGCGCGGGAGGTGCTGTCCGGCGGCGCCGAGGTGCTGTTGCCGGTGGACGCCGTGCTGGCGCCTTCGCCCGGCGCGTCCCGGCGCGCGCGCATCGCGCCGGTTGGAGATGTAAGGCCGGATGAAATGATCCTGGACATCGGGCCGCGAACGGCGGAGATATACGCGCAGGCGGTTGCCGGCGCCGGCGCCCTCGTCTGGAACGGCCCGCTTGGACTGTTCGAGGTGGAAGCGTTTGCCCGCGGCACCCGCAAGGTGGCGGAAGCGGTTGCGGCCAGTCCCGCGTACCGCGTTGCCGGGGGAGGCGACACCTTGCGCGCGCTGGACGAGTTCGGACTGGCTTCGGAACTGGATCATCTGTGCACGGGCGGCGGCGCGATGCTGGCCTGGCTGGAGGGGCGCGAACTGACGGGCGTATCGGTTCTCGAGAGGGTGAGGAAGCACGACACGCCTGTATGATGCAGCGTTGATGCGGCGCACGAAAATCATCGCGACCCTGGGTCCCGCGACCGACCGGCCCGAGGTCCTTCGCGGCGTTCTGGAAAACGGCGCCGACGCCCTGCGGCTCAATTTTTCGCACGGCGACTGGGATGTCCGCTACCGGCGCATTGCGGAGGTCAGGGAGGCCGCCGCGGAAATGGGCCGTTGCGTGGCCTTGCTGGGAGACCTCCAGGGGCCGAAGATCCGCATCGCCGGCTTCGCCAACGGTCCGGTGCGGCTCGAGGACGGCGCCGAGTTCTTTTTCGATCCGGAACTCGATTCCCACGCCGGCGACGTTCACGGTGTCGGGCTGAATTTCACCACCCTGGGCGAGGACGTCGCGCCCGGCGACACCCTGTTGCTGGACGACGGGAACGTGGAACTCAGGGTCGAGGAGACCCGCGGACCCCGGGTGCACTGCAGCGTGGTCCACGGTGGTGTGGTTTCGGATCACAAGGGCGTGAACAAGCGGGGCGGGGGTCTGCTCGCGGTGCCCGCGCTTACCGAAGAAGACCGGCGGGACCTCAAGCTCGCGGCCGAGGCGGAGCTGGACTGGATCGCCGTTTCCTTCGTGCGCGACGGCGCCGATATCGAGACCGCGCGCCGGCTGATCAGGGAAGCGGGAGGTTCGTCCCACATCGTCGCCAAGATCGAGCGGTCGGAGGCGCTGGACAACCTCGACGAAATCGTGGATGCCGCCGACGCGGTGATGGTGGCGCGCGGAGACTTGGGGATAGAGACCGGCTACGAGGGCCTGATCGGCCAGCAGAAGTCGATTATCCGCCGTGCGCGCCACCGGCACCGAGTCGTGATAACCGCCACGCAGATGATGGAGTCGATGATCGACCGGCCGATGCCGACCCGGGCGGAGGTTTCCGACGTTTCCAACGCGGTCATGGACGGCACCGACGCCGTGATGCTGTCGGCGGAAAGCGCGGTGGGCGAGTACGCAGCCGAGGCCGTTGCCGCCATGGCCTCCATCTGCGAGGGCGCGGAAGCCTGGATGCCGGCCCGCATGGAAACCAGCCCGGTCACCGAAGGCGCGTTCGAACGGGTGGACGAGGGTATTGCCAAGGCCGCCATGTACGCGGCCAACCACATGGACGTGCGCGCTATTGCGGCGCTGACCGAATCCGGCGCCACGGCGCTCTGGATGTCGCGCATCCGCTCCGATATCCCCATTTTCGCGTTGACCCGCCATCCCGGCACGCAGCGCCGGGTTACGCTTTACCGGGGGGTGGTCCCGGTGGCCTTCGACGTGACCGAGACCCAGCCGGACCTGCTCTTTCGCGCCGTATTCGAGCGGCTGCGGGAAGCGGGCGGGCTTGAGGCCCACGACCTGGTGATCATTACCAAGGGCGCGATTACCGGCGTGTCCGGCCACACCGATTCGATGACCGTGCTTCCCATAGAGGATTGATGCCCTAGATGGTTGAGCATGCGCGCGACTCTTCTCCGCGCGAAGCCTTGCGCGCCCTGCTGGCGGCGGACACCGAACCGCGCCTGCGCCGTCTCGTACACGCGCTGAGTCCGCGCGAAGCCGCAATACTCATCGAGTCGCTGCCCCCGGGGCGGCGCGAACTCGCCTGGGAACTGGTCGACGAGGAGGACGAGGGTGAAATCCTGGTCGAGCTCAACGACGAGGTGCGCGCCCAGATCATGGAAGGCATGGAGTCCGCCGCGCTCGTGGATGCCGCCGAGGGGTTGCCGCTGGACGATCTGGCGGACCTCGTCGCCGACCTTCCCGACGACATCACCGAGCGCATCATCCGGTCGCTTGACGAAGACGAGCGGGAACTTCTGCAATCGGTCCTTGTTTTCCCGCCGGATTCGGCCGGCGGCCTCATGGCGCCGGAAGTCGTTTCGGTGCGCCCGGACATGACCCTGGAAGGAGTGCTCGCCTACCTGCGCTCGCACCCCGAACTTCCCGAAGACCTGTATTGCGTGTACGTGGTTGACCGCAGGCGCCGCTATCGGGGCGTATTGCAGGTGCGCGACCTCCTCGGCGGCGCGGCGGATGCCAGGGTCAGCCGGTTCATGGATACCGAGGCGCGTCCCATCCATTGCGATACCAGCGCATCGGACGTCATTCGGCAGTTCCGGAACATCGACAGTTCAGTGGCCGCGGTGGTGGACGACGAAGGCAGGCTGGTTGGACAGATCACCGCGGACGATGTCGTGGACGCCCTGCAGGAACAGACCGATCACGAGATCCTGGGTTCCGTCGGTTTGGACGAAGAGGACGACATGTTTGCGCCGGTGGCGGTCAGCACCGGCCGCCGCACGCTCTGGCTGGGGCTAAATCTCGTGACCGCGCTGGTCGCGGCCGGCGTGGTGGCCTGGTTCAAGCCGGCCGTGGAGCGCGTGGCGTTGCTGGCGGTCCTGCTGCCGGTCGTCGCCAGCATGGGCGGCATCGCCGGGAGCCAGACTCTCACGCTCATGGTGCGCGGCCTGTCGCAGGGACGGGTTCGGAATTCCAACGTGCGCTGGCTGCTGTGGAAGGAGATCGCGGTCGGCCTGCTGAACGGCCTGGGCTGGGCGCTGGTCGTAACGCTGGTTACGCTGGGAGTGTTCAGCAACCTGGAGGTGGCGCTAATCGCCGGCGCCGCGATCGCCATCAACCTGCTGGCGGCGGCGGCGTCGGGCGTGCTGGTGCCGCTGATCCTGCGGCGCATCAACATCGACCCGGCGCTGGCGGGCGGGGTCGTGCTCACGACCATCACCGACGTCGTCGGATTCGCCGCCTTCCTCGGCCTCGCCACCATGCTCCTCCTATAGCCCTTTCTTCACCCGCCTCCTCGCGGGAGCGTTGGAGCAGGGACAGCGAGAATCGAGCCAGGATGGCGTCTCCCGCGAGGAGGCGGGTGAAGAAAGGGCGAGGAAGAACGGTGCGGCGGTCAGGTCAGGCCGTGGTGCGGCGCTTCCCGGGCGCGATGATCGGCGAGTTTCTCCTTGTGGCGCCGAACCTGGCGGTCGAGTTTATCCACCAGTTCATCCAGGGCCGCCCTGAGGTCGTGCCGGACCGCGTCGGCGTATAAACGGCCCTGGCTGAGATGGACGGTTGCTTCGGCCTTGTAGTGCGATTTCTCCGCCGACAATACGCAGTGAATCTGCGTGACCCGGCTGAAATGCCGCTTGATGCGTTTGAACTTGTTGCTGGCGTACTTTCTGGTGCGCGGTGTGATCTCCAGATGATGGCCACTCAAGTTAAGCTGCATGCCGTTTCTCCATGTACTCGTAGCAGGATGTGTTCCTTCCATTATGCACACTAGGATCACGGTAGCCGCAGGCGTCATTCGGCGGGAAGACGGCCGCGTGCTCGTTGCGCGCCGCCCGCGGGGCAAGCACATGGCCGGCGCCTGGGAATTTCCCGGTGGCAAGGTCCGGCAAGGGGAAACGCCGCGCCGGACGCTGGACCGCGAACTCCACGAGGAACTCGGGATATCCGTTCGCCGGTCGACCGAGCTCATGCACTACGAACAGGAGTATCCGGACCGCCTGGTCGTGCTTCATTTTTTCGCGGTGGAGGACTACGACGGCAGGCCCGGCGGCCGGGAAGGACAGGAACTCCGCTGGGAGTTTCCCGAAAACCTCGGCGGCATGGGATTCCTGCCGGCGGACCGCCCGCTGGTCGAATTGCTGATTCAGCAGACCGCGAGCCTGAAGGAAAAATCCGCGCGGTAAGGCTCCGAAGCATCCTTTCCGGAGGGTGTCTTGAAGAACCGGACGTGAATCTTGCTGCTGTCGGAAGCACCGCTGACCTGCGGAAAGCAGGGGGCGTCCGGCGGCATCGATACTCGAACCATCCAAAGTTCATGGCCGCGGGTAATGGAGGCCGTGAAACCTCCGCTGCTGGCCGAGCAATCGCGATACTCGCCGCGCTGGCGCAACAGCGCCAGGAACCTGCGGTTTGCGTCCATCAGCGGCCGAAAGGTCTCGGTCCAGCGCTGAATGTCCTCGCGGCGCCGGTCCGGTCCGGAGCTCAGCCACCACTGGTACATCGGCAGGTCCACGGCCATTGCCGCATCGGTCACCGAGTCGCGTTGGCGCAAGGCGCTGATCAGCGGGTCGAAACGCAGCGTCCTGACCTCATTGGCCTTGAGTTGCGTCAATTCGTCGCGGAACTCTTCCAGTTCCGCGAGAGTCGCCTGCAATCCTTCCTGATGGATGTCTTCGTGGGCGCGCAGGACTTCGTAGTTGCGCTGCAGGTAATAGATCTGCTGCAGGAGTTGGGCGCGCAAGTCTTCGCGGAACACCAGATCCAGCGCGCTCAATACGGCATGCGCCGCAATCCGGTTCCGCTCCCGGCCGCTGTAGCCGCGCGCGTGCTTCAGTTGCTGGTCGAGAACCTCCAGGCGCAGAAGCAGCCGGGTGGCGTCGCGCAGGGGGAACTCGTACAGGATGCCCGTAGAGGAGTGCGGACCGAAGGAATCGTTCATTCGAGGTGCGGCAGCGCCATTGCCGTCAATGTTATCGCGCAAACGCTCTTCAGTGTCCCGCCTGCCCGAGATAGCGGGCGTGGAATTCGTCCACTCTCCCGATCAGCCGGCGACGGGATCCGTCATTGAGTATGACGTCGTCGGCCATGGCGCGGCGCTGCCGCCGACTTGCCTGCGATGCAAGAATGGCCATGGCCTGAACGCGTGTGACGCCGTCCCGCTCCCGCAGCCGTTCGATCTGCAGTTTCCGCGGCGCGTCGATGACCAGCACCCGGTCGATCCCGTCGGTGAAGCCGGTTTCCACGAGCAGCGGAACGACCATCACGAGGTAGCTTCCGGCGGTCCTTCCGGCGCGCTCCCAGGCGGCCTTGCGAATTCGTGGGTGCAGAATGGTTTCGAGACGTTTTCGCGCGGCGGGGTCGGAGAAGACCTGATCGCGCAGCCGGGGGCGATCCAGCGTGCCGTCGCCGCGGATCAGGTCCGTCCCGAAGTGCCGGCCGATTTCCGCAAGGGCAGGCATGCCGGCCGCGGTCTGTTCGCGTGAAATGACGTCCGTATCGACGACCGCCGCTCCCAGCGAAGCCAGGCGGTCCGCAACCAGGCTCTTGCCGCTGGCGATCCCGCCCGTGAGCCCAATGGTGAATCGCGTTGTCATGGCCCGGTCCGCCCCGGGGCGCCGGTCAATCCCAGCAGCGGGGCCACGTCCGGCCCCAGGAAGAGTGCGAACACGCCGCCGGCCGCCAGGAACGGGCCAAAGGGAATAGGCTGGGACAGCGAAGCACGTCCCAGGGCAATCAGGAGAAGTCCGCTCAATGCGCCGGCAACGGCCGCCGGCACCAACACCAGCGGCAGTCCGTTCAGTCCAAGCCATGCACCCATTGCGGCGAGCAGTTTACAGTCGCCGAGGCCCAGCCCGTCCCGCTTGCGCAGTATTCGCCAGGCGCGATTGAAGAGCCAAAGGAACGCGTAGCCCGCTATGGCGCCTGCGATCGCCTGCCCGGGGCCGGGAAAGGGCAACAAGGCCGGTGCGCCCGCGCCAACCGATTTCGGCGCCAGGCTGTACGCAAGTCCGGTCCAGAGAAGGCCGAGCGTCAGGCGGTCCGGCAGCAGGCCGTGCTCGAAGTCGATCAGCGCCAGCGCCACCAGCGCCGCACAAACCAGGAGCGCCGCCATCGCCTCCAGGGAGGCCCCGAACGCAAACCACGCGGCCAGCGCAAGCAGTGCGCAAAGCAGTTCGCTGAGCGGATAGCGCCAGTGGATGCGCTCGCCGCAATGCGCGCAGCGGCCGCCCCGAAGGAGAAAGCCGACCAGCGGAATGTTGCTCCGCCAGCCGATCGGCGTCCGGCATCCGGGACAGAATGATCCCGGCTTGTCCAGCGCCAGGCCGCGCGGCAGCCGGTAGGTCAGCATGCCCGCGAAACTTCCCAGCGCCAGTCCAACCAGGATCGCAACAAACGCCGTCCATGCCGGGGCCGTTTGCCCGATCTGAAAATTCCAGTACAACGTTCCGTTCCGTTCTTCCGGCGTTTGCGTGTGCCTCGAATTATCGCCCCAGCGCTAACTGAAGGCCGCATCCGCACCCTTCCTTCCGGAACCTTGCGAGGCCAGGACGGCCGAGCAGAGCCCACAGGGATGTGCTTGCCGGCGTGTTCCGGAAGGAAGGGTGCGGATGCGGCCGCGGGGCTATCGTTCTCGGCGCGTTCAAATGACCGATCCCATCCGGAAGATCGGCAAATACATGGCCAGCACAAGCCCCCCGATCAGGACGCCGAGTATCGCCATCAGCAGCGGTTCCAGCAGCGCACCGAGGCGGTCGGCGGACGCCTGCAGTTCCTCCTCGTAGCGCTCGGCCAGGTGCCGGCACATTTCGCTCAGTCGCCCGGTTTCCTCCCCTACGCCCAGCATCCGGACCAGTGCGGGAGGCAGCGCCTGAACATAAGCCATCGAGCGCGTGAGGCTCTGGCCCGTTTCCACGTCGTCCCGGGCCTGCCGGATGGCCGATTCGTAGACCCGGCTCCCGCAGGCGCCCGCGGCTCCGTCCAGCGCCTCGATCGCCGGCAGGCCAGCGTCCAGCAGGGTGGCCAGCGTGCGCATGAATCGCGCCAGGGCCGCGCGGGCGAAAAGTCCACCCAGCATCGGCAGGCGCAGCTTGAGCCGGTCCTCCAGCATGCGAATCCCGGGCAGGCGCTTGCGCAGCCACATTTGCGATACGACGGCCGAACCCGTCGTGACCAGCCAGGCCAGGCCGCTGTCGCGCAATCGTTCGGAAAGGGTGACCACGAGACGGGTAAGCGGCGGAAGTCCGGCCCCGTATCCGGCGAACATGCGCTCGAACTCCGGTACGACGTAGATCAGCATCAGCCCGACCACAACGACGGCGATCCCCAGCACGGCCGCCGGGTAACTCAGCGCGGACGACATCTTCTTTCGGATCCGCTCGCGCCTCTCCAGCCAGGTGGCCAGGCTGGCCAGCAGATCCGGCAGGCGTCCCGAACGCTCGCCCGCCGCCACCAGGCTGACATGGAGCCCGCCGAACTGCTTCGGGTGGCGCCTCAAGGCGTCACTGAGCGAGTTGCCTGCGGCGACCTCGCGCGAGAGCGTTTCCAGTAGATCCTGCATACGGACCTGATGCTGGCTTTCGGCCGTGATGTCCAGCGCCTGGACAACCGGCAAGCCCGCATTGAGCACGGTGGCGAGTTCGCGCACCATGAACGCGATATCCGCCGGCCTGATAGCGCGGCGTTGACTGCGGCCTGGCCGCGAGGCGCGTACCCTGATGGGCGCAACGCCGTCGCGTTGCAGTTCCGCGCGAACGTTGGCCGCGCTGATGTCCCGCCGCGAGCCCTTGAGCAACCGTCCGTCACGCGCCCGGCCTTCCCAGGAATAGGTCCTTTTGGCCATGTCAACCGGGGCCTGTGCCGGCCGCGGTCACGCGGTTGATTTCCTCAAGGCTGGTCACGCCGTCACGGAGCTTGCGCAGTCCGGATGCGCGTAGCGTGGCAATGTTCTCGCCGTGAGCCTGGGTTTCGATGGCGGCTATCGGAGCGCCGTCCAGTATCAGTTGCCGCAGCGCCGGCGAAATCGGCATGACCTGGAACACCCCCACCCGGCCGCGGTAACCGTCGGCGCAGTGACGGCAGGCGCCACGGTCGCCTGGGCGGTAGAGCCGTGTGCCGGCGGGCAGGATGTCCTCGCCCACGCCCTGCTCGCGGAGCGCTGCCTCGCCCGGCGAATAGGGCTGCCGGCATTCGGGGCACAGGCGCCGCGCGAGGCGCTGCGCCACGATCAGGTGGACCGAGGCGGCCGCGTAGGGCG
>JAPPHC010000063.1 GCA_028821145.1 Gammaproteobacteria bacterium | reverse complement strand
CGTACGGGAACGTGCGGCTGGATCACCTCCTTTAAGAGCAATAACCCTCGGTCTTCGAAGGACCGGTTCTCGGGTTCCCACACTCAAGCTTGTCGCCTGTTTTTCTTCCCTGGGTAGGAGGGCGTGTCGCCCTTCCTGAAGGCGGGACGCCTTCGCTCCCGGGATCGCATTTCTGGGTGGAGGAGGAACTTATGGCTGCTTACATCATCGTGGCGGCGCGCGTCGACAATCGCACCGAGGGTTTCATGGAATATGCGCGGCGCGCAGGGGAACTGACCTACGCCAGCGGGGGCGAATACATCGTGCGCGGGGATGCCGAGACTGTCCTGGAAAGCGATATGTGGAAGGACCGTGCTTGCGTCATTTCGCGCTGGCCGTCCCTTGAGGCGGCCAAGGCGTTCTGGAACAGCGAGGAATACCAGGAGGTCCTCAAGCCGCTGCGCGCCGACACCGGCCTCTACGACGTGGGCCTGTTCGAGGGCACTTGAGCGTCCGCTTTCGCGCCAGCCACCGTCTTGACGATGGGAATCAAGCACGGATTTCCACCCATCTTCGATAAGCGCGCAAGAGTGCTAATTCTCGGATCCCTGCCGGGCGATGAATC
This sequence comes from Gammaproteobacteria bacterium, assembly GCA_028821145.1. GTDB lineage: Bacteria > Pseudomonadota > Gammaproteobacteria > Steroidobacterales > Foliamicaceae > Foliamicus. The sequence continues at coordinate 18,195 of JAPPHC010000063.1, read as the reverse complement.
GCTGCGCCGGGGCCAGTATTACGGCCATCCGCGGAACCAGTTCTGGGCGCTGCTCGGGGCTGTTTTCGGGCAGGAGCTGCCGCCCCTCGAATACGAGCGCAAGTGCGCATTTCTGCTGCGAAAGCGCATTGCGCTATGGGACGTGCTGGAGGCGGCCGAGCGCCGCGGCAGCCTCGACACCGCAATTCGCAGAGAGCGCCCGAACGATCTGCCGGCGCTTTTCGGCGAATTGCCCGGCCTGCGCGCGGTGGGATGCAATGGCGGCAAGGCGCATCGATCGTTCGGCAGGCATTTTGGTGTCTGGCTGAACGAATTTCCGGGCGAAATAGACGTTTGCCGCCTGCCTTCGTCAAGCCCGGCGTATGCGGCCATGCCGCTGGAAGCCAAGGTCAAGCGTTGGCGGCAATTCCTGGACGCTGCGCTCGCGGGTCCGTAGCGAATCCGCAGCGCGCGAATTGAATGCAATTTCTGCGAGGTAACCATTGTGAAGATTGAAGGGTCTGTGGCGCTGGTGACCGGGTCCAACCGGGGCATCGGCCTGGGTTTCGTCAAGGTGCTGCTGGAGCGCGGCGCAAGCAAGGTGTACGCGACGGCGCGCGATTCCTCCAGCCTCCCGGACGTTGTGGAACTGGATCCGTCGCGGATCACCGGATTCGTTCTGGATATCGACGACGACGCGCAGCGCCGCTCGGTCGCCGAGCAGACGAGCGATACCAGTCTGTTGATCAACAATGCGGGGGTTCCCGGAAGCGAGAACGAGGATGAGCGGCGTTTCCTGCGCGCGAGCAGTCTTGACGACGCCCGCCGGTTGATGGAAACGGACTGCTTCTCGCCGATCGAAATGTGCCGCCTTTACCTGCCGAACATGGTGAAGCGCGGCGAGGGAGGCGCGATCAATATCCTGTCGATCGGGGCAATCTTCTGCCTTCCCTCACATGCGAGCTATTGCGCCGCCAAGGGCGCGCAGGCCCTCATGACCATGGGTTTGCGCGCCGACCTGGACGGCACCGGGGTGCACATCGCCGGCGTCTATACCGGCGGCGTCAGGACCCGCATGTCGGCCCGCGACATTCCCACCTTGCTTACCCCGGAAGAGCACGCAAGGGACGTGTTCGATGCCTTCGAGGCTGGTGAGCGGCATATTTTCGCCGGCCTGGGCGCCGGCGAAATGCGAGACACGATCCTGGCGGATCCCGCTGCTTTTGAGCAAAGGCAGATTGAACGCTTCCGCAATCCCGAGTCCGCCTGGGATTAGCGGTTCTTCCAGCGCCACCAGAGGACGGGCCCCGTAAGCACCAGAAGGACCGCCAATCCGCCCACCAGGTCGTTGACCCACTTGAACTGCTCGTGAATGACGTTGCCGGTGTGCACGTCCACCACGAACAGGTAGAAGGTGGCGCCGGACAACTGCGGTGACTTCATGCCCGTCAGTTCGAAATCGCCCGATGGCTGCTCCCTGTAAAAGCCCCTGCTGTTCTTCAGATAGATAACCGAATCGAGCCATACGCCGTCGCTGACCATGGTCGCCGGCCCGTCGATCTGCGACCAGTCCCGTTCGCCGTCACGCCGCTGAAGGTGCATCCCGCGGTTATTGCTGAAGAACACGCGGTCCCGTACTCGGAACAGGTTGCCGCCCTGGTCGCCGGTTTCAACGTCGGCGTTCCAGGTTCTGCCGCCGTCGTTCGTGTGCAGGAGCCCGAACCGGGTGCTGACGCTTAACCGCCGAGGCTCCCCGGGATAGGCTACGACCTGCTCCAGTTCCTCGCCGAGCGAGCGGTACTGATAGACTGGCGGCAGGGACGAGCGATCCATCGGCACGTCCCGCGCCCAGTTTCCGAACCCGACAACGTGATCCAGGATGATTCCGGTCACGCTCAGGTAAACGATCGGTATGAGCGCCAGAAGTCCGAAGACGGTGGCGTGGGTGCGATACAGCCACCGGTGTGTCTCCCGCCGCACTCTGGGTCCCGGTCCGGACCGGCGACGCCAGCGCCACGGAAGGAACCAGTAGAGAAAGCCGCTGACCGCCAGCACGGCCATGGCCAGGCCTCCCAAGTCGTTGATCAGCGTTGAGGCCGTGCGTCCGAAGATTCCGTAGCCGAAGTGAAGGTCGAAGACGAAGTCATAGACGCTCACCTGTTCCGGCAATCCCGTCACCGAGGCCCGATCCAGATCCATCCATTCAAGCCGGGAGAGATCGTTGCCGCTGAGCCGGAAAATACTGTCATGGCCCACCACTCCGACCAGTTCATCCGGACTGCTGCCACGGGTAAGACTGCCGATACGCGTCCCCTGCAGGGCGAAGCGCTCGATGCTCCTGCCCTGTTCGGTTGTTCGCCACAGCCCGTCGTCGGTGGCCACAACGATTCCTTCCAGGCTGCCGTCGTCCGGCCGAACGAAGCGAAGCACCTGTGGCTGTTCGTCCCCGGGAAAGGAAATGTCGCTCCAGTTCTCGCCGCTGTCCTCGGTCAGCCACAGGCCGCGCTCGGAACCGCCCAGCCAGCGGTCCGGCCGTGCTTCGTCCACGGCAACGTAACGCATGATCGTGGCCGGCAGCAGCCGAGCCACTCTGGTGGACAGCCAGGATTCCGGAACTGTCATTTGCCGCTGCCAGCGCCACTCGTCGTGATCGAGCAGAATGCCGCTGACGCCCAGGACCAGCAGCCACGCGCCAGCGGCAAGCCCCGCCCACTTGTGCAGCGTCAACAGCGCCCGATTCAGCGCCGTTCGCCGCTTCGGTCCCCTGGTGCGACTCACTGGACCGTCGGCCTCATTCGCAGTTCGAGAAGCAAGCTCCGCTCAGCTTGACGATCAGAAATCGTATTGAGAGCGCTCCGGCTCGGTCAGCACCACGAATGGCGATGAATCGGGCACCACGCGCAGGAATATTCCCATGGGCTGACTGTCGTCGGTTTTCTCCTTGTCCCAGCGCAGCTCCTTGTCAGCGCCGCAGCGCTGGACCGTCTTGAACCAGAGGATGCGGCCCGGCTCTTCCGGCAGCAGCGCGCGAAACATGAAGCGCCCGAATCGCCGCGTCGGCAGTTCGGACCCGGTCCAGACGATCTCATCGACGGTCTGCGTGATCCGGAAGCCTTCGCCCATTTCAATCGGCGGGTCGAGTTCGCGCATGATCGTCTCGGCCTTCCATTCGGGATCATGCGCGACCGTCACGCGCATGACGCCTTCGGGAATCTTTATCCGCACCTCGGTCGTCGGATCCGATCCGCAGCCATGCGGCACCCGCACCTCCACGTCGTGGAACCAGCCCGCCGGCATGTGGGTCATGTGCACGTAGGCATGCCCCAGCGCCGTCCCACTGAAACCGGCCAGGACGGCGAAAGCCGCCAGCCTTGCAAGAGAATTCTTCATAAGTTTCCCCTCCAATTACTTTACATAGCAAGCGCTGTGGACCTGACCAAGTATTCCGTCAGCGCTTGCGGCGTAAGATACACTGTTACGCAGGGCAAAATCGGAGGAGGATTGTATGCACATGCACTTCGTTCGCGTGGCTTCTTTCCACGCGCCGCTTCATGCTCAGGAAGAGGCTGTTTTTCTCGAAGAAATCGTGGTTACCGCGCGCAAGCGCGAAGAAAACCTGATGGAGGTGCCGATCTCCATCACGGCGCTGGACAGTGATTACATCAGCCAGACAGGGTCTCTCGGCATTTTCGACCTGGCTGAATACGCGCCCAATCTGACTTTCAGGCAATCCTACGGGCGCACCTTCGACCGTCCCGGAATACGGGGTCAGGCGCCGATCCTCGGCGGACAGACCGTGGGGCTCTTCATCGACGGTGTATTCGTGGCGGGATCCATTTCCAACCTGCCGCTGAGCAATCTCGAGCGGGTGGAGGTGATCAAGGGCCCGCAGGCCGCGCTGTTCGGCCGGCAGACGCTGGCCGGAGCCATCAACTACGTAACCCGCGCACCCACCGACGAGTTCGAGGCGGAAATCAAGGCTACCGCTGCGGAACACGGCCAGTATGAAGCCAACATCCACCTGAGCGGGACACTGGTCGAAGACCTGCTGCAGGCTTCCGTCGGATTGCGCTACTACGAATACGGCGGGGAATACACCAACATGGGCCCGGGCGGCGGAGATTTGGGAGCGGAGCAGACGCAGGCCGCGATGGCCACGCTCTATTTCACGCCCACCGAGAACTTCAGCGCCAAACTGCGGGTGATGGCGAGCGACGACGACGATGGTCTGATCACCCAGCAGGCCACGATCACCAGCCGCGAACTGAACTGTTACACGGAAACCCGCCGGGGGTATTACTGCGGCAAGGTGCCGGTGCCGGATTTCGACCAGGTCAACATCGACAACGTGCACATCCCCGACCCGGGCGTTCGCCAGAACACGATACGCACCAACCTGGAAATGAGTCTTGATATCCGAGGCTACGAACTGACTTCGATTACCGCCTGGTCGAAGCAGGACGAGGACTGGCAGTTGGACGCCGGCAGCACGGCCAACCGGTTTTTCCTGTGGACGCTGCCCGACAACAGCCCGGCATGCCGGTTCGCCAGTTGCGCCACGACCTATCTGGGCGAAGACCTCACCTACCGCTCGCAGGAACTGCGTATCAGCTCGCCCTTGGACAGGTCCCTTCGATGGATGCTGGGAGGATACCTGTTCAACATGCATGACTGGAGCTATACCGGCAAACCTGCGCTGCGCAGCATCACCTTCGACAGGGTCGACAACATCGCGTTTTTCGGCTCGCTGGAAATGGACTTCAACAGACAGTGGACCGGAACCGCGGAATTGCGCTGGTCGGAGGACGACGTTACCGACGTGGCTGCAAACGGACGAACACTGCAGGATGACTTCTCGGCGGTTACGCCGCGTGTGACGCTGGTCTACCGGCAATCGGACAACGGCACGCTGTACGGATCGATCTCCAAGGGCACCAAGCCCGGCGGCTTCAACGCCTCGGTCGTTACCGCACCGGAAGCCGACAGGGCCAGGCTGGCGCCGTTCCTGACGTACGACGAATCCCAGGCCTGGAACTACGAGGTCGGCGCAAAGTACTCCCTGATGGGCGGGCGCGCAAACGTCACCGGGGCGCTGTTTTTCATTCAGTGGGACAAGCAGCACCTGCAGAACTCCACAGTGCTTTCCAACGGCAGGAGCACGACGCTTACAACCAACATCGGAGAGACCGAGATTGCCGGCGTGGAACTCAGCGTCAACGCGCAACTGAGTGACAACCTTTCAGTGGTACTCAATTACGGGCTGGCCGATGCGGAAATCGTGGAGGGCTGCGATTTCGCGCACGGCGAACTGGTAGGCGCAGACCCGCAGGCCTGCGATCAGAGCGAGTATCCGGGGTCTGCCTCCATAGTCGGCAAGCAAACGCCGAACACCCCCAAACATACGGGAGCGCTTACGGCCACCTACCGCGCACCGGCCGGAGGACGCCTGGAGTGGTTTATGAGTGGCGACCTTACCTACGAGTCGACCCGCTACGCACAAGTGCATAACTTCGCGGAAACCGGCGACACCACCAAGGTCAATTTGCGCCTGGGACTGGAAGGCGAGCGCTGGAGCGCATGGTTATGGGGACGTAACCTGTTCGAGAACAAAACAGCGAATTCGGTGATCCGCCTGATCGATCTTGATACCTTCTTCGTGCGCCGCGCGTTCACGGCCCACTTGCCGCGCGGACGGCAACTGGGCGTGAGCGTGGACTACCGGTTCGGAGGTTAGCGCCGGAACAAGAACAGGTAAGCTTGGGGGGAATCAAGACGGGGGTTGAATGAAAGGTAGCCGGCTTACGCTGGTAGTGATGAGCATGCTTACCGCGTTGTTCGTGCTGCGCGTATGGGCGCAACTCGTGCAAGCGCTTTACCCGGTCGGCTGGATTCCCGAATTCGAGGCCTGGCAAAGCGGCGTTCTGCCGTATCCGGTCCTGCTTGCCAGCCAGTTCGGCATTATCGGGTTGATGAGTATTGTGCTGCACAGGGTGCGCAACGGCACGATACGGGCCAGACCCTGGAAGTATCGGGTCTGTCTTGTGTTCGGCGGCGCCTACTTTGCCGTCATGGCTTTCCGCTTGTTGGCCGGCCTGACCTTTCTGGCCGATCAGGCCTGGTTCTCAAAGTCGCTTCCTGCCTTCTTTCACCTGGTTCTCGCCTCGTTCATTCTGTTGCTTGGTTGGCATATCCGCCGACGGAAAAGAAACCCGAAAATTTTCAGCTACACCCCGCGCGGCTAGGGATCCCGGGTCTGCCAGGGATCCCGTTTGCTTTTGCCCAGGCGGTCTTTCACAATGTCGCCGCGCGCTTTCGGCGCCGCCGGACCGATAGGAATCCATTGAAAGCGCAATGAACCAGCCAGCCCCGCACGTCGAGTACCGCGCAGTGCACAAGCGCTACGCGGAGTCGGACTGGGTCGTGCGCGACCTCGATCTCGAGTTGAATCGCGGCGAGTTTCTGACGCTCCTTGGCCCGTCGGGTTCGGGCAAGACAACCTGCCTGATGATGCTGGCCGGATTTGAACCGCCAACCATGGGCGATATCCGCATCAACGGCGTCTCGGTCGCCGGCCTGCCGCCCGACAAGCGGGGCATCGGCGTGGTATTTCAGAACTACGCGCTGTTCCCGCACATGAGCGTGGGCGCCAACCTGGCGTTCCCGCTGGAAGTGCGCGGGCTGAGCGCGGACCAACGGCGCGAACGGGTGGCCAGGGCGTTGGAGCTTGTGCGCCTGGAAGGCTATGAGGACCGTCGCCCCAACCAGTTGTCCGGTGGTCAGCAGCAGCGCGTGGCCATCGCCCGCGCGCTGGTCTTCGAGCCGGAACTCGTGCTGATGGACGAGCCCCTGGGCGCCCTGGACCGCCGCCTGCGCGAGCAACTGCAATACGAAATCCGGCGCATTCAGCGGCAACTTGGCGTAACGGTGCTCTACGTGACCCACGACCAGACCGAAGCCATGGCCATGTCCGACCGGGTCGCGGTGTTTCGCGCCGGCCGCATCGAACAGGTGGCCTCGCCGGAGGTGCTGTACGAAGAGCCGCAACGGCCGTTCGTAGCCAGCTTCATCGGCGAGAACAATTTACTCAGGGGCCGGATCGTGTCCGTCGAGCACGGCGTCTGCCACGTGGACGTGGGCGACGAGCGTATCCAGGCAGCGCACATCGGAGACCTCGCGCCCGGCAGCGAAACGCTGGTGGCGATTCGTCCGGAGCGGGTCCACATCGCGCCGCTGTCCATGCACTACTCGAACGAATTCGATGCCGAGGTCGAAGACATCAGTTTTCTCGGCGATCACCTCAGGGTGCGACTGCTGACATGCGGCAGTTCGGATTTCATCGCGAAGATTCCCAATATCGTGGGGCATGGCGGCATCCTGCCGGGAGATACGGTCCGGATCGGCTGGGGCGCGCTGGACTGCCGAGCCCTGGAAGCCGAGGCCCTTTGACACCTATCGCAAGAGAAGGGGGTAGCGTAATGAGTAATGGTTTTTCCGGTCGTTTCCGGGGAATGGCGCCGGCCATGCGGGGCTTCTGCCTTTTTGTCGTCTGCCTGGCGCCCGCCGGCGTTGCGCTGGCGGAGGCCATCACGGTCGTATCCTGGGGGGGTTCGTACGCGCGCGCCTGCCAGCAGGCCTATCACGAGTCGTTCACCGCCGAGACCGGCATTGAAATACTGCTGGAGGACTATAACGGCGGGCTTGCCCAGATTCGCGCCCAGGTCGATGCCGGTGCGGTGCATTGGGACGTGGTGGACCTGGAGATGCCGGATGGATGGCTGGCCTGTCAGGAGGGCCTGATCGAACTGCTGGAGGTGACGGAGTTGCCTGCCGGCGTGAACGGCGAGGCGCCCGAGGACGACTACCCGGGCGAATACGTTACCGAGTGCGGGTCCGGAGTTACCTTCTACTCCACGGTATTTGCCTATAACTCGAATTACCTGACCGGCCCGCCGCCGCAAACCGTCGCCGATTTTTTCGATCTTGAAAAATTTCCCGGCCGCCGCGGCATGCGCCGTTCGCCGTTCGTCAATCTCGAATTCGCGTTGCTTGCCGACGGTGTGGCGCCGGACAGGATTTACTCTGTGCTGGCGACTTCCGAGGGCGTGGATCGGGCCTTCGCCAAACTGGATACGATCAAGGACCAGGTAGTGTGGTGGGAGGCGGGCGCCCAACCGCCGCAACTGCTTGCTGATGGCGAAGTCATCATGAGCACCGCCTACAACGGTCGGATATTCAATGCGCAAGTGCTTGAAAACCAGCCCTTTGTTATCGTGTGGGACGGGCAGGCGCTGGACAGCGGTTTTCTGGCGATCGTCGCCGGAACGCCCCGTTACGAGGCGGCCAGGCAGTTCGTGCAGTTCGCCAACCGTCCCGAGTCGATCGCCAATATCAGCAAGTACATCTCGTATGGCCCGGTTCGCCGGTCGCCCCGCGCATTGGTGGATAGTCACCTGGCTACCGGCGTCAAGATGCAGCCGCACATGCCCACCTCACCGGAGAACCTGACGCGCGCTGTTCGGCTGGATTGGCGCTGGTGGAGCGAAAACCGGGACGACATATACGAACGCTTCAGCGCCTGGCTGGCGCGATAGCCGCCGGTCGGGACCCCAGGGCTTGAAGCGGATTCTGCATTTGTCGGCGACGGCGCCCCGGCTGGGCGCACTGGCCCTGGTGTTGCCGCTGCTGGCCTTCGTTACGGTCAGCTTCGTGATCCCTCTGGGGACCCTGCTGGGCAAGAGCGCGTACCAGCCGGAAGTCGCCCGGGTCCTGCCGCAAACGATCGCAGAGCTCAGGGAGTGGACCGGCGATGGGCTTCCGTCCGAGGATGCCTTCGCCGCCATGGCGCGCGAGTTGACGGCGCTTGGCGAAAATCGTCCCGAACTGGCTCGTGTCAGCGGGGCCATCAACCGCGTGCAGAGCGGGATGCGGGGCGTTCTCAACCGCACGGCGAGGCGGTTGGCGAGAACCGGGCAAGCAGGATCATGGCGCGCAACCCTTACCGGAATCGATTCGTCCTGGGAAGAGCCGGCAACCTGGCTGGCAATTCGGGAAGCCGGCGCCCGCTTTACCCTGCGCCATTACCTGCATGCTCTGGATCTTGAACAACGGTCCGGAGGCGGCATTGCGCCGAAGGCGGCGGACGAACGTGTGTATACACCGCTGATGTGGCGCACGTTGCTGGTCAGTCTGGGCGTGACGCTGCTGTGCCTCGCGATCGGCTATCCCATTGCCTACATGATTGCCGCGTCGCCGCCCGCCCGCGGCAGGATACTGCTGCTGCTTGTGCTGGTCCCGTTCTGGACCTCGCTGCTTGTGCGAACGACGGCGTGGATCGTCCTGTTGCAGCGCCAGGGCGTCATCAACGGCTTCCTGGTTTCTCTGGGTCTCGTTCCCGACGACGGGCGCCTGCAGATGATCTACAACATGACCGGCACCTTCGTGGCCATGACGCATGTGCTGCTGCCGTTCATGGTGCTGCCTCTTTACTCCGTGATGCGCTCGATTCCCAAATCGCACATGGCCGCCGCCGTGTCCCTGGGTGCCGCGCCCCTGCAGGCCTTTCGCCGGGTCTATCTACCGCAGACCCTGCCGGGCATAGGAGCGGGCTCGTTGCTTGTATTCATTCTGGCCATCGGCTACTACATAACGCCGGCGCTGGTGGGCGGGCGCACCGGCGAACTGATTTCGAGCCAGATTGCCTATCACGTGCAGACATCGCTGAACTGGGGCCTGGCGGCGGCGCTCAGCAGCATTTTGCTTGTAGCGGTGACGGTCCTGTATCTCGTCTACAGCCGGGCGATCGGCATCGAACGGATGAGGCTGGGCTGACATGAAGCACGCGCCGAACGCAGGTGTAGTCTCCGCGAACGAGGGCGACCGGCCCTCTGCGAAGGCGGGGAGGCCTTCGCTCCCGGGCAGGAAGCTGGGCCGCTACGGCTTCAATGCATTCTGCGTTGCGGGATTCGTATTCCTGCTCGCCCCGATCCTGGTCATCGTGCCCCTGAGCTTCAATGCGGAGCCGTATTTCACGTTCACCGAAGGGATGCTGCGTCTGGATCCGGAGGCCTGGTCGCTGCGCTGGTACGAAAGCGTTGCCGAGGACGATGCCTGGCGCCGCGCCCTTGTCAACAGCCTCATCATCGGTGTCGCCGCCACGGTGCTGGCCACCACCCTGGGAACGCTGGCGGCGCTGGGCCTGGCCAGCCCGTCCATGCCGGGTCGCACGCTGGTTACCGCGGTGCTGATATCGCCCATGATCACGCCCATCATCATCGTGGCGGTGGGCGTGTTCTTCTTCTACTCGAGCCTCGGGCTGGGCCAGACCCACGCCGGACTGATCCTTGCCCATGCGGCCCTGGGCGCGCCGTTCGTTGTCATCACCGTTACCGCCACGCTGGCGGGTTTCGACCGAACCGTACTGAGGGCGGCCGCCAGCCTCGGCGCGGGGCCCATGCGGCGCTTCTTCCGGATCCAGTTGCCGCTCATCTCCCCGGGGGTCTTCTCCGGAGGCCTGTTCGCGTTCGCCGCTTCGTTTGACGAGGTCGTCGTCGTGCTGTTTCTCGGGGGGCTGGAGCAGCGCACGATCCCGCGCCAGATGTGGGCCGGCATAAGGGAACAGATCAGCCCGGCGATTCTGGCCCTGGCCGTGTTCCTGATCGCATTCGCCGTCGTGGTCCTGCTGACCGTGGAATGGCTGCGGAGCCGTTCCGCTTCCGCGCAAAGATCGGTACATTAGTCCCTTGTGACTGAAAGCAAGATGAGTAGAAAGGGTAGGTTCGTGGCCGCCTCGGCCTATCCGATCGTCATGGCGCTGGCCTACGCTTCGTTTGCCGTATTCTCCCGGCTGGGCCTGACCACGGCGTTGAGCGCATACGCGGCCGTGCTGGTTGGAGCGGTCCTGATCACCTGGCATGAGCTGAAGCTCCCATACCGGCGGGACTGGAAGCCGGCCGCCGCGGAGGTGGGCGCCGACGCCATGTACCTGGGCGCAGTGCAGATCGGCGTGCCCCTGCTTCTGAGCGTGACGCTGGTGGTGGCGCTGGCGGACGGGCTGCGCGCTCAGAGTCTCGTGCCGGGAAATCTCTGGCCGCATCAATGGCCGGTATGGGCGCAGGCGGCCCTGATGATGCTGGCGGCGGATTTCGGGCGCTACTGGCTGCATCGCGCCTTCCACAGGTTCTCTGCGATGTGGCGGCTGCACGCCGTGCATCACTCGCCGCACCGCTTGTACTGGGTCAACGTAGGCCGGTTTCATCCGCTGGAGAAAGCCATCCAGTACTGCCTGGACGCACTGCCGTTCGCGCTGGTCGGAGTTTCGGGCGAAGTCCTGGCTGCGTATTTCGTGTTTTACGCCGTCAACGGCTTCTATCAGCATTCCAACTGCCTGGTGCGCCTGGGCCCCCTGAATTACCTTATCGCGGGGCCCGAGCTTCATCGCTGGCATCACTCCGAGCTGCCCGAAGAATCCAACAACAACTTCGGAAACAACCTCATTGTGTGGGACCTGCTGTTCGGCACCCGGTTCCTGCCCGAAGACCGCGAGGTGGGACCGCTGGGGCTGGTGAACCGCGCATACCCGATGGGGTTCTGGGTGCAGATGCGAACTCCCTTCATGCCGGACCGTGAAGGCGCCGCCGGCGACCAGTGACCGAAAGCCGTCCGCCGCTTCATTACGCAGCGCTGCGCGCCGCCCTGTCGTTCAGGTTTGACGGCCGGCACCAGTCGCTGCTCAATGCCACGGGGAACCCGCGAACCGCGCAGAACGCGCTGTTGCGCCGGATCCTGCTCACCAACGCGAACACGCATTTCGGAGCCCGCCACAATTTCAGGCAAATCCGGGATCCGGGGGCGTATCGCAAAGCGGTTCCCACGAAGACCTACGAGGATCTGCGCAAGTATGTGGAAGTGCAGGATCGCACGGGACAACCGTACCTGACCGCCGAACGGCCGGTTTACTACCATCGCACCAGCGGCACCCTTGGATCGGCCAAGGACATTCCCGTAACCAGTGCCGGCCTCAGGCGGGTCAGGGAGACCCAGCAACTGTTTGCCTACTCGGTGGCCCGGGGGACGCGGGCTTTCGAAGGGCAGGTGCTGGGGATCACGGGTCAGGCCGTAGAGGGACTCATGCCGTCGGGGCTGCCCTATGGCTCGGCTTCCGGCCTTTTGTACAAGCGGATGTCGAAGCTGGTCCGCAGGAAATACGTATTGCCGCCGGAAGTCGCGGACATTCCGGACTACGATCTGCGCTACTTCGCCATCGCGGCCTTTGCGCTGGCCGAACGCAACGTGACCGGCATTGGGACGGCCAACCCCTCCACGCTGGTGCGGATCCTCGACCTGATCCAAAGCGATCCGGAGGCCCTGATCGAGTCTGTCCACGAGGGCCGATTGCCCCACGGGGCCGACCTGCCCGGTGAGAGCATGCTGTCCCCCGATCGCGGCAGGGCGCGTGAACTGGAGCGCCTGCTCGCGGTGAAGGGCGTGCTGGACTACGCGGCCATCTGGCCCAACCTGAAGGGGATCATGACCTGGACCGGCGGCAGCTGCAGTGTTCCGCTACGGCAGCTTGCCGGTTCCATTCCCGCCGGAACTTCAATCATCGAACTGGGTTACATCGCCAGCGAATTCCAGGGCACGGTCAATATCAATGCGGCCGAAAACGTCTGTGTCCCGACATTGCTCGACAACTTCTTCGAGTTCGTCGAGCGCGGAACCCGGGAGGCGGGCTCCGCCGATTTTCTTCTGCTCGACGAACTGGAAGAGGGCGGCGAATACTACGTTTTCGTCACCACCCAGGACGGCCTGTACCGCTACGACATGAACGACATCGTGCGGGTCACGCGCATGCTCAACGCAACGCCCTGCCTTGAGTTCGTGCAGAAGGGTAAAGGCGTGACGAGCATTACGGGCGAGAAACTCTACGAGAAGCAGGCGCTAGACGCCGTGATGGCGGCAACGGCCCGCCTGGGCGTTTCGCCGAAGTTTTTCGTCATGCTGGCCGATCAGGAGGCGGCGGCCTACACGCTGTACCTGGAGGCGTCGAGGCGTGATTCGTATCAGGCATCGGAACTGGCCAGTACGGTGGATCGCGGATTGCGCGAGGCCAATATCGAATACGACGGCAAGCGTGCCAGCGGACGACTGGCCCCGGTCGAGCTCAAACGGCTGCGCCCCGGAACCGGGGGTCAATTCCGCGCCGACCGGGTAGCCGCGGGACAGCGCGACTCGCAATTCAAGTACCTGCACCTGCAGTACGCGCACGAATGTGCGTTCGATTTCAGCGAGCACGCGGAACCGGTTTGAGGCCCCGGCGGCCGGTCATGCGTATCGAGAGCCTTGATGTCTACCGTTTTCCGGTGCCGTTCCGAGTCGTCTTCCGACACGCTTCCGCAAGCCGCTCGGAAGCCGCCAACGTCATAGTCGCGGCCCGCGGCCCTGAGGGATCAACCGGCTATGGCGAGGGCTGTCCGCGCGAATATGTAACCGGCGAGACCCAGGCATCGGCCGCCGCTTTCATCCGCAGGCACAGCGAGTCGATTGCACGGCGAGTGAGGGGCCGGAACGAACTTGCGGCCTGGATGCATGAGCATCGTGATGAAATCGACGCAAACCCCGCGGCCTTCTGCGCGCTTGAGATCGCCGTGCTTGACCTGATGGGCAGGACAGAGGAACGGTCGATTGAAGACCTGATCGGGGTATCCCGGCTGAGCGGAAAGTTCCGCTATTCCGCCGTTCTGGGCGATTCGTCCGGCAGCGTTTTTTCGGCCCGGGCGGACGAGTACCTCAAGTTGGGGTTTCGGGATTTCAAAGTGAAAGTTTCCGGCGACGGCGAGCGTGACGCCGGCCGGCTGCGGACGCTTATGCGCAGGAGTGGTTCGACGGCGCGTATCCGGTTGGACGCCAACAATTTCTGGAATGAACCGGGCGAAGCGATCCGCTACCTGAAGGGTTTGGGCGCAAGTGTCTTTGCTATCGAGGAGCCCTTGCAGCCTGGTGATTTCGCTGGAATGCGGCGCATTTCGCGCGAGTGCGGCGTATCCGTGATTCTCGACGAGAGTCTGGCTCGAATCGAGCAACTCCGCGAGCTTGAGGAACCGGCCGGATGGATCGTCAATCTCCGAGTGTCGAAGATGGGGGGCATCCAGAGGTCGCTCGCGCTGGCTTCTGAAGCCGTCCGGCGCGGCCTGGGACTTGTCGTCGGCGCCCAGGTCGGCGAAACCAGCATCCTGACCCGCGCCGCGCTGACGGTAATGAATGAGCAATCCGGAGCTCTTGTCGCCGCGGAAGGCGCATTCGGCACGCGCCTTCTGGAGCGGGATCTCGCCGAGCCGTGTCTGATGTTCGGCGCCGGCGGAACGCTCAACGCGGAAACCGACCTCGACTTGGCGCGGTCCGGACTGGGACTTCGGATTCACGAAGCCCTGCTGACCCCTATCTGATCCCGCCCCTCTTGAGGTCGCGCAGGATCTCGCGCGCTGCGTTGCGCCCCGGAACGCCGCTGACGCCGCCGCCCGGATGCGCTCCCGCGCCGCAGTGGTAGAGACCGGCAATGGGTCCTCGGTAAGCGGCATGGCCCATCACCGGACGGTTGCTCCACAACTGGCCCGGGGTGTGCGCGCCGTGAAAGATGTCGCCGCCGGGCAGGCGGAAGCGCCGTTCGAGATCGGCCGGCGTGAGTATCTGCCGGGCGATCACCGAACGGCTGAAATTGGGCGCGAAGCGGTCCACGGCGGCAAAAACGGAATCGGCGGCTTCTTCGCGGCGCTGCTCCCAGTCCCGATGGCGGGGAAAGTGCTGGCAGAACAGACTGGCTACATGCTTGCCCTCGGGCGCCAGCGTGTCGTCCACGGTTGACGGGATCAGCAGTTCGATCACCGGATGCTCGGACCAGTCTCCGCGGCGCGCGTCCAGATATGCGTTCTCCATGTAGTCGAGGGTCGGGCCGATGACAATGCCGGCGCCGTGGTGGTCCTGCATTCCCGCGCCCGGCCTGCAGCTGAAGTCGGGCAGTTCCGACAATGCCACATTCATGCGCAGCACCGCCGATTCCGTGCGTATCCGTTCGATCCGGCTGCGGAATTCGGCATCGAGCGCGCTGCCGTCGATGAGGTCCAGGTAGAGAAGTTTCGGCGCCAGGCTTGCGGCGATCAATCCGGCGCGGCGGTCAGAGCCATCGGCGAGCATGGCGCCCTGTGCCCGGCCGGCTTCCACAATCACTTCGACAACTTCGGCGCCGGTCTCGACGATGACGCCCAATTCACGTGCTTGCGCGAGCATGGCCTGGGTAATGGCGCCCATTCCGCCGATCGCGTGTCCCCACATGCCCTTGCGGCCCGCGATTTCACCCAGTGCATGGTGCAACAGCCCGTAGGCCGTGCCCGGCGCGTGCAGCGAGGCGTGGTTGCCCACCACGGCGTCGAAGGCGAAGGCCGCCTGGATGTGCGGGTTCTCGAACCAGCCCTGCAACAGGTCCGCTATCGGCATCAGGAAGAGATCGGCCAGTTGCTGCCGCCGCCGCGCGCGGAGTCGCCTGACGTCGTTGCCCGATTGCGCGGCTCTGACCCAATCGCGCAAACCACCGCCTACGTTCGGCGGCGGGCGGTGCATCTGCCGGAGAACGACGTCGCCGGCTTTCCGGATCATGGCGCGAAAATCGGATAGCGCCTCCGCATCGCGCGGCGAGAAGCGGGCAAATTCGCGTGCCGTATCGGCGTCATTGTTGTAAATGGACAAGGACTCGCCATTCGGCAACGGCAGGAAGTTCGCCATTGGCCGCGGGACGATTCGCAATCCATGCTCGTGCAGCTTCAGGTCGCGAACAATCCCGGGGTCCAGCAGTCCCACTGTGTAGCTCGCCGTCGAATTGCGGAACCCGGGGTGAAACTCCTCGGTTACGGCCGTTCCACCGACAATCGAGCGCCGCTCCAGAACTCGCACGCGCTTTCCGGCGCTCGCGAGGTAGCACGCGCAGACGAGCCCGTTGTGGCCGCCGCCCAGAATGAGAACGTCGTCTTGCGGGTTCACCTGAAGGCGGGAATGACCTCCTCGCCCATGAGGCGGATCGCTTCCTCCGGATCGGGGCCCAGGGGACCGCCCAGGTTCACCTCATTGACGCCGGCGTCCGCCAACTCATGGATCTGATCAATGACTTCCGCGGGCGTGCCGGAGATACCCAGGCGGAGCATTTCCGGCGTTACGCGTTCGCGCGCCTCGTCCATGCGCCCCGCGTCCACCAGCTCGCGTAACGGAGCGAAATCGGCAGCTCCGAGACCGATCGTGCGAAGCGCATGGTCCTCAAGATAGGGGCCGAAATACGCGGCGAGGTTTTTCATGACCTCTGAAGCTGCGGCTTTTTCCGTTGACAGCGACAGCCAGCCGCAGCCGGACACCACGTAGTCATTCGCCGGGTCCTTGCGCGCCGACAGTCCTTCGCGTATGGGGGCGATCATCTGCTTTGCCGACGCGGGAGGCGTGATCATCGGCAGGCTGCCGTCGCCGATCTCGCCGCTCAGGCGTAGGAAGTCCTCGCCGAAAGCCGAAAGGTAGATCGGAATGTCGGGGCGCAGCGGCTCGAACCGCAGGTAGCACTCCGGGCCCCACTGAAACACCTCGCCGTCGTGCTCCATCACCTCGCCGCGCCACAGGCCGCGGATGAGGTGCACGGCCTCGCGGTGGCGCTGCAGGTAATCGGTGGCGTCCACGCCGGCCCAGCCGATCATGTCCAGCGTGTGCAGGCCCATGCCGAGAATGAAGCGCCCCCCGGAAAGCTCGTCCAGCGTGGCCGCGTACGTGGCCAGTTCCACGGGATGCGTGGTGTAGGGATTGGTGCCGACCGATCCGATCCGGATGCGTTCCGTGGCGCTTGCGACCGCGGAAGTCGTCACCCAGGTGTGGCGCATGAAGGTGTCGTGCGGGAACCAAACGCTGTCGAAGCCGGCCTTTTCTCCGGCGATGGCCAGGCGCACCAGGTCGGGCACGGAGCCGAGATATTCGATCAGCCGTAAGCCGAAGCGCATGGTTCAATTCCGGGGGCGAAGGCGTCCCGCCTACGACGAGGGTGGGACGCCGCGAGGGTCATGCCCTCGCTCCCAGGACTTCTTCCCTGCTAGTAATAGGCGGCTTCGGGCTCGACCTTCGGAGAGTAGTCGGCTAATTCCGGCGGTAGCACCGGGTTCAGCTTGGCGTCCCAACTGAACACGTGTTCGCCGGGCTGAAAGTCGGTCGACAGCGGTCCGCCCTGGGTGCGGAAGAACAGCAGGTTGCCGGTCTTGGAGCCGAACGGCCCGTGGGGCATGCCGGGCGGCCTCCAGAAATACGCGCCCGGTTTCATCAGGCCGGTATCGCCGGTCAGGTCGCCCGTGATCAGGTACATCTCCTCCACAACGGGGTGAATCTCGATCACGTCGTTGCGCCACAGCGGGGGCGCCGAAAGCACCCATGTCTGGTCATGTGTGTGGGGGTCTTCCCGGCAGATGATGCGGGAGAATTTGCGGAACCCGTCCAGCATGCCGTCGCCCTCGTCCACGTCCACTCCGAGCTCGCGCAGACTGGTGTCCAGCTTGGTGCCGAGCACATCCACCTTCTCCACCAGGCGCTCCTCGTCGTCGTCCGGTCCTTCGCCGGCCGAAGTTTCCGGCTCGCCGGACACAAACGTAAGGGCCACGGCGCCGTTCCGGCTGGCTGCGCTGCGCCGTGTGTGACCGGCCGGGATGTGGGCATAGCAGAGCTCGCCGTACTCCACGCCGTTGATTTCGAGGTCTCCGTCCAGGACCAGCAACTCTTCGTCTGTGCTCAGGTGCTCGGCGGAAGGCCGCGACCAGCCGGCCGGATAGCGCACCATCGTGCTGGCTGCGCCGGTCTCGTCGTCCTCGCTCAGGATCTTTACTTCCGCTCCGTCAAACCGTCCGGTCCATAGGTCGTCGCGCCAGGGCACTGCCTGCGATTGGATGAATTCGATATGAGGTCTGGCCATGGAATCCTCCCAGGTTTTCGAGCAGCCAAGAATGCCACAGAATTGCCGTCCGCACTATTGACGACAAGATTAAATGGCCTACAATTGCAAATCCTCTGGCGTATGGGCACGTCAGGGATTTTGATCTTTTACAACGGCACGCGAATTGTGCGCGCCCGCCTTCGGCGGGCCGGCATACAAGCGTGCTTCGTGCGCGGGTCTGTAGCTCAGTTGGTTAGAGCGCACCCCTGATAAGGGTGAGG
>JAPPHC010000054.1 GCA_028821145.1 Gammaproteobacteria bacterium | reverse complement strand
ACTGTTCCTGGAAGGATATGCAAGACAGTCCCGGCCGGGAGATTTCGCCAGTGTGGAACTGGCTGTTGCGGGCGCCGACAAGTGTCCCGATTCCCTCAGGCGACTCTACCGGGAGAAGCACGAGCTGGATATCCTCGAAGGTTACGGCACCACCGAGACTTCACCCGTTATCTCGGTGAACCCACGGGGCGGAAATCGCCCCGGCAGCATTGGCGTGCCAATACCGGGCACTCGCGTACGAATCGAGAATATCGACAACGGGGAGGACTGTGCGCCCGGCGAGACCGGCAAGATCATGGTGAAAGGCGAAGGGGTCATGTCCGGTTACCTGAATGACGTGGCAGAGTCCCATCTGCGATTGAAGTCAGGCTGGTATGACACCGGTGATCTCGGGGTTCTCGATAAGGATGGTTATCTGTGGCACAAGGGTCGTCTCAAGCGATTCGTGAAGGTAGGCGGCGAGATGATCTCCCTGGTAAACGTGGAAGAGACACTCAAAGCGGTGATCGGCGAAGACGTGGAGTGTTGCGCGGTGGAATTGCCCGACGCCAGGCGAGGTTCACGAATCATTGCCGTCACCAACAAGCGGATCGATGAACGGGACGTGGCCAGGAAACTCACCGAACAGCTGCCCAACCTGGCGCTGCCGAAAAAATACGTCGTGGTGAAGGAGTTGCCTGCCATGGGAAGCGGCAAGATTGATTTTCGCACTCTCACCGACATTGTGCGCCGGCAGGAAGACAACTCCCGGAGCTGATTCCCCGGATTGCTAGATCACGACCAGCGGGTCGTCCATGGTCGCCAGCGGTTCGAAACCGTCCTTCGTAACGACGATCAGATCTTCGAGGTGGGCGCCGCCCCAGCCGATCTCCAGAGACGGCATGTCGATGGTCAGCGTCATGTTCTCCCGGAACGTCAGATCGTCGGCAACCATGAACGGCAAACCGTCCCGGTACGGCTGGTCCGTATGCTGCAGCCCGACGGAATGCGGCGAGGCGCCGAAGGTGGCCCTGGCCAGCGCGGCGTTCGCCTTGTTCATGGCCTCTCCCGCATGCGCCCGCAGTTCCGAATACTTCAGGCCGGGACGAATCACGTCCAGCGCCGCTTCGTAGCCCTTGCGGATGATGCCGACCCGGTCGAGGACGTCCTTGCGCGGCTCGCCCAGGCACCACGTGCGGCCGAAATCGCCGTGGTAGTAGTTGATCTGGCATACCGCGTCGACCATCATCGGGCGTCCCGGCACGACTTCGCCGTCGGCGAAGCCGCCGATAGTGCCCATCGCTATCCATATCGCCTTCGCACCGCGTTTGGCCGCTTCCTCGAGGAAGAGCTGGTCCGTGTCCGCCTTCGTCATGCCCGCTTCGATCTGCCGAAGCATCGCCATGCAGGCGTCCTGGTTGGCCCTCGCCGCGGCGCGCATGTGCACCAGTTCCACGTCGGACTTGATCATCCGGATCTTGCGAAAGATGTTGTCGCCCGGAACGCAGGTGATCCTGTCCTGCCCCAGGCTGGACAGGATGTGGGCGATGCTCATGTCGTCCACCGCGACCCGCGCCTTCGCCAGTCCCGCTTCATCCAGCGCGCGCACCAGCGCCCATTCCGGCGTGGCTGCCTTGCTGTTCTCAAAGCGATGCTCCATCTCCACCCAGCCCCGTTCAATGTCCGTAAGGCTCTGTTCGCGAATCGGGCGGCGGATGCCGCCGCGGGTTTCCGGCGGCTGGTTCCAGGTTTCGGGATCCAGGTATTTCTCCCACGCCACCGGCGCGCTGTACGGGATGATCTCGGGGTACTCGCGCTCGGCGTTGGCGATGAACCACAGGTCGGTCGAGGCAACGACCAGGAAAGAAGGCTTGCCGGGGTCGCGGGGCATTACCGCGAAGCTGGGAATGGCCCTGAGCTTCTGCACCTCGTAGGAGAAGTAGTTGCCCAGGTAGAAGACGTTGACCGGATTGAGCGCGACGATTCCGTCGACGCCCTCCTGTTCCATGACCTCGTAGGCGCGCGGCCTGTTGACCAGGCTGCGGCCGTCGAAGTCCTCTCCGGGGACCGGTCCGGGAGCGATCAGCCCCCAGTTGGCCTGCGCCGTTTCGGAGCCCAGCATGGTCGCCCCGAGCGCGAAGGCGGCGCCTCCCGCCAGGCCGGCGAAAAAATCGCGGCGTTCGATGTGATAGGGATCGTGTTTCGTCATAGCGTTCCCTCCGAGAAGATCCGGTGGACTCCCTCGGCCAGCCGGTCCACCTGCTCCTCCGTGTTGTAGTGGTGGGTCGAGGCGCGCACGGTGTTCAGGCCGTGGTCGGTTTCCCGCACCCAAACGCGGTTGCGCCGCCATAGCGTGTCGACGACTTCCATCCGGTCGAAACCTTCGAGGGTGAATCCGGTCAGGCCGCAGCAGAGTTCGGGGTGGTCCGAGGCGTACAGGGTCACTCCGGGAATCTCCCTGAGCCTCTCCCGCAGCCTCGCGGCCAGAGCCCGAACGCGTTGCTCGATACGTCCGCGACCGATGGCGTTCTGAAACTCGAGTGCCCTGATCGTTGCCAGCAGCAGCGGGCCGGCGCGCTGACTGAGGCGATCGTAGCGCTTGGCGCCGGCCTCCTCTTCGTCCCAACCCATCGACGCCACCGTCGGCCAGACCCGATCCTGCGACTCGCGCCGCATGTAGAGAAAACCCGTCCCGACCGGCGCGCCCGCCCACTTGTAGGGACTGGACGCATAGAAGTCGGCACCGAGATCGTTCATGTCCAGGTCGATCATCCCAATTGCGTGCGCGCCATCGACGAGCGTAAGGATGCCGCGGGTCCGGGCCAGGGCCGCAAGTTCTCTTACCGGGAGCATGAAGCCGGTGGGATAGGTGGCGTGGCTGACGCTGATCACGCGGGTGCGCGGCGTTATGGCGTCCTCGAAGCGGTTCAGGATTTCCGCCGGGTCCGAGGCGGGAATCGGAAACGGCAGTTCCCTTACGACGACTCCGTACCGTTTCGCCTTGATTTTCCAGGGCTCCAGCCCGCCGGGATGCTCGTGGAAGGTGCACAGAATCTCGTCCCCGGCGTTCAGGTCCAGACCGTTGGCGATAAAGCTCATGCCCTCGGTGGTATTCCGGGTCAGGGCGACCTCGCCGGGCGCAGCATTGACGAACGATGCCAGTTTCTCGCGCAAGACGTCCTGGACGGCTTCCTGGCGCGGGTTCTCGCGGCCCGGATCGGCGGCCAGCGCGCGGTAGCCATCGACCACGGCGTAGAACACGGGCTTGGGCAACGGACCGAGCGTGCCGCTGTTCATATACGCCAGCTCATCGGAGATCAGGAACTCGCGGCGCACCTCCGCCCAGAAATCCTCTTCGGGCAGCGCTTCCGCCTGCGCCTGCTCTATCGCTGCGATCGACGCCCGTGCCTCGCCCCTGGGCGCCCCGCCGGCCAGAAGCGCCCCGGCCGACCCGGCCGCGACCGCACCCAGAAACCGGCGGCGGGAAACGCCGGCCGGCGTTCCCGGCTCCAGCGCCGTTTCTCGCAAGGGTTTCGGCATGAGACTCTCTCCCAGAAATCGCCGAAGGACCATAATAGACTACGCCGCTGATGCGACGAGACTGGACACTGGCCCGAGCCGCACTCTGTTCGTGCGTGATTCTTGCACTTGCGGGAGCCGGCGTCGCGCCGCGGGCTTACGCGGACGAAACGCCGCTGCGCGTGGCCGTGACGCTCATGCCGGCCAGTTTCGGCGATCCGTTTCGGACCCTGGGCGTCCCCGGGGACTGGGTCTGGCGCCAGATCTTCGACCCGCTCACCGAAAGCGACGACGAAGGACGCATCGTTCCGCTGCTTGCCGAGAGTTTCGAGAACCTGGGGCCCAACACCTGGCGTTTCGTGTTGCGCGAAGGCGTGCGCTATGCCAATGGCCGGCCGTTCAACGCCTTTTCGGCAAAGGAGGTTTTCGACTGGCTGATCAGCGACGAGGGCCAGGCGACGGTAGTGGGCTGGGAAATGCGCCGGGTCAGCAAGGTCGAGGCGCAGGACGCCCGCACGCTGATCTTCACCACCTGGGAACCGGACCCGGTCCTGCCCAACCGGCTGACCTCCGCGATGATGGTCGAGCCGCAGGCCTGGCGCGAACTGGGCCGGCAGGGCTTTTCGCGAACCCCTGTGGGCACGGGTTCGTACCTGCTCACGGACTGGCAGAACCGCAACGGCGCGGTGGTGCTGACGGCCAACCCTTATGCCTGGCGGCCGCCCGGAGTCTCCCGTGTGGAGATGTATCCGCTGCGCGACCACGCTTCCCGTTTGCAGGCGGCCCTGTCGGGACAACTGGACATCATCATGTCCTTGCGGCCCGAGCAGCTGGACATTTTTCGCGCCCGCGGCTTCAGGGTCCACGCCGATATCCTGCGGCAGATCCTGGCCTTCGCCTTTGACGTGACCGGGCATCCCGACTCGCCGATCGCGGACGTTCGCGTTCGCCAGGCGTTCAACCATGCCATTGACCGCAAGGCAATCTCGGAAGACATCCTTCAGGGCTTTGCTCCACCGGCCAGCCAGGGATCGGCGCCCAACGTATTCGGCCACAACCCGCGGCTCAGGCCCTATCCCCACGATCCGGACAAGGCCCGGGAGCTGCTTGCCGAGGCAGGCTACCCGCAGGGTTTCTCCACCGAGGTGCAGGTCATAACCGGCACCTATCCCAACGACCTGGAAATCTTCGCCAAGCTGCAGCAGGACCTGGCGGCGGTGGGCATTGACATGGCGTTCCGCAGGGTGCTGTTCTCCGACTGGATCCGCCAGTATTTCCAGGGCGCCTGGCGCACCGAACTCTTTACCCTGGCCTGGAACACCGCGCCACATAACGACGCCTTGCGTCCCATGGAGCAATACTCCTGCCTCAAGGCCCGTCCGTTCTTCTGCGACGAAACGCTCCGCGCGGGACTCGTGGCGGCAGGCCGCGAAATGGACACGCGGCGAAGGGAGGCCCTGCTGCACGAACTGGCTCTCGAGTACCGGCGGCGCGCCCCCAGCCTGCTGCTGCTGGAATACGGTCACATGTGGGTGGTGGCGCCGGGCCTGAGCGGGTTCCGCGTGCGCACGCGGGCCCCGGAGCTCTACCGGGTAGAGCGGGTCGAATGATTCTTTCCGGGCTGGCCCAGCGCCTGGCGCGGCTCGCGATCCTGTTGCTGGGCGTGAACGCGCTGCTGTTCGTTGCGCTTGGCCTGGCCGGCGATCCGGCCCTGATGCTGGCCGGCGAGGACCCGACGCCGGAGCTGCTCGAACGCATCCGCGCCGAATACGGCCTTGACCTTCCCGTCTGGCAGCGCTACCTGGTGCAGCTGGGGCGTATGGCGCAACTCGACTTCGGCGTCTCGATCTATACCGGCCAGCCGGCCCTGTTCATGGCGCTGGAACAACTGCCGGGCACGCTCCTGATGGCGGTGCTCAGCATGGGGTTGACCCTTGTCACGGCCATCCCCGCCGGCGTCTGGATCGGCCATCGCCCCGAGGCCGCTTCCCGCCGATTCGGCGCCGCACTGACTGCCGTGGCGCAGGGCATCCCCGGCTTCGTCATGGCGCTGGTGCTGATCCAGCTATTCGTGGTGCGGCTCGGCTGGCTGCCCTCGCTCGGTTACGCCCAGCCGGCGGCGTGGATCCTCCCGAGTATTTCCCTGGGCTTCTTCCTCGCGCCGAAACTGTGCCGGGTGGTCAGCGCCGGCGTTGCCGAGGCGATGCAGGAGGACTACATACGCACCGCCCGCGCCAACGGCGCCTCGATGCGGTTCATCCTCTGGCGGGAGGCGCTGCCCGCCGCCCTGCCGGCGGCCGTCGCGCTGATCGGCACCCAGTTCGCCTTCCTGGTATCCGGTGTGGTGCTGATCGAAACCCTGTTCCTGTGGCCTGGCATCGGCCTGTTGCTGCTGCACTCGGCCCAGAACCTGGACTTTCCGGTGCTTCAGGCGATCTGCTTTGTCGTCGCCTTACTGGTCTTTGCGGTCAACAATCTGGCGGATGCCCTGCTGCGACTGATTGATCCAAGGCTGAGGCCAGCAACGCAATGACCCTGGCACCGACGCTGAACCGGGTGCTCGCGCCGCTCAAGGCGTCGCCGCAACTGGCGCTCGGCGCGGCGGCACTGCTGGGCTGGGTGCTACTCCTCGCGCTGAGCGGACTGCTGCAGACGCACGACCCGCAGTTGGGCGACCTGTCCCAGCGCTTCGCCCCGGCAGGCACGGCGGACCATTTGCTGGGCACCGACAACCTGGGCCGGGACCTGTGGTCGCGGGTTCTGTCGGGCCTTCCCTGGTCGGTGGGCGTGGCCACCGTTTCCTGCACGCTGGCGCTCCTGCTGGGCGGCACGCTGGGCATGTGCGCCGCGCAGTTCCCGGGCTATCCCCGCAACATCATCAATCAACTGGTGGACGCCACGCTGTCCTTTCCGGGGCTGGTCGCGGCGATCATCATAGTGACCGTGGCCGGTCGGGGATTCTGGCCGCTCAGCATCACACTGGGGCTGTTGAGCTGGCCGGTCTTCGCCCGCGTGGTCTACGCCGAGAGCCTGCGCCTGCTGGCTCAGGACTACGTAACGGCAGCCCGCGTCATGGCGGTGAGCACGCCGCGCATTCTCCTGGGACACCTGCTGCCGGGACTGCGTCCGGTGCTGGCGGTGGTCTTCACCTTTCATTTCGCCGACATGCTGGTCGCGGAAAGTGCCCTCTCCTTCCTGGGGCTCGGCGCACCCCTGGGCGTTCCCACCTGGGGAGCGCTGCTGCAGGAATCGCGCGACTTTCTCATCGTCGCCCCCTGGCTGATGGTCGCGCCGGCCACCGCAATCGCTCTGCTGGTCGTGTCCATCCACCTGCTGGGCGACGGGCTGAGCGCGTTGGATCGCGCCCGAAAATGAGCGCCTCCCCTTCCCTGCTGCGGATACGCGGACTGTGCGTGGATTTTCCGCGCGGCGGCCGGGTGCTGCACGAGGTGTCAATGGATGCGGCCGAGGGAGAAATCGTGGGCCTGGTGGGGGAATCGGGTGCCGGCAAGACGCTGGCCGCGCTGGCCATTCTCGGCCTGATACCCCAGCCGGGACGCATTGCCGGCGGCAAGGTGTTCATCAGGGACCGGGAACTGACGAAACTCGGCGAGCAGACCCTGCGGCCGTTGCGCGGGCGGCTCGCCGGGTTCGTGTTTCAGGACCCCCTGAAATCGCTCAACCCGGTCCGCCGGATCGGTTCCGCGCTGGTCGAAAGCGCCATGCGCCATTCCGGGCTGAGCAGAAGACAGGCGCGCGAAAGGGCAATGGAAGCCTTGCGCTCGGTTGAACTGGCCAATCCGGAGTCGGCCATGCGCGCCTACCCGCACCAGTTCTCGGGTGGTCAGCGCCAACGCATCATGATCGCACTGGCGCTGATCAACCGGCCGCCGCTGCTCATCGCCGACGAGCCCACCACGGCGCTGGACGCCTCGGTGCAATCACGGGTACTTGAACTGCTCAAACGCCGCGCAAAGCGTCATACGCTGCTGATGATCACCCACGATCTGGCGCTGGCCGCCCGTTTCTGCGACCGCCTCTACGTCATGCACGGCGGACGGGTGGTCGAACACGGGCCGGCGCGCGAACTGTTTTCGAATCCCCGCCACGAGTACACCCGCTCGCTGCTGGACTCGCTGCCGGGCAGACGCACAACTGCTCCGATGCGGAGCAAGCGCCGGAAATCACGTGAAGCCCTGGCCGCCGTGCGCGGCCTTACGGTCCGCTACCGGGGCGCCGCGCAGGCGGCGGTGGAGGACGTGGATTTCGCCGTTCACGCGAACGAAACCGTGTGCCTGGTGGGCGAGTCAGGGTCCGGCAAGACCACGATTGCGCGCGCGCTGGCCGGCGTAATCAGGGTTGATCCCGAACAACTGCGGTTCCCCTCGCTGAACGACGACTTGCCGGGCGCGGCGGTCCGCGCGCGCCATCTGCAGATGGTGTTCCAGGACCCCTATTCCAGTCTCAACCCGCGTTGGCCGGTGGAACGCATCGTCGGGGAGCCGATCCGGACCCATCGCCTGTGCGGCCGCACGGAGCAAAAGGCCCGCGTGGCCGCTCTCCTGGGCCGCGTCGGTCTGGATCCGAAGCAGATGGACCGGCGCCCGGCGGCGTTTTCCGGTGGGCAGCGCCAGCGGATCGCACTGGCGCGCGCGCTGGCGATGAATCCGCGCCTGCTGCTCGCCGATGAAGCACTCTCCGCGCTGGACATTCGCACCCAGGCCCGGATCCTGGCGCTGCTTCGGGACATCCGCGAAGAGCGCAGGCTGGCGCTGCTGCTTATTACGCACGACCTGGCGCTGGCCGCGGAAGTGGGCGATCGCGTGATCGTGCTGCGCCGCGGAAGGATTGTCGAACAGGGCCCCGCGTCGAAGGTCATGAACGCGCCCCGGCACGAATACACCCGCGAACTGCTCGCCGCGCAGGCGCGCTGGCGTCCGGAGAATCCCGGGCGGGAGGGTGTCCGCATGTACACTCCGCGGCTGTGAAACGCCGAGAACTGCTCAAGGGCGCAGGCGCCAGCCTGACGATGATGACCCCGGCCGTGCGCGCCGGCGCGTTACTTCAGGCGCGATGGGACTTCATCATCGTGGGTGCGGGCACCGCCGGACTGCCGGCCGCCATTCACGCCTCGAGGCGCGGCGCGAAGGTGTTGATGCTGGAAGCGGCGGACACGCCGGGCGGCACGCTGACCATGGCGTCCGGACAGGTCAGCGCGGCCGGTACCCGGCTGCAGGCGGACCAGGGCATATCCGATTCGCCGGACCGTCACTACGAAGACATCATGGAGATCACCTTCGGCGAGGCGGACCCGGACATCATTCGACGAACCGTCGACCTCGCTCCGGATACGCTGAACTGGCTGCTCGACCAGGGCCTCGTTCCGCTGCCCGGCCATCCCGTGACCGGCGCCGCGCCGGGTCGCGCAGGTTACAGCGTCCCGCGATATTTCTGGGCCGAGGATGCCGGCAAGGCGATCCTCAAGGTGGTTCTGGAGGAACTCGACCGGGAAATGCCGCAGGGCAATATCGCCATTCGCCTCAATACCCGGGTGACCGGGCTCCTCGCATCCGATTCCGGCGCGGTGGAAGGCGTTCGGGCCGAGAGCGGCGACGAGGAATGGACCTTCCGCGGCCGCCACGTGCTGCTCACCAGCGGCGGCTACGCCATGAACCCGGACATGTTCGAGCTGCTGACCGGCTATCCGGCCTACGCGGCCGGTTCCTGGCCGCATTCCCTGGGCGACGGACTGGACCTGGCTGTATCCGTGGGCGGCTGGCTTCGTGGCCAGCACCTTCATCGAGCCGGTACAGGATCTATCCTCACGGCAGGAAAATTCCCCGCCAAGGTCTATGCGCGCTTTGCAACCGTGCCGCAGGAGCGGCTTCCCTGGGAAATCTGGGTCAATGAGTCAGGTGAACGATTCATTCGCGAAGACGAACCGCTGGTGCGCCCACGCGCTCAGGCCGTCTTGCGATTGCCGCGCCTGCGCTATGTCATCGTTTTCGACGAAAACATCCTTAATTCCGCGCCGCCCGGACTGCCGCGGTTCAGCCGGGAAGAGTTTCTCGCCCACTGCGAGAACCACCCCATGTTCGCCCGCGCCGGCAGCCTCGAAGAACTGGCGGCGGCAGCCGACATGGACGCGGCGGGCCTGGCGCAAACCGTCCGCGACTACAACGGGGCTGTCGCGAGCGGCGAGGACCCGCTGGGCCGCCAGCACATGCCCTTGCCCATCGCCGAACCGCCCTTCTACGCCATCACTCACCTGGGCAGTTCGGCCACGTCGTCAGCCGGCGTGGTCGTGAACAAGGCCCACCAGGTCGTGCGCGGCAACCAGGAGCCCGTCCCGGGCCTTTACGCCGCCGGCGAAGTCCTCGGCTCCGGCACTACCCTGGGCTCCACGTTCGCGCCGGGAATGATGCTCACGCCGGCGCTGTCCATCGGCCGCTGGCTGGGAATGACCCTCCCCATCTGATCCCCGGGGGTCAGAACACGTAGGTTGCGGTGAATCCGATCTGCCGCGGGTCGGCCATCGGATACTGGAAGGCACGCACGAAGCCCGAGGTGCGGGCGCTGTCGCCGCGCGGCAGGATGTTCTTGAAGTCCACGAAGCGGATAACGGTCGTTGGCGTGCGGTCGTCGGTGAGGTTGCGCACGAACAGCCCCAGCTCCCATTGATCCACGTCCAGACCCAGCTTGAGGTTGATCAGGTTCTGGTCGCCGCTGTGCGCGTGATTGAAGATCTGCGCGTACTTGCGGCTGGCATAGGAATAGTCCATCCGGATGTAGGCCGTGTTGGCGCCGACCGGCCATTCATAGCGGGCGAAAACGTTGGCCATGTGCTTGGACGCGTTGGGCGTCTGGTTGCCGGCCACCGACGGATCGCCACCCGTAAACACGGCCTGTTCCCTGAACTCGTCAAACTCCACGAAGGTGGCGTCGTTCAGCGCATAGCCAAGGCCGGCGGTGAGCTGCTGATTGAAGATATGCGCCACTTCCAGTTCCAGCCCCTTGGCCTCGGTTTCGCCGGCATTGGTAACGTACGACACCGGGCGCCCGTCGCTGAGCAGGCCGGTAGTGGTCAATTGCTGCTTGGTCCAGTCGATGAAGTACACCGCGACGTTCAATGTGGTGCGGCCGTCGTTCAGCGTGTTCTTGGTGCCGACCTCGACGTTCCAGGAATCCTCCTCCTCGGCGAACCGCAGCGACGGGTCCAGCAAGGGATTCGCGTTGATGAAGCCGGGCTTGTTACCCACGGCGACGGTCCCGTAAACCATCCGGTCGTCCGCATATTTCCAGTCCAGCGTGACGCGAGGCGACCAGCTCTTGAAGGTGTTCTCGATCAGCGGAAGCGTGGCGCGCGCGCCCGGATTGTCGTTGCCGATCTTGTCCGAGGCGTAACGCAGTTCCAGCGTTCCGGTAACGGTATCGGAAAAGTCCCGGGCGACCGATCCGAAGACCGCCCAGTTGTCCGTGCGGGCCTCGCCCTGATCGACCGTGCGGCCGTTCAGGCGGTCTTCGCGGAAGTCGCGACGGCTCTGATACAGGTACACCCCGCCCAGCAGCCGGGTGGCGGACTCCAGGTCGGTGTTGATCAGCAATTCGGTGGACCACTCCCGGCGGTCGCTGACCGCGATCCGATTGAACGTTCCACCCAGCGCCGTCGAGTTGGATGTGATGTCCACGTCATATCCGTACAGGACATCGGCGTTGAAATATCCCGTGTTGGACCGCACGGTAAAGCCGCCCAGGTCCCATTCAAGCTGCGCCGAAGCGCGCCAGGCTTTCTTGTCGAGGCCGATACTGTCGCCGAACAGTTCCAGGTTCTGCTCGGTGCTGTCCAGCTCCGCAACCTCGCCGCAGTAATACTGGCGTGCGATTTCCAGGAAGCAGTTGTTGTAGGTGCGATCCTGCAAAGTGACCGCGGCGGCGCCGTCATCGTCCTTGCCGTAGCCCAGATTGAGGCGGGCCGTGAAGGTGTCCGAAGGACGCAACTCCAGAGACAGGTTGACGTTGATTGACTCTTCGTCGCCCACGAGCTGGTTATCCAGCGTGTTGCGGTAGAAACCGCCGTAGGTGTAGTAGCGCACGTGAGCCATGTAGAAGGCGGTGTCTTCGGCGATCGGCCCGCGCGAGAGGAAATTGATCTCGCCCTCCTCATGTTCGGCTACGCGCAGCGAAAGCTTGTTTTCGGGTTCGTTGGTCCCGGTCTTGGTGATCAGGTTGATGGCGCCGGCGAAAGTCGCCCGGCCGAAAAGCGCGGCCTGCGGGCCCTTGATCACTTCCACGCGTTCGACGATATCGAAAGGGAACGACAGCACGGAATCGTTGTAGAGCACGCCGTCGACGAAGATCGAGGCGTTGGCGCCGCCGAGAATCTGCGACTGCCCGCGTATGACGGGACGGCTGCCGCCGCCCTGCACGCCGTAGCGGTTCAGTTTCTCGAACGAGAAGCCGGGCGTGAACTGGCTGATGTCCATTACGTCGGACAGGCCCCGCTCGGTGATCTCGGCCGCGGTGAAGGCCGTGATGGTGAGCGGCACGTCCTGGATTCTTTCTTCCTGTTTGCGCGCCGTAACGACCACTTCCTCGATCTCGCCTGCGTCCTGTTGCGCCAGGGCGGCTGAGACCAGCAGCGCGGAGCCGGCCGCAAGCAATCCGATGCGATATTTCATCGTTAAACCTCCGTCAGAAATTCGCGGGAATAATACGCAAAGCGGCCCGTCCGCGCTACCGGGCCGCGCTATCCGTCGTCGCCCTCCCGCAGAACGAAGTAGATCCGGTCGATAAATTCCCTGCGCTCGCGGTCGAGCGCGGCGCGTTCTTCCTCGCTGAACTCGTAGGCCTCCACGGCGGCGTTGCTGATGCCCGCCTTGCCGAGCGCCTCGACGGCCGCCAGGCGCTCCCTGACCGCCCAGAGTTCCTGCGCCAGGCCCATCGTGATGGACACCAGTTCATCCACGCCCTGGACGTCGAAGAACCGCGGCTGCTTGCCGCGGGTCAGGTCTCTCAGCCGGGTCTCGGGAGGATCCTTGGGCAAGGGCCCGGCCCTACTTCCAGGCGCCGAAGCTATACCAGCGGATCGAAGGCACCAGGCGACCGGTGTTCTCATCCACGGTTATATCGTCCCGCGAAACATAAGCTTGAAGTTCCTCCTCGCCATTGCGGGCAAGGCTGGGCACGATGAACTCCACGAAGTTCGACTCGTCAAATCCGCCCGCCGTGCAGCAGTCGATCGGACGCATGTCGCGGAACGCCTTGTAATAGGGCTCCTGGTTGTAATAGCTGTCCCAGTCGAAGTAGAAACTCTCGTAGGGCACGGTGTGGCAGTTCGGGGGCAGTTCCATGTGCAGCATCAGCCCGCCTGGACGCAGCAGCCGGTAAGCCTCGCGGAACACCGCGCGCACTTTTTTCGGCGGCAATTCGTGCAGGAACATCGACGACCAGACGATGTCGAAACCCGGCTCGCCTTCGAAATCGCATTGCGAGGCGTCCATCTGCCGGTAATGCACCGGCACGCCCAGCATTTCCGCGCGGGCGTGGGCATATCGCAGCATCGGCGCTGCGACGTCCACGGCGTGGACCTCGGCTTCGGGAAAGGTGCGCGCCCAGGGCAAGGTGTTCGAGCCGATGGAGCATCCCATGTCCAGGATGCGGCGCGGGCGCAATTCCGGAAATTTCAGTGAAATGAAGCGCGCGATGCTGGCGCCGATGTCGTCGCGCTCGCTGCCGAACAGCCCCATGCTGAACACGGCGCCGCCGTTATCGTAGAGCGCGCCCGCGGACACGTCGTCGTCGCCGTACTCCGTGTGATAGCAGCCCGGCATCAGGTGCACGTCGTGGTTGGCCACATACGGCGGCGTTTCCACGTCCGGATCGAGCGTAACCGAACCGCCTTGTCCGCCTCCATTGGCGTCCACGCCCGCGACCCTGCGGTTCAGGTCTTCAAGGTTGCGTTCAATGGTGGGGATGACCGAACGCCAGACGAGTTTCTGGCAGTTCACCCGCATGGCCGAATAGAAGCGGTAGGAACTCTCGCTCCGCATCGCCCTGTGGACCTCCACGCCGTCCGCGGGCTCCCGGCCGTTTTCGCGAACGAGGGCCGGTTCCACCTTCTTGTGGTATGTCGCGCGCATTCCGTTCGCCAGATCGCCGAGTATGTGGCGGCGTATCTCGGAAACGAAACGCTGGCGCGACAACTCGTCGCGGGTGGGCTTGATCCGCAGGTCGTGGCGTACAAAGTCGGTCATTACGGCACTCCTCCCTTGCCCGGAATCATACTACGCGGGGGTTTTGTACGGCCACGGCACTGAACTTCAGCGATGGCGCGCGGAATTCCGTTTAGACTTAGCGCCCCGCCGGTCGGAGAGACCGGGAAACTGAGGGGTATTTGGTGAGCGAGGAAATCATTGCGCCGGACGGTTCGCCGATGCGGGCGGCTGTTATCGGCTGCCGGGACATCGAAAAATCACTGGCCTTCTATCGGGACCGCATCGGTTTGTCGGTTCTCGACGACGAGTTGCTGGACGGCCCGGCCTTCCGAAGCTTCTGGAACCTGAACGGCGGAGCGTCCGCCCGCGCCATCCTGCTGGGGCAAGGCGACGAGGGGGTGGGCCAGGTCCTTCTGCTCGACTTTCAACGGCCCCAGGGCAGCACCGGACCCGTGGAAATCCGCGACCGCAGCATTGTTCGGGCGTACGGATGCTTCAATCTCAATTTCTATACCGCCGACATTCACCGCGACTTCGAGGGCCTGAAGAAGGACGGCTACGTGCTCTGGTCCGATCCCGTCCAGCACTTTTTCGGGGACGACGTGGGCGACCCGATAGAAGGCATTTTCGAAGGTCCCGACCGGGTGCCGATCAACCTGGTGGAACTCGCCACCCGCGACACGGCGACGCGAGTGGGCCAGATGCGCGCCTACGTCGAGCAGCGAGGCTATACGGGCGCCGGCTTCACGCCCATAGTGACCAGTTCGCATGGCGTGGACTCCAGCGAACGCGCCATGGCCTTCTACGAACAGGTGCTGAAGATGAAGCCGCTGATCGACGAGGTCCTGGGCACGCCCGATTCCAACCGCCTGCTGAACCTGCCCGAGGACGCGAAGACCCGCGTCGTGTTCATGCAGGGCAACCACATGTTCGGCAAGGTGGTGCTGAGCCAGCCGCTGAACTACGAGTGCGAGTCCCTGATCGAGCGGGCCAAACCCCCGAACATCGGTTACCTGGCCCAAGCCTTTGCGGTCAGCGACCTGGATGAAGCTGCCGGCAAGTGCAGCGCCATGAAGGCGGAGATCCTGAGCAAGCCGCAGGCCGTTCCATGGCCGGGCGCGGGCAGCGTTTCCGCGATGCTGGTCCGCAACCCAGGCAGCGGGGCGCTGCAGGTATTGATGGAGGATAAGTGATGAGCGTTTACGGCATGACTTCGGTGACCGTGGGTGTCAGCGACATGGATGAGTCGCTCGGACTGTTCCGCGACGTGATGGGCTTGCAGGTGGAAAGCGATGGCGAAGCGCCGCGTGCGCTTCTCGATGCCTGGGGGCTGCCGGAACAGGTGACGGCCCGGCTGGTCCAACTGTCCTGCCGGAGCTATCCCGCCGGTCATTTGCGCCTGGCGCAATACTCCCCCGCTCCAACGGAGTCGGTGCGCCTGGACCATGGCCCGGGCGCCGTGGATTCGTCCACCGACATTGGTCCCAAGGCGATCGATTTCTACGTGCCGCCGCCGATGACCGCGGCCGTGGAAGCCATCACCGGCGCCGGGTATGCATTCCGCTCGGAACCGATCCGCTACGAGTTGGGCAATATCGAGAGCGAGGAGTGCCTGTTTTCCGGCCCCGACGGCGTTCCCGCCCTGCTGATGATCGGCCATCGGCATACGCCCGAGTCGATGCGTGAGTTGCCCGCCGGAGTGCGCTTCTCCGAAATCGCCACCACCTCGGTCGTGTGCGCCGACGTGGAGGCCGCGCGGCATCTGTATTGCGACGTGCTTGGCATGGAAGCCGGAACGGACGCCTGGGTGCCGGAGGAGAATCTGGACCTCGCTCGCACCCTCACCGGCGTCCGCACCGCGACCGGCATGCATTTCCTGGTGGTGGCGGCGCCCGGCGAACCCAGCGGCAAGCTCCTGTTCGTGCACTTTGCCGGCGTCCCGAGCAAACGGCTGACGGGGCGGATGCGTCCCGGCAAGCTGGGCGTGAACCTGTTCAGTTACACGGCGACCGACCTGGACGCCACGCTTGAGAAGGCCTGTGAAGCCGGCGGAACTCTCTTGCGGGGGCCAACAGAGGTAGGCGAAACGCGCGTGGCTCTGCTGCTCGGCGCCAACGAGGAATTGCTGGAGCTGACCGAAGAGGGCTGATTTGTCCACGGAAACGCGCCGGGACCCGCCGGTCGACCTGCGCCGGCTGGAATCCGAGGCAAAGCTCATCATGCGCGAAGCGGCGGCGGCGCATCGCCGGCCGGTGCTGCTGTTCTCGGCGGGCAAGGACTCGGCGGTGGTATTGCGCCTCGCCGAAAAGGCATTCGCGCCGGCGCTTCCGCCGTTTCCGCTGCTGCATGTGGACACGACCTGGAAGTTTCCGGAAACCTATGAATTCCGGGATCGGACCGCGGCCGAAGCGGGCATGAAGCTGATCGTTCATGTCAACCGGGAAGGACTTGCGCGCGGAATCGGGCCGTTCAGCCACGGCGCGGAGACCCACGTCCGAATCATGAAGAGCGAGGCGCTGCAAAGCGCCCTCGAGCGATACGGCTTTGACGTCATGATCGACGGCGCGCGCGGCGACGAGGAGCGATTCAGGGCCGACTCGCGGCTCTCCGATACGCCCACGGGGAGCGGCGGGGCAACGCGCGTATTCCCGTTGCACCGCTGGACCGAGATTGATGTCTGGCGCTACGTTCAGGCGGAAAACATACCGTTGCCGACGCTCTACTTCGCCGCCCCGCGGCCGGTGGTGCGAAGAAACGGAATGCTGATCGTGAGGGCCGACCGGAGGATGACGCTGGCGGACGGCGAGAAGCCCAGAATGCGGAAGGTGCGGTTCCGCACGCTGGGTTGCTGGCCATTGACCGGCGCCGTGGAATCGGAGGCGGCGGACGTTGACGCCGTTCTGCGCGAGCTTCGCCTCGTTCGGACTCCCGAGCGCTCGTGGCGCGCAATCGACCGGTCGACGGCCGACGCGGGCGGGGAGCGGGAGCGACGCCCTTGAGTCTGCGCGAAGCCCGCAAGCCTTGCATTCTCTGGCTGACCGGCTTGCCCGCCGCCGGGAAGACAACTCTCGCCCGGGAAATTGCCCGCAGGCTTGAGACGCTGGGCATCCGGGCCTTCGTGCTGGACGGCGACGACCTCCGGCTGGGACTCAACAGCGACCTCGGGTTCAGCCGCGCGGCCCGCAACGAGAGCGTGCGCCGCGCCGGCCACGCCGCAAAACTCCTTCTTGACAGCGGAGCAATCGCGGTGGCGGCCCTGATCTCGCCCTTCCGCAAGCACCGGCAGCGAATCCGCGCGCTGGCGGGCGACGGCCGGTTCGTGGAAATCTTCGTTGACGCGCCGCTTCATGTGTGCGAACGGCGCGACCCGAAGGGGCTCTACGCGAGCGCACGCGCCGGCGATATCCGGGACGTCACCGGCATCGATTCCCCCTACGAACCGCCCGAAAACCCGGACATCCGGCTCCGGTCGGCGGAACGACCGCCGGACGAACTGGCCGGCCAGGTGATCCGCTACCTGGAAAAAGGAGAATATATTTGACAGAATGACCGGTCAGATACCACCTCGGAGTCGCCATTGAGCACGCAGGGTGCAGGCAGCGGCACAGGCGCGCATGAAGCGCTGATCTCCGGGATCGCCGAGCGCCATGTCGCTCGCCCCGGCGGCTTGCTGCCGGCCCTGCATGCCATTCAGGACGAACTCGGCTACGTCCCTCCGGAGGCCGTGCCGACCGTGGCCGAGGTATTCAACATCTCCCGCGCCGAAGTGCACGGCGTCATCAGCTTCTACCATCTTTTCAGGACCACCCCGCCGGGCCGCAGGACGCTGTACCTGTGCCGGGCCGAGGCCTGTCAGGCCATGGGCGCCCGGGCGCTGGAAAGACACACCAAGGAGCGGCTCGACATCGACTTCCACGAAACCACCAGCGATGGCCGGATCAGCCTGGAACCGATCTATTGCCTCGGCAATTGCGCCTGTTCGCCCGCGGTGATGATCGATGATTTCGTGTACGGACGGGTGACGCCCCAACGCCTGGACGCGTTGCTGGAAGAGGGCTGAGGTATGGCGGCGGAGGCGCACAGGGTCTTCGTTCCCCGCGATACCACGGCGCGTTCCATGGGCGCCGACGACGTGGCGGCCGCGATTGCCGAAGAGGCCGCCGGACGCGGCGATTCCGTCAACGTGGTGCGGAATGGTTCCCGCGGCCTGTACTGGCTGGAACCCATGATCGAGGTCGAGACCGGCGGCGTTCGTCACGCTTACGGGCCGGTGCAATCCGCCGACGTTGCGGCGCTCTTCGACGCGGGTTTCCTGGCCGGAGGCGAGCATGGCCTCGGACTGGGCCCAACGGAAGAAATCCCCTGGCTGGCGGAGCAGTCCCGGCTCACGTTCGCGCGCGTGGGCATCACGGACCCGCTGTCGCTGGACGACTACCGCGCTCATGGCGGCTACCAGGGGCTCGCCAGGGCCGTGGACCTGTCGCGGGACGAGATCATCGGCATCGTCACCGAATCCGGCCTGCGGGGCCGCGGCGGCGCCGCCTTTCCCACCGGCATCAAGTGGCGCACGGTGCTGAACGCCGAGGGCGCGCAGAAGTACGTAACCTGCAACGCGGACGAGGGCGATTCCGGCACCTATGCCGACCGGATGGTCATGGAGAGCGATCCCTTCGTGCTGATCGAGGGCATGACCATCGCCGGTCTCGCCGTCGGAGCGACCATCGGCTACATCTACCTGCGCGCCGAGTACCCGCTGGCGATCCGGATCATGAACGAGGCCATCGGAATCGCCGAGGCGGCCGGCCTGCTGGGCGAGAACGTCATGGGCAGCGGCCGGGCCTTTCACCTGGAAGTTCGCGAAGCCGCCGGTGCCTACATCTGCGGCGAGGAGACCTCCATGCTGGAGAGTCTCGAAGGCAAGCGCGGCGTGATCCGGTACCGTCCGCCGCTGCCGGCGATCAAGGGCCTGTTCGGAGCGCCCACCATCGTCAATAACGTCATTACCCTGGCGTCCGTGCCGATCATCCTGGCCGAGGGCGCCGAGCACTACCGGGACTTCGGCACCGGCCGTTCGAGAGGAACGCTGACCGTGCAACTGGCCGGCAACGTCAGGCGGGGCGGTCTGGTGGAGATCGGGTTCGGCCGCACGCTGCGCGAGTTGCTGGAGGACTTCGGCGGCGGCACGGCCACCGGCCGGCCGATCCGGGCTGTACAGGCGGGCGGGCCGCTGGGCGCCTACATCCACCCTTCGCAGTTCGACACGCCGCTGGACTACGAAGCGTTCGACGAGATCGGCGGCATGATCGGCCACGGCGGCCTGGTGGTCTTCGACGATACCGTGGACATGGGCGAAC
>JAPPHC010000046.1 GCA_028821145.1 Gammaproteobacteria bacterium | reverse complement strand
CGCACCTGCTCGACGGGGGCTGGGACAAGACCCGCGTGGAGCAGGCCTGCCCCACCAACGTGTTCCGCTCGATGAAGGTCGAGGACAAGGAGATGCAGCGCATCGCCGAGGACGAGGAGCTGGAGGTGCGCAAGCCGGAGCTCGGTACGAAGCCGCGCGTCTATTACAAGAACATGCACCTGATGACCCACTGCTTCGTGGCCGGGTCGGTCGTGGTCGACGTGAACGGCGTCGAGGAGTGCGCCGGCGACGTCGAAGTCGTGCTCAGCCGGGACGGCTCGGAGGTGGCGCGAACGGCCACCGACATGTTCGGCGACTTCCGCTTCGACAGGCTGGAAACGGACAGCGGTTCGTACCAACTGGAATTCAGTTCGGATTCAGGCGCCGCATCCGCGCAGTTCGAATTGGGCGAGGAAAGCCTTTATCTCGGCGCCATAGCACTGGCCGGCGCCTGAATCCCGGCCGCCTGCGTCAGGTCAGCGCAAAGCCGGCGTAGCCCTCTTCAACGACCTGCTCGCATCGCTCCACGTAGGCCGGAAAGCCGCCCACGTACGGTAGGAAGCCGCCCGGTTTGCCGGGGATATTCGCGCCCGTGTACCAGGACGCGCAATCGCCGCGTATCGAGCGCTGCGCGACCTCGTCGTTATGGACCGCCCAGGCGTCCTCGTGTTGCGCCTCGGCTTCGATCGCGTCCAGTCCGCGCTCGCGCATGTGCACGAGGCAATCGGTGATCCAGTCCACGTGCTGCTCCACGCCCGTGACCATGTTGATCAGCACCGACGGACTGCCCGGGCCGTTCACCATGAACAGGTTGGGGAATCCGTGGGTCGCCAGGCCGAGATAGACGCGCGGGCCGTCCGTCCACTTCTCGCGCAGCGTCAGACCGTTGCGGCCGCGCAGGTCCATGGCGAGCAGCGCGCCCGTGATCGCGTCGTATCCGGTTGCGAACACAATCGCGTCCACCGCATGCACCGTGCCGGCCGTGCGAATGCCTTCGGGCACGATGCCTTCAATCGGATTCCGGCTGATGTCCACCAGCGACACGTTCCCGCGGTTGTAGGTTGGGTAGTAATCCGTATCCACGCACATGCGCTTGCAGCCGAGCGGGAAATCGGGCGTCAGAAGTTCGGCCACCTTTTCGTCGTCCACGAGTTCGCGGATCTTGCCGCGCACGAAGTCGGACGCGGTGCGGTTGGCTTGCGCGTCGAACAACAGGTCGGCGAACGCGCCCTGGAACGCCAGCCCGTAGTTTCGCCACCAGCGCTCGTAAACGTCCTCGCGCTCCCGTTCGGAAACGTCCAGCGCGGACCGGCCCGCCGGCTTGAACGGCAGCGCGGTGAAGCCATTTTTCGATGCGGCGCGAATCTCGCCGTAGCGGGACTTCACGTCGTCCAGTTCATCCGGATCGAGCGGCCGGTTGCTGGCCGGCACGGCGTAGTTGGGCGTGCGCTGAAACACCGCGACTTGCCGTGCCTGCGCCGCGATCAGCGGAATGCACTGGATGCCTGACGACCCCGTGCCGATCACGGCCACCTTCAGGCCCGTGAAATCGACTTCTTCATGCGGCCATTGGCCGGTGTGATACGTGTCGCCGGCGAACGTGTCGCGCCCGGGAATGTCCGGCAGATTGGGCGTCGACAGCACGCCGCTCGCCATGATGCAGAAGCGCGCCTTGTGCGTTTGCCCGTCGTCGGTCGTGACCGTCCAGTGCGAGGGGGTCCGATCGTCAGCCTCCTCGAAGGTGGCCGCCGTGACGCGCGTGTTGAACTGGATGTCGCGGCGCAGGTCGAACCGGTCGGCCACGTGCCGGATGTAGGAAAGGATTTCCGGCTGCGACGCATACCGCTCCGTCCACTCCCATTCCTGCTGAAGTTCGTCGTCGAACTGGTACGAGTAATAGATGCTCTCGATATCGCAGCGGCACCCCGGATAGCGGTTCCAGTACCAGGTGCCCCCCACGTCGCCGCCCGCTTCGAAGGCCAGCACGGAAAAACCCAGCCGGCGCAACTTGTACAGTGCGTAGACGCCGGCGAACCCGGCGCCGACCACGATCACGTCCAGCAGCGCGCCGGGCGAACCACTGCCCGCGGCCCGTTCAGCCAATTTGCTCACGGCTGCGGGGATGCGCGTGTCCGCACCGCGCATTCCGCCTGGTTGGGAAAGGGTCGATGGTCCTCACGATAGAGCGGCACGATATCTTCTTTCCGGTTGGCTTGCAGCACCTCGTCGAACCCGAAGGGGAGTCCCCTGGCGGCGTCCGGCAATTCGGCGCACACAAAATAAGCGCCGACGTTGAAGCGGCAGCCGTCCGGCAAGGCGCCGGAGAAGCCTTCGTGGTTGCCGCTGCGCAGCCGCCCGTCGACGAACGTGGCCAGCACTTCCTGTGCCGTCGCGCGCAACAGGTCATCGAACGGATCGCCGGATTGCTTCCGGAAAACCATGATGTCCGCCGCCAGCCCCGCTTCCAGCTTGCCCGTGACCGCCTCGAGCCCTAGCGCGTAGGCGCCGTTGCCGGTGGCCATTTGCCATAAGTCCGCCGACGACAGGGCCGGGCTGCCCGACCCGCTTCCGTATAGCTCCGCTGCGCATCGCAGTTCCTCGAGCATGTTGTACGAACCCGAAACCGACCAATCCGTACCGATCGCAATCCGGACGTTTTCCCGAAGTAATGCCGGGATGTCCGCCGTTTCGCCGTACAGGGCGACGTTGGAGCGCGGCGACCAGATCAGCGTCACGTCCAGATGGCCCAGCCTTCCGATGTCGCCGGAATCCAGGCCCACCCCGTGGATCAGCGAGAAGCGCCGAAGCGATTTATGCGTCGCGACATAGTCAAGAAAGAACCGGCCTTCGAACCGGGCGGCGAGGTCCGTGCCCTCGGCCACGTGCGGGACGTAGGGAGCGCGCGGAGGAAGATCCTCGCTCAACTCCGGTCGGAAGGCTTCCGTGCCCGGGTCGGTAAACGATCGCAACCGGCGGATGCGCTGCATCGCGTCCGGGCCGAAGGGAAACGTCCTGATGTCGGCGGAGTACTCGTATTCCGGGCGCTGCCGGGAGCCGGCGTTCTTCGCCAGGCCCCGGACCGCGCCCGACCCGGCGATCAGCGTCGTGCCGGCAAGCAGGTGCCGAAGCTCGATCCAGAAGAGCGTCTTCGCATCGTAGGTGCCCTCCTTGTAGCGAATCTTGTCCGCTCCGTCCCCAAAGCCGGAGTCCGGAATCCATTCGTCGCGATGCGCATAGACGGGCAGTTTCTCCCGATCCTGCGCCGTCAGCATCTGGAAGCTGTAGCGCGTGTGCTCGTGCGGATTGATCAGCCCGGGGGACACATAGTTCCTTCCGCAGTCGAAAACCGCGGCATCTCCCGTTATGGATTCGATTCCGTCTTCGGGCACCAACTCGACGATCCTGCCCCCGGAAATCAGGACCGCACCGTACCGTGCGCCGCCCATACCCGTAAGCAGGTTGCCGATGATGAGCGTCCTCTCCGATCCGGACCCGCCCGCCGTGAACCGGCACATCCCCGCCGACGCAGCGATTACGGGATCGTCCGAATCGGACTCCTGAGCGGCCGAAGAATCCGGCGACACGCCCGTCAGCATCGCCAAAAAGAGAAATGCCGCTGCCAGCGAAGAAGTCGCGGACGCGCATCCAGCCCTTATCTTTGGCCCATTCATGACGATGCAGTGTTAATTTCCGCGCGCAATAGTGCGCCAGGCGCCGGCAACGATCAAGCGTCGGCGGAGGTCGATGCAGGGAACGGATCGCCCGTCAGCGCTCTCCCTTAAGGACCCATCGCGAGAGCATCGCGTGGAGCACGAAGGCCGTGATCATGCCGTCGGCAGCCGGCACCGTCGTCAGCGCCAGCAGGCCCTGGTTGGCGGCAGCGGCCACACTGGTTCCGGCGGTCCATGCGAGCAGGGCGGAGTACCCGACCGGCGGTCGCGCGGACAGGTTCTCAAGCCTGTAGGCGGAGCCGCTCAACAGGAAAAAGTCGGCGATATAAACGCCGGCAATCGGGGTGGCGGCGATTCCCAGAATCAGCACGAAAGGCAGGAATACGTCCATGATGCCCAGCACTGCTCCCAGTGTGCCCAGCGCGCCGGCCACCATCGCCAGCTGTTTGTCGGAGAACCGGCGGAACGAAGCCGCAAGGGTCAGGACCGCGGAATACAGGTTGACGGTATTCGTGGTCCAGGTTGAAAAGACCAGTATGAATAAGGCAGGCAGGGCCACACCCAGGATGACCATGATCTTCATGATGTCGGTTTCGGCGAACGCGAGGGCCGGAATGCCGGTTGCCAGCATGATCAGGGGGTAGCCGGCCGCCAGCCCGGAAACCGATTTCACGCCCTCCAGCCCGGTTCGTGCGTAACGGGTCAGATCGGGCCCCGACACCGCCATGAGAATGTTGGCCCCCACAACGGTCGAAATGGCCAGGCCCACCGACATGTCGCCGCTGCCCCCGGTCGTCCAGAGGTCCTGCAACTGGGTGCGTTGCAGGACCAGATAGACCACATAGAGCATGAACAGCGCCAATAGCGGAACCGCCAGGCTCGAGAACCGTTCGATGAAGCGGAAGCCGTACATGGCGGTCAGGCTCATGGCCACACAGCCGATAAAGGCGCACAGAGCCTTGGGTATCGCGATTCCGTAGAACGCGTTGACGGCCTCGCGGATGGCCCCGCCGAAAATGTCCCCGGTGGCCGCGAAGTAGCCGACGTAGGTCATCGCCAGCAACGGATTGACCAGAAAGCGAACCAGGCCGCGGCCAAATGCAAACTGGATGATCATGTAGGTCGACAACCGGGTGCGCGCGCCGATGATCGACGTGATGATCATCATCAGGCCCACGATCGCGCATCCGCCGAACAGCGCAAGCGTGGCCTTTCGCAAACCGAGCGCCAGGCTGATTTCCGAACCGATGTAGAAGATCGGGAGGGTTACGCCGATCCCGAACACCACGACTGCGATCCGGAAGCCGCCGATCGTGGCATGGTCGGGCACCCGGCTGCGCGTATGGTCGCTGGCGGATTCCCGGTGTTCTTTCATGTTCTGCGGTGCGGCAGATCGCAGTCTGTGGATTGCCGGGAAAAGCCTAGCGGGCGGCAAACTCCGCGCAAACTACCCTTTCGAGCGGGTTCCTTCGCTTTCGCCGCCCAGTAGGATTTTTCGGGTCGGTCTCAAGAGTCAGGAGTGCCCATGAATGCCCGAACCAAGGTCATGTACCTCAATCCGGTAGGGACTTCGGCCTATGATGAAGTCTTCGCGGACATGGCGCGCAAATTCAAGTGCCCCGACACCGAGGTGCATATCGCGTCGCTGAACCCGAATTCGGTCGCTCCCGAAATGAACAACCTCGAGTACCGCGCCTACGAGTCGCTGATCGTGGCGGACACGGTCAAGGCGGCGAGACAGGCGGCCCTGAGCGGGTTCGATGCCATGGCCATCGGATGCTTCTACGATCCCGCGCTGCTGGACGCGCGAGAGATTTCCGGCGACACGGCAATCGTCGGGCCCTGCCAGGCGTCGATCACGGCGGCCTTGAACGTCGCCAACAACTTCTCGATCATCATCGGGCGCACCAAGTGGGAAGACCAGATGAAGCAGACCGTGCATGAGTACGGATACGGACAGAAGCTCGCGTCCTTTGAGGCCGTCGGGCTTCGCGTGGAAGAGTTTCACCGGAATCCGGCGGAAACCAGGAAGCAGCTGGAACTTGCCGCGGAGCGCGCGGTTGAGGAAAGCAAGGCGGAGTCCATCATCCTGGGCTGCACGCTGGAAGTGGGTTTCTATGCGGAACTGCAGAAGTTCCTGCACGGACGGTTCTCCGCCAACGTCCCGGTCATCGATTGCTCCATCGCGGCGCTGAAGGCGGCGGAAGGCGCCGCCTGGCAAAAGCGAATCGGCTGGACGAACAGCCGTGTCTGGGGCATGGAGCCCCCGCCGGAGAGCGAGCTTGAGCGGTTCGGAGTCTTCCGCGGAGACTACGAGTTCGGGAACCTGATCAAGGTGCCGACAGACGGTTAAGACCCGCCGCGGGAGGCTCCAAGACTACACTTCCGAGTAGTTGGCAACCCCAATTTCGACGGCTACTGTTTTGCCTGAAAGCAACGTGGCAATGAGTCCGTAACGGGATTGCTGAGCAGAGCGCTTCCAGGGGATTCATTGTCCCGAACCTGACGGCCGGAGGAGCTCTAGCATGAAGAACTTCGCACTAACCTTACGAGGCGCGCTGGGAGTGGGGGTAACCCTGGCGCTTGCGGTTTCGTTTTCGCAGCAGGCGGCAGCCCAGGCCATGCTGGAGGAAATTGTCGTTACCGCCCGCAAGGTCGAGGAGAACATTCAGGATGCGCCGATCACGGTGAACGCCATGACCGCGGCGCAACTGGAGGACGCGGGGGTTACCCAGACGGCGGACTACATTCAGTTCATTCCCAACGTGACCCTGGCCGAATCGCAGACCATCGGAACTTCCTTCCTGACGGTGCGGGGCCTGAGCCGCGTGCGCAACGGCGAATTGCCCGTTGCGGTCGTGGTGGACGATGTCTTGATCGTCAATGCGCGCCAGTTCATC
The DNA here is from genome assembly GCA_028821145.1 of Gammaproteobacteria bacterium. GTDB lineage: Bacteria > Pseudomonadota > Gammaproteobacteria > Steroidobacterales > Foliamicaceae > Foliamicus. The sequence continues at coordinate 13,679 of JAPPHC010000046.1, read as the reverse complement.
GGGCAGGTGTTCGACACGCAGCAGATCGAGGTCGCCAAGGGTCCGCAGGGCGCGCTTTACGGCCGCAACGCCTCCAACGGCGCGATCATCGTTACCACCAAGCCGCCCAGCGAAGAGCCTGAAGGCCACGTAAAGCTGAGTTACGGGACGGCCAACGAAATGGGCGTGGAGGGCTCCTACAGCGGCCCGATCAGCGATAACGCGGCCTTTCGTCTCTCGGGCCGCGTGGTGAACCGCGACGGCTATTTCCATAACGTGACCCGGGACGAGGACGTTGACCCGTACGAGGACCGCACGCTGCGCGCCCGACTTAGCTGGTCCCCGAGCGACACGATATCCGTCGACCTGAAGGGACAGGTGTCCAAGCATTCCGGCAAGGGAATCGGCTTCCATTGGCCGGGCGCCGCCCAGTTCGAGATCTTCGGAGTTTTTCTGGGCACGGCCGAGGAACTGGGGGTGACCGTTGACCAGGTGGTCAGCGAAGGCGCGAATCTGACCGGGCTGCCCTACGTAGCCAACAATCCGGACCGCGGCACCCGCGACACTTCGAGTTTCTCGGTGAAGATCGACGCTTCCTTCGACTTCGCGGACGTCAAGTCCGTCACCACCTACGACGAACTGCAGACTTCGTCGGTAGCCGACCGTGCGCCCTACCTGTCGTACTTCGACGGAACGCAGCATTCCTTCGTGGACGTGGACGGCTGGAGCCAGGAAATCCGCTTCACCTCGAATTCCGACGGTCCGCTGAGCTGGCAGTTCGGCGGCTATTACCTTGCGTGGGAACGATTGCGCTCCACCGTATCGGGGATCGACAAGGGCCAGGGGAATATCCGCGTCATCGACGTGCCCGAATTCGAGGACAGCACCAACCCGACCGGCGTTGACCCCGGCTCCTTCCTGTCGTTTGTCGAGGACAGTGACGCCCAGGCCGTGTTCGGCAGTGTGGAATGGGCGATGACCGATCAGTTCACGGTCAACGTTGCCGGTCGTTACGACCGCGAAAACCGCGAGCAGCTTGTGAATCCCTACAACACCGCGGGGCGGGTCTACAGCCGGGCCGACGCCTCCGGCGTGAATCGGCCGTACGGCGCGTCCGCCTGCTCGGGCGCTCCGGGCGACATGCCCGACGTCACATGCGGCGCCTACGCGACGTTCAGCGAGTTGCTGGCGAACACCCGTCCTTCCCGCGAAACCAATGAGGCGGAATTCAGCAAGTTCCAGCCCAAGGTCACGCTGGCTTATGCCGCGACCGACGAGATCAACCTGTACGGAAGCTGGGGCATCGGCTATCGCGCAGGCCAATTCAACTATCCCGGAATCGGGATCATCAGCGCCACGGCGAACGAGTTCATCGAGCAGGAGGAAAACTCGGCCTTCGAGGTCGGCGTGAAGGGCGACTACGGCAATTTCCGGTTCAATGCCGCGTGGTTCTCTTCATCGGTGGACAACACGCAGTATTTTCCCTTTGACGGGCTCGCCTTCGTTCAGGTTTTCGAGGACATCGACGAAGCGGACCTGGACGGATTCGAGCTGGAAGCTGCCTGGCGCCCGCTGGAGAACCTGGATCTTTATGCGGCCTACGGCAAGACCAATACGGAAATCACCGCATACGCCGAGCGCCCCGGCACCGTGGGCAACGACCTTCCTTACGTCCCCAAGGATACGTTCAATGCCGGCGCCCGGATCGAGTTCGATTTGGGCGCCGGGTTGACGTTCTTTGCCCGGGCGGACTACGAACGGCGCGGAGAACAGTACTGGACGCCCGAGAACACGCATCCGCGCGATACGCTGAGCCTGGTCAATCTGCGGGCCGGCCTGGAAGGCGACAGCTGGGCGACTTCCCTTTACGTGAACAACGCGGGGGACAAGGAGTACAACTCCGAGGTCGTCACGCCGCTGTTCGTGCACCCGGCGGCGCCGCGGGTCTGGAGAGTCGATTTCCGCTACAACTTCTGAAATTCCTGAGCCGGCCGCCGGGTAGCGGTCGGTCGGCCGGCGATATGGATTCGTTTACCCAGGAACTCATTCAGGACTCGCTGACCGCGACCTCGGAGGAAATGTTCGCCGCCATGGCGCGCGCCGCCATGAGTTCGGTGATCTACGAGGTGCTGGACTTCGGCGTTGCCATCACCGACGCCGAAGGCAACCTGGCGAGCGTGGGCGCCGGCATTCCGGGCTTCGTGGGCATGCTGGCGCCGGCCGTGCATGCTGTCCTGACCAGGCATCCCTTGCCGTCGATCGCCCCGGGCGACATTTTCATCCCCAACGATCCTTATGAGGGCGGGGTCAGCCACGCCAATGACGTGGTGCTGGCCATGCCCGTGTTCTTTGAGGGCCGGTTGGTCGCGTGGACGGCGAACAAAGGACACTGGGTGGATATCGGCGGCATGACTCCGGGTTCCATGTCGCCCGACGCCACGGAACTGTTCCAGGAAGGCCTGATCCTGCCCCCGCTCAAACTCTTCGACGCGGGCAGTCCGGTCGAGGCGATATTCGAGATCATTCGCGCCAACAGCCGTTTGCCCGATCAGGCCCTGGGAGACCTGTGGGCAGGCGTGGCGGCGCTGAGGCTGGGAGAGCGCAGGCTGCGGGAATTGTGCGGCAAGTACGGTCATACCACGCTCGTGGATGCAATCCGGCGCTACATGGACTACGGCGAGACCATGGCCCGCAATGGCCTGGCTTCGCTTCCCGAAGGCGAGTTCCGGGGCGCCGATCGACTGGATGACGGCCGGGAGATCAGCGCGCTGATCCGGATAAGCGGCCGGGAGATGACAATCGACCTGCGCGACAACCCGGACCAGGACGACGGGCCCGTGAACGGCACTCGCGACGCCACGCTGGTCGGCGCCCGCGCGGTCTTCAAGTCCATCACCCTGCCGGAGCCCTGGGCCAACGCCGGCTGCTTCCGACCTCTGAAGGTCCTGACGCGTCCCGGCTCGATCTTCCATGCGCTTCGCCCCGCAGCCGTTGGGCTCTACTACGAAAACAAGATGCGGTCCAAGGACCTGATCCTCAAGACGCTCGCGCCGCACATGCCGGACCGGCTTCCGGCCGGTCACTTTTCCTCGATATGCGCAACCGTGATCCGTTCGCAGACGCCGGGCGGACCGGACCGGACTTTCGTCGAGCCGCAGTTGGGCGGCTGGGGTGCAGGTCACGACCGCGACGGCGACAGCGCACAGTTTTCCATTTCCCATGGCGATACGTTCAACTGCCCGGTGGAAGTCAACGAATCCCGCAACGGCATCCACGTGCGCCGTTACGCGCTCAATCCCGAAGCCGCGGGCGCCGGGCGGTTTCGAGGCGGGAAGGGCGTGGAACTGCACTACGAGATCGTCGGGAGCAGGGGCTGGGTCACGGCCGGATACACACGCTGCGCCGTCCCGCCGTGGGGACTCGCCGGCGGTACGGATGGGACCGGAAATCGGATCGAGATCAAGCGCCGCGGCCAGGCGTCGAAAGCTGGCGCGGCTTTCAACAATGCTGAACTGGCCAGGGGTGACGTCGTGCGGATCATTACCGGTAACGGCGGCGGGTTCGGCGATCCCTCCCGCCGCAGCAGGGAACAAATTCTGCAGGACGTGCGGAACGGCTACGTGTCCGTCAGCGAGGCCGTTGAGATCTATCGGGTGGCTCCCGAAGTTGCAGCCGCTGCAGCGAAACCTTGAGTTCTTTCTCCGTATTGCAATGAGCAGCCTGTGACCGGAGCGGACAGACCTCCGCCTGTTTACCGCCCGGCGCGCTACTGGTACGTGACCGGCGTGCTGATGCTGGCCTACATGGTCTCGTACGTGGACCGTTCCATTCTTACCCTGCTGGTCGAACCGATCCGGCGGGACATGGGGTTCAGCGACATACAGATCAGCCTCCTGCACGGCCTTGCGTTCGCGCTGTTCTATTCGCTGATGGGCTTTCCGATCGGACGCATCGCCGACAGGCGGCACCGCGTCGGCATTATCGCTATCGGGATTGCGGTCTGGAGTCTGATGACGGCCGTCTGCGGGATCGCCCGAAACTTCCTCCAGTTCTTTCTGGCCCGCGTGGGCGTGGGCGTTGGCGAAGCGGCGCTGAATCCGGCTGCCTATTCGATCCTCACCGACTACTTCCCTCGCGAAAAACTGTCACGGGGAATCAGCACCTACGTGATGGGCACCTACATGGGGTTCGGAGTTTCCTACCTGGTGGGCGCTTGGGTGCTGGGCGTCGTGCAGGGCATGCCGGACTTCGAGATTCCGATGCTCGGCCGGTTCTATTCATGGCAAATGGCGTTCTTCCTGGTTGCCGCCCCCGGGATACTGCTCCTGATGCTGTTGATGACCGTGCGCGAACCGTTTCGCCGCGATCGTCTGTACAAGGACGGCCCAAGCGCGAAGGGTGTGCCCCTGCGGGAGTTTTTCTCCTTCGTTAATACCAACCGGCGCACGTTCCTTTGCCACGCCGCCGGCTACGGGTGCCTGGGAGTGCTGGTCAACGGGATGGCTTTATGGACGCCCACCTTCCTTGTCCGCACCTACGGCTGGGAGATGGTCGACGCGGGTGTCGCCTATGGCTCCATTCTTCTCGTATTCGGAGCCGGCGGCATCTATTGCGGCGGGTGGATGGCGGACCATCTTCAGGCGCGCGGGCAACGAACGGCTACCTTTCGTACCGCTGCGATCTGTGCTGTCTTTGCGATCCTGCCTGCAACGCTTTTCCCCCTGGCGAAAACGCCTTCCACCGCTTTGCTTGTCATGATTCCGATGGTGTTTCTCTCGGCCGCGCCGTGGGGCGTTGCGGTAGCTTCGATTCAGCAGATCACGCCCAACGAATTGCGCGGGCAGGTTTCCGCGCTGATGTACCTGTTCCCGGTCAACCTGATCGGCATCGGACTGGGTCCCACCGCAGTGGCCTTGATTACGGAGCGGGGCTTCGGAAATCCCGCCGACCTAAGGTATTCGATGGCGATCGTGGGGTGTGTGGCCGGCGTCATGTCCGCCGGCATCCTCAGCGCAGGCGTCCGGCCTTTCCGCCAAAGCCTTCACCGCGCCGAGCGCTGGAAGAACTGACCGTCGAATTCAGATCAGGTTGTGCTCGCGGGCGACCCGCATGGCTTCGGTGCGGCGGTTGACGGACAGTTTGCGGAACACGTTCTTCAGGTGGAACTTGACCGTATGCTCGGTCATGTAGAGCGATCGGGCGATATGCTTGTTGGAGCGGCCCAGAGAGAGCTCCCAGAGCACCTCCATTTCGCGCGGACTCAAGGAGACGCGGTTGGATGCATCGGGGCGCTTTTCGGCCGACTGCTGAATGAGGTTGATGGCTTCGCCCACGAAGCGCCGGGTTGCCGTCTCGCCGGGTTTTCTCCGCCAATAGCTCTGGGCATGCCTCAGCAGCGCAAGCATCGGGCCGGGTCTTGCGACCGCACCGGTCAATCCCTCGGGTCTTGCCATGCGTATGGCGCGCGCCAGCTGTTCGAGGGCTTCCCGGCGCTGATCAAGCCGGTGGAGCTGTGCCGCACGGGCGACGCGCACGCGTAGCAGGAGGAATCCCGCACCCAGCTTACTGCAGCACTCTTCGGCTTCCTCCAGGAAGGCTTCTGCACTGGCGCGGTCCGTGTCCCCGCAATGGTTGGCCAGCGCCAGCATGGCGTGTACATGGTTGCGCCACCAGAAACGTTTCTCACGCCACAGCCCCGGGGGGTGTCTGTCACGGACCTTGCGTGCGATCAGGCCGGCCGCCAGTCGGTCGCCTTTTTCCACCGCCACGTGCAATGCCATGGAATCCGCGTGCCGGTCCAGACGCTCCATGGACCGCTCGCGCGCCAGACGTCTTGTGCGCTCGATGATGCCGTTTGCGGCTTCAATGTCTCCGTTCAGGAGCGCGCGATCGACCGTGGTTTCCAGTCCCAGCGCGTAGATTTCGAACCACCCGTCGTAGCGCGCCGTGTGTTCGAGGGCCATCTCGAATCTTCGCCAGTCCTCTTCGCTGAGTTCGTTTCGCCAGAACAGCAGCGCGCCCAGGGCCACATCCGACAGCGACTTGAGCCCGCTGTCGCTGCCGAAGTTGTCGGACGCCATCGAACTGCTTTCGCGAGCATCGGCCAGCGCCTGGTTGATTCGGCCGACGTGGAAATTGTTGACTGCGGCATGCACGTAGCAGTAATTGAGGCCGAGCACGGAGTTGGCCTGTCGCATGTAGCGCATGGCGGCGCGCAGGGTCGTTTCGGCAGTCCGGAAGCGCCCGCAGTAGATGTGCGTCACCACTCTCTGGCAGGCAAGCACGCCGTCGGTCACACGGTCGGGTTCGCCGTTGGGCAACGCGTTCTGCTTCTGCCCGGTCATGTCATTCAGGGCGGCTTCATCGTCCTCGTAGGCGCAAAGCAGTGCACCGATATTCAGAGCGTCGCGTGCAAACCACTTGCCCCAGTCCGCGTCGCCTTCAGTTCTTTCGCGCTGTGCGCAGGCTCGGTCGAAGTGGCCCCGGGCCGACGCCACGTTTCCCATCTTCAACAGCAGATACGATTTTGCGATTTCAAGGCGGGGGAACAGCGTGACCTGGTCCTCCGGAATGAGGTTCAGAAGGTTGCGCAGGTAGCCGATCCCGCCGTACAGGATGAGTTCCCAGCCGCCTGCCGACTCGATCAGGTGCGCCGCCCTCGGCATATCGCCGGCCAGGACGGCATGCCGCACGGCATGTTGCGTATCGCCATCGTGTTCGAACCACAGCGACGCCCGCGCATGCAGTTCCTCCAGGCGGTCCGCCTCGCGTTCTCCCAGCAATCCCGTCAGAAACTCCGCGAACAGGTGGTGGTAGCGATACCACTCGCCCTCTTCATCGAGTCGCACGATCAGGGTGCTGAGATCACTCAGCGAGTGGAGTAACTTCGAGGCGTCGGCGCCGCCGTACACCGCGTTGGCAAGTTCGACGTTGAATTGATCGAGAATGGCCGTGCGGGTGAGTAACTGCTGGTGTTCATCCGCCAGTCCGCGCACGACCTGCTCGGAGAAGAAGTGCGCGATGTGGCCCTCGCGTCCGGTCATGGCGCGCATGTCGAACGAGCTGCCGCCCACATAGGCCAGGCGGGCAAGCTGCACGGCCACCGGCCATCCCTCCGTTGTGGACTGAATGGTTCCCAGCACCTCGTCGTTGCGGATATTGCCCAGGGCCTGCTGCATTTCGGAATCGGAGAACCGCAGCAACTCGGCGCCGATTTCAATTCCCCGCCCGGTAAGGCAAAGCTGCGCAACGTTGAAAGCCGGCCGGTGTCGAGAGCTGATGATCAGATGGAAGTTGCCGGGCGCATTGTCGATCAGCTTGTCCATCAATTGGTCGATCGATTCGGATTCCAGTCGGTGGTAATCGTCAAGGATCAGAACCACGGGTTTGCCGGCAGCCTCTACCGACGACAGGAACCGGACCAGAACCGACTCCAGCGGCAGTTCGGTAAGCCCCTGTTCCGCGAACATCTCGAGCTGGCCCAGGTCCACGCCCGCCTCCGCGAGCGCGAAGATGGAATAGCACAGAAAGCGGTAGGTGTCCGCATCCTGCCCGTCGAGGGTCAGCCAGCCGGCCCTGCACCCGTCCGCCGCCAGCCGCTCGCGCCACTGCGTCAGGAGCGTGGTCTTGCCGTAGCCCGCCGGCGCAATCACGATGGACGCCTGGTAGTTGAGAAGATCGTCGAGCGATGCGACCAGGTCGGAGCGCTCAAGCAGGGAATGATGTCCCAAAGGCGGTCTCAGTTTGCCGCGCAGCACCCAGGGACCGGTGCCTTTCGCGCTTTTTCCTGATGTTGCTTTAACGCCCATGTGCAAGGGACGACCGAACGGGGCCGCAGGGGAATTTCAGATTATCAAATCATGTGGGACGCACCAATACGCCCGCTCGGCGAAAGCCACCACCCAGAATCATGCTCAGCACACCCGCAACGACAATGGAATCGAGCGCGGCGACGGTAGTCAGCGTGAACAGTCCGAAATGGGAACAGGCCCCGACACTCACTGCCGCGATCCAGGTTCCCAGGGCCGTGAGCGCGAGCCGGGGGCGCTTGCTCAATTCCACCTGGTCGAAGCGTTTGCGGAACAGCAGGGTGTCCACCAGGTAGATGCTCGAGATCGGCGGAATGGTGATCCCCAGCAGTACGAGGTACTGGATCAGGTAGTCGCCGGCGCCGGCCAGGGCCAGAAGCGTACCGAGCGCACCCACTCCCACAATGAGCACTCGCAGATCCAGGCGGCGAAAGACCGTGGCCAGCGCGAGCGCCCCCGAATACACGGAAAGCACGTTCGAGGACCAGGCGGCCAGTATCAGCAGCAGAAAGGCCGGGATGCCGATTCCGAGCGCGATCATCACATTCAGCAGGTCCGGTTCGTTGTAGGCAATGGACGGAATGGCGGTGCAGAACAACAGAATCGGAAACGAAATGGCCAGCGCCACGAAGGCCGAGCCCAGCGCGGCGCGCCTGGAACGCGCGAACCGGGCGTAGTCCGGCTGGATCGTGACACCTGCGATATAGCTGCCCACGATCGCCGAGATGGCCGTGGCGAGCGTCATCGGAGTTCCGCCGGTCGGTTCGGTCCATTGCTCCAGTTGCGGCAGTGACATCCAGGCCGCCATCATCAGAAATCCCAGCATTACGGGAACCAGCGCCAGAGCCAGCTTGTCTATGCCCTTGAACCCGGTCACGGTAACGGCCACGATGAGTCCGCCGCCCAGGACCATGTAGAGCTCTACAGGCCAGTCGATACCGAACACCGCGCGGCCCATGAGGTTGGCGGCCCTGCCGAACAGCGCGCTGGTGACGCCGAACCAGCCGATCAGCGTCATGGAAACAACCGTGCTGGCGATTCTTCCGCCCCAGCGGCCGAACGCGAATTCGTTGAGCATATAGGCCGACAGCCCGGATTTCTGTCCGCAGAGTCCGGTGAGAGCGGCCATCGAGCCGAGAATGAAACACCCGCAACTGAACGCGATCGCCGCATCGCGCAAGCCGAGGCTGGCGCCGAGGTTGGCCGCCATCAGGAAGGCCGGCACCGCGATGGTGCCTCCGACGATCACGAGCGCGATATGCCAGCCCGTATAGGTGGCCGAGGCGGGGACTTGGGACTTGGAAAAATCCATCCGCCGCCGCTTTCGGGGCCTACGGTCCGAAGATCCGCGGAACTGCGCAGGACCTCATCCGCTGAACCCGAAAACTTCAGCCGCCCGCTCGCGGGTGAGATAGCCGTTCTTAATGTCCTTTTCGATGTCCGCGCGCTTGCGTTGCCTGGGATCGCCGTAGCCGCCGCCCGTCGCCGACACCAGCCGTATGCAATCGCCTTGCTCCGCGCGCACCATCGTGCACATGGAGTAGCGCTCCTCTTCACCGGACTTGCGCAGGACCTTGGCGTAATTTGTGGATCCCTCAAGACCTTCCTCTATCGGCCACGGACGCGCTTCCGTGCGGCTGGCGGCATAGGTGAGAAACACTTCCGGCGAGACCACGCGGTAATCGAGCACGACGCCCTTGCCGCCCCGGTACCGTCCTTCTCCGCCGGCTTCGTCATGGAACGCGTATTGCTCGACCTGCAACCCATAGCGGGTTTCGAACAGCTCCACGGGCACGTTGTAGGTCTCGCCGTTGCCGCAGCAGAACTGCCCGCTGTCGCCGTCCACGCCGTCCGAGGCGCCCCAGCCGCCCACAAGCGGCTGACCCATGACGAACAACTCTCCGGTGTCCGGATGCATGCCGGAAATGAAATTCGCCCCCACCGTGCGCTGGTGTCCCGCCGACAAACGGTCCGAAAGGGCCGGAGCAAGGGCCTTCCACATCACGTCGATGGCGGCGATCAGGGACTCGTAATACAGCGACACCGGCGCAGGCGAGGTCGCGCTGATGACCGTGCCCTCCGGACAGATCACTTCGAGCGGCCGAAAGCAGCCGCCGTTGGCCGGGATTTCGGTGTTGGTGACGGCCTTGAACAGGCAGCGCGCACCGGTGATCAGGCCCGTGTAGGCGCAATTGATCGGCCCCTGGGCCTGCTTGCTGGTGCCGGTGAAGTCCGCGGTGATCCTGCCGTTTCCGATGGTCACCGTGCACTGGATTTCGAACGGGCCGTTGCCGAGTCCGTCGCCTTCCACGATGTCCGTCGCCTTGAAGGATCCGGCCGGCAGCTTGCGGATCTCCTCGATAGTCATCCGTTCGCCGTAGTCGAGCAGGTCCTCCATCGCGTCCAGCACGGATTCCACCCCGTACTTGGCGGCCAGTTCCCGGATCCGGGCCGCGCCGACGCGCGCTGCCGCCACTCCCGAATGCATGTCGCCGATGGTGGATTCGGGGAGGCGGACATTGTCGCGGATGATCTGCACCAGGGCCTTGTTCAGCTCGCCTCCCGAGTAAAGCTTGAGAAACCGGAAATGCAGGCCTTCCTGGTAAATCTCCGTCGATTCCGTCGATACGCTGCCGGGCTGGGCGCCTCCCACCTCGGTCCAGTGCGCCTTGTTCACCGTGAAGGCGATGAGCCTCCCGTCGTGGAACACCGGAACGATGATCACGACGTCCGAAAGATGCGTACCGCCGCCGCAGTACGGACTGTTGGTAATGAAGGCGTCGCCTTTTGCAATGTCCCCCGGTTCCGGGTAGTGGTTCAAAAGGTCCTGGACGGCCGTGTCCAGCGTGGCCAGAAAGGCGGTGACCCCGTTGCCCTGGGCCAGGAGATTGCCCTTAGCATCCGTGGCGCCCACGGCGAAGTCGGTGGTCTCGTAGATGATCGGGCTCATGCTGGTGCGGATGACCGCCTCGAACATTTCGTCACCCAGCGCCACGATGCAGTCCTTGATGACTTCCCGATCGAATGACGTGGAACTCATGGTCGTTCTCCTGTTTCCCTGTCCGGCTGTTTCAGTTCGATGTGGTAGTTGCCGTGGCGGTCCAGGGTTACCGTCCGGCCGGGAGGCACGGGAAGCGTCACCGAGGCCTCCTGGATGACCGCCGGCCCGGCCACGCTCATGGTCGAGTCGAGCAGCCCGCCGTCGTAGATTCGCGCCTCATGCCGTCCATGCGGATGAAAATCCACCTCGCGCGCGCCCAGTAGCGCCTCGGACAGCGTTTTTCCCGAAGGCTTGCGTTCCGCAAGCTCCGGCTTGTCCACATCCACCGTCGCCACCAGGTGAAAGTTGACGATCTGGACCGGGTTGTCGAGCCGGTACGTGTAGCGTTGCTCGTGGGCCAGATGAAAATCTTCGGTCGCCGCCTGAAGCTCCTGCTCCAGCACTCGCCCGCTCAGCTTCAGGGGCACCTTGACCGTGTGTTCCTGGCCCTCGTAGCGCATGTCTCCATGCTGTTCGAAGGCGAGTTCACCGGCGGTGGAAATGACCCCGTCGCTTATGTAGTCCGCCCCCGCCTTTTCCCGGAGCTGCGCAAAGGTGTCCAGAACCCGCTGGTGGTTGCCGGCGTTGAAGTACAGGGGCCGCGTCTGGACGTAGTCGCGGCGCAGATCGGTCAGCAGCATGCCCCATGCGGAAAACACCGACGAATTTACCGGCACGATCACTTTGCGGACCTTCAGCTCTTCCGCCAGGGGAAGGGCATGCATCGCCCCGCCCCCGCCGAATGCGATGAGGGCAAATTCGCGGGGATCATGGCCCTTGTTGGTGGACACCAGCCGCAGGGCATTGACCATGTTGGCGTTGGCGATCTGCACGACGCCGCGGGCGATTTCCTCGCGGCTCAGCGACAGAACATCCTCCAGCGATGCGAAAGCGCGATTCACTGAGGACCAGTCGGGGTCGACTTCCCCGCCCACGAAGCTGTCGGGATCGATGCGGGCAAGGACCAGGTTGGCGTCGGTGGTCGTGACGCGCGTGCCGCCCCGGCCATAGGCGGCCGGCCCGGGGTCCGCGCCTGCCGACTGGGGCCCCACATGGAGTTTGCCTCCTGCATCCACCCAGGCTATGGAGCCGCCGCCCGTGCCGATTTCGACGATTTCCGACACCGGCGTCTGGATCGGGTAGCCGGGGGACTTGCGGGTCTTCTCGATGTGATACTCGGTGGTTACGCGGACCCTGCCGTCTTCGACCAGCGCGCACTTGGCCGTGGTGCCGCCGATATCGAGCACGATCAGGTTGGGTTCGCCGATCAGCTTTCCCAGGTAGGCGGCCGCGAATATGCCACTGGCCGGCCCGGATTCGACCATCGCGATGGGGTTGCGCTTGGCCGCATCCGCTGTGGTGATGCCACCGTTGGACTGCATCATGTAGGGGTTGCGCCGGAAGCCTCCCTCCTCGAGGCTTGCCTGCAGCCGCTCGATATAGGCTTCGGCTATGGGATGCACGTAGGCTGCCAATACGGTGGTGTTGGTGCGCTCGTACTCCCGCCATTCGCGGGACACTTCGTGGGAGGCGATGACCGAAGCCTGCGGCCACAGGCGGCGGATTTCCTCGGCGGCGCGCTGTTCGTTGGACGGGTTGATGTAGGCATGGAGAAAGGCGATCGCGATCGCTTCAACGCCTTCGCTCTTGAGGTAGTCGATCTGTTCGGGAAGCGAACTCAAGTTCACGTCCTCTTGAATTTCGCCGTGATAGGTCGTTCTTTCCGGAATCTCCAGCCTCAGGTAGCGGTCCACGAAGGGCTTGGGTTTGCGGAAATTGAAGTTGAACAGATCCGGCCGGTTGCCCCGTGCAATTTCCAGCACGTCCCGAAAGCCCCGGGTCGTGATCAGTGCGGTCTTCGCTCCCTTGCGTTCCGTGAGCGCATTGATGACCACCGTGCATCCATGGGCAAAGAAATCAAGCTCGGAAGGCGCGAGGTCCAGCTTTTCGAGGCTCGACATGACCCCGACCTCGAAGTCCGGAGGCGTGGTGTCAACCTTGGCGCAATGCACCTCACCGCCATCCTTCCCGACACGGTAGAGCACGAGGTCGGTAAACGTCCCGCCCACGTCGCTTGCGGCGCGCGCAATAGCCCTCACTTTCATGAGGACTAGGTTAGCGAGCAATGCCTGCGAGGAAACCCACCCGTTTGGGCAGGTTGGCGCGCTGCAATCTTCGGTACACTTCGGCAAGTGCGCAAGCCAGCGCTGATGGAGGCCGCAAATGCCTGAAGGGTCCGCACCCGTTTCCTGGGCATCCCTGTATCGCGCCCATATCGCGGAGTGGGACAGGCGAGTCGCCAGTGCGTGCGGCGCATGCGGAGTCGACGGGATCGTCGTGTTCTCGGGCGCAGCGAAGTATCGGCACCGGGACGATCTCGAGTATCCGTTCTTCGCCGAACCCTACTTCAAGGTTTGGGCGCCCAACGCGTATCCCGACTCCGCCCTCAAGATCGTTCCGGGCGAAACCCCGGTCCTGATCTGTTTGCAGCATGAAGACTTCTGGCACATGCCGGCGCCCGAACCTTCCGGATTCTGGGCTGAATGCCTGGAGATTCGCAGCGTCTCGAAAAAGGGTGACCTGCTGAAGGAATTGGGCGGGGTTTCGCGGTTGGCCGGCATCGGCGAGGAAGCGCACGAAGCAATGGGATTTGCGGTTGTCAACGACAGGAAGCTGCTGACGCATCTGGATTACCACCGCGCCTGCAAGACGCACTACGAAGTCGCATGCATAGAGGAAGCGAACCGCGTGGCCGCGAAGGGGCATGCCGCCACCAGCGAGGCGCTGCCGGACCAGTCGTCGGAATTCGAACTCAACGGCATCTATTGCCGCTCGTCGGGACAGCGCGAGTC
>JAPPHC010000077.1 GCA_028821145.1 Gammaproteobacteria bacterium | reverse complement strand
CAGGCGATGCGCCGGGTACTGATCGAGCGCCGGGGCGTTCCCACGCCGATTTCCCTCTCCCCGGAGCCTGTTCAGGCCGCTGTCGGCGGGCGCTGAAGGCGGCTGTCCGCCGGGTGTCCCGACCGGGGTTTTCAGGCCCCGGAAACACCCCGATCTCTTGCAATTTCCGGCGGGCTGGGCGAATATACGTGAGTGCGCTGGATTCAGGCGCGCTTTACAGGTTGAGAACCCGAGGACCTTCATGAAAAAGACCAGACTTGTTGTTGCTCTGCTGGGAGCACCGGCGGTCGCGGTGGCCATGTCCGGCTGCTGCACCGCGGGCATGGACGAAATGGCTGCGAAGATCGACGCTGGCGCTGCTGCGATGGGCAGCAGAATGTCTGCCCTTGAGGGCAGGATCGGCGATATGGAGGCGGCTCAGCGTCAGACTGCCGCCGCGGTCGAGCGGGCGAGCGTGACTGCCGAACGTGCGGCTGAGGCGGCTGCGGAGGCGAGCGCCTCGGCGGACGCGACCAGCGAGCGCATGGACCGCATGTTCGAGCAAAACCAGCAGAAATAACCTCCCCGAAGTAAAGCCGGCCGGGATAGCAGATCACGGCCGCTTTGCTCTTTCCGGCGCCGGTTGAGCAGCCCGTCCGGGCCTTCCGGAACCTTAAGCTACTCCGCGCATTTCGCACGGTGCGGTCAGTAGCCCCTCTTTCTTTCATACACCCCCGGGAAGCGAGGGCATGACTCTCGCTCCCAGGTTACTGACCGACGAGGCGGTTCATTTCGAAGATCGGCATCAGTATCGACAGCACGATCAGCAGCACGAATCCACCAACCAGCATGATCAGTACCGGTTGCAACAGAGAGGTAAGGGTGTTGATGCGCGCCGACAGTTCCCGTTCCTGGGTTTCCGCCGCGCGCCCCAGCAGTTGATGCAATTCGCCGCTGGCCTCGCCGCTGGCGATAAGCTGGATGCAGAGCGGCGGAAACAGCCCGTCGCGGTCCAGCGCCTCGGCGGCCGGCTTGCCTTCGCTGACTTCCCGGGCCGCGTCCAACGCGGCCTGGCGCATCGGCAGATTGGTCAGCATGCGCGCGGCCACCCGCAAGGATTCCCAGACGGAAACGCCGGCATCGGTAAGCGTGGAGAGCGACTGCATGAGACGGGCCGAGTTCAGTTCGCGGGAGAGCGCGCCGAACAGCGGCGTGCGCAGGAGCAGCCGGTGAAGCTTCAGTCGCGCCGCGGGAAGGCGCAGCGCGCGAGCGAGCAGGCTACCGCCCGCGGCCGCGGCCAATAGCGCCAGCCAACCCCAGGCGCGGGCGAAATCGCTTACTGCCATCAGCGCGCGCGTCAGACGCGGCAGTTCGACGCCGCTGTCAACGAATACGGGGGTGACCTGCGGCACGACATAGACCAGCATGAGACTGACTATCGCCAGGCTGAAGACGGTGAGCACCATCGGGTAGGCCAGCGCCGCCCGCACCTGCTGGCGCAGCGCCTGGCGTTTCTCGAAATGTTCGGCCAGCCGCTCCAGCACTTCCTCGAGGCGGCCGATCCGCTCGCCGGCGCCGACCGTGGCGACGAGCAATTCCGGGAACGTGCGCCGCGACGCGTCCAGGGCGTCGGCGAAACTGTAGCCTTCCTGCACGCGGGCCCGCACGCCCACGAGGACTTCACTGTGCCGTGTGCGTTGCGCGGCCAGCGCGTTGAGGGCCGCGTCCAGCGGCAGTCCTCCGCGCAGCAGCGTGGCAAGCTGGCGGGTAAGCTGCGCCAGTGCCTCGCTGCCGAGAGCGCGCCGTTTACCGAACCGGAAGCGGCCTGCGATGCCCGGCGCCGCCGGCCGCACGTGGAGAGGACGCAGGCCCTGCTCGCGCAACAGGCTGCGCACATGGCGCGGGTTGTCTCCTTCAACAGTGCCGCGCCTGCGGCGTCCGGCCTCGTCCAGTGCGGCGAAACTCCACTGGGCCACCGCTGATCCGCCCTACTCCTCGCTGGTTACGCGCATTACCTCCTCCAGCGAGGTAATGCCTTTACGCACCTTGTCCAGTCCATTGGAGCGAAGCGGAGGCGTATCCTTCCGCACTTCGTCCTCCAGTTGCCGTTCCGGCGCTCCGTCGTGTATGAGTTTGCGCAAACCGTCGTCGACCCGGACCAGTTCGTAGATGCCGGTGCGGCCTCGATACCCGCCGCCATCGGCCGTGGCGACCGGCCCGGGGCGGTAGAGCGTCGGCGCCTCGCCAGGACTCATTCCCAGCAGCCCGCACTCGTATTCTTCAGGCGAATAGGCCTCGCACGTTTCCGGATCGAGTTGGCGCACCAGTCGCTGCGCGAGGATCCCCTGCAGGCTGGAGGAGATCAGAAAGGGCTCCAGCCCCATGTCGCGCAACCGGGTCACCGCTCCTACCGCTGTGTTGGTATGCAGGGTGGAGAACACCAGGTGACCCGTAAGGCTGGCGCGTACGGCGATTTCCGCCGTCTCCAGGTCACGGATCTCTCCCACCATTACGATGTCCGGGTCCTGGCGGAGTATTGCGCGCAGACCGCGGGCGAAGGTCAGACCCACACGGCTGTTGACCTGTGTCTGGCCGACGCCGTTCAGGTAGTACTCCACCGGATCTTCCACCGTCATGATGTTGCGGGTGCTGTCGTTGATCCGATCCAGCGCGGCGTACAGGGTGGTGGTCTTGCCCGACCCCGTGGGGCCGGTGACCAGCACGATCCCGTGCGGACGCTGAATGAGCTGCTCCATGCGCTCCAGCGTCCCGGCATCCATGCCCAGCGATTCGAGATCCAGTCTGCCGGACTGCTTGTCCAGGAGCCGCAGTACCACGCGCTCGCCGTGAATGCCGGGCAGCGTGGAAACCCGCACGTCCACCGCGCGGCCCGCGATTCGCAGGGAAATGCGGCCGTCCTGCGGCAGGCGTTTCTCGGCGATGTCCAGGTCCGCCATGACCTTGGCGCGGGAGATGACCGGCGGGCTCAGTCCCCGGCGGAGCTTCAGCGTTTCGCGAAGCACGCCGTCGACACGGAAGCGCACGCTCAGGTTGAACTCGCCCGGCTCCAGGTGCACGTCGGAGGCGCCGGTGCGGATGGCGGACGCCAGCACGGCGTTCAGCAGCCGGATGATCGGGGCGTCGTTATCGCTGTCGAGCAGATCGGAAGGAGCCGGAAGCTCCCGCGCGAGCGCGCCCAGTTCAGTGTCTTCGTCCAGGTCTTCGGCGATCGACAGCGCGCTGTCGGCGCCGCTTTCGTAGCGGGCCCTCAGGCGGCGGTCGAATTCTTCCGCGTCGATCAGTTTCGGCCGCAGGGACTGGCGCACGACGCGGCCGGCCTCGGCCAGCCCGGCCAGCCCGGCTCCGGCCCGGACCAGCGCGATCAGTTCACCATCCGGTCCGGGCGCAAGCAGCACTCCATGGCGCTGCGCGAAGCTGAAGGGCAGGGCGTTCAATCGGAATCGGAGTTGTCGGCCTCTTCGGTCGCGGAGTTGTCTTCCTCCTCCTCGCCGAGATTGAAGGCATCCTCAAGCTCGGGCATTTTCGTGCTTCCCCCCGAGAACGACTGCGCGAGTTGCTGGCGGCGCAGGTAGTCGTACTTGACGTTGGTGGCGGCGTCGGCCTGGGCCGAGTCGCGCAGGATGGTGGGGCGGATGAACAGCATCAGGTTGGTCTTCTCGCGGGTCTGGCCGCTGGCGCGGAAAAGCGCGCCGATCAGCGGCAGGCTGCCCAGCACGGGCACGGACTGGCTGCTCTCCCGGATCTTGTCCTGGATCAGCCCTCCCAGCACGAGGGTTCCGCCGTCTTCGACGATCACCGCCGTCGTCAGTTCGCGGGTATTGGTCACCAGGTCGACGGCGCCCGCCACCGATGGCGCCAGTTCGGACAGTGTCTGGTCGATCTCCAGCCGTACCGCGTCGCCCCGGTTGATCCTCGGCGTGATTGTGAGCGTGAGGCCGATGTCATTGCGGCCCACGGTCGTAAACGGCCGGATCTGGCCGTCCGCGCCGCTGGGGTTGATGCCCGAACTGGCGTAGCTGCCGGTTATGAAGGGCACGTTCTGACCCACGTTGATCGTGGCTTCCTCGTTGTCCAGCGTAACCACCATGGGGGTGCCGAGGATATTGGAGCCGGCCGTGTTCTCCACGGCGCTGATCAGGGCCGCGAAGCTCAGTCCGTCGTCGCGCACGCGCCCGACGGCGAAGCCGGCGCCGGGGCCCAGCGCTTCCGCCGCTACCGCCCGGCCCTGGTCGGTGCCGGAAAGGGACCCGGCCACCAGTTCGCGCAGGCTGGTTCCCGAGGCCGGGAAATCGGTGCTGCCCAGCACGCGCTGAGGGTCGTAGGCCGCCCAGTTGACGCCGAGCTGGTTGGCCCGATCCGCGCTGACCTCGGCGATCAGGACCTCGACCAGCACCTGCGCGCGCCGGATATCGAGCTGGTCCACAACGGAGAGCATCTGTCGCATGGTGGCCGGCGGCGCGTCCATGATCAAAGCGTTGGTCGCAACGTCGGCAGTCACCAGCACCCGCTTTTCGTCGGTGCCCTCATCCTGGAACTGGGCCGAGAGTTGCGCCGCAAGGTTTTCGGAATCCGCGTAATTCAGGTAGCGAACGCGAGTGTCGCCGCCTTCAACCGGAGGCGCATCGAGGTGCGCGACCAGGGCCCTGAGTTCCAGGCGCCGAATCTGCTCGCCGCCCAGCAACACGCTGTTGGTGCGGTCGTCCGCCACCGCCAGGTTGAAGGCGGCGTCCGCCCCGACCGCCATTTCATTCAGAACGCGAACGACGTCCCGTGCGCTGGCGTGTTCCAGCGGAATCACTTCGACGGGCCGGTCGTTCTTCTGGTCGATGCGCCCGATTACGCGCGCCACCTTGTTCACGTTGGAGCCGCGGTCGGAAAGGATCAGGACGTTGGTCGGCGGGTGCGCCGCCACGTGCGCGCCCGGCGACATCATCGGGCGGACGATCGGCACCAGGCCCTGAGCGTCCACGTTGTTTATGGGCAGAACGAGGGTCTGTAGTTCGTCGTTCGCCGTCGACTCCGGGCCGGCGCCGGCAAGGATCCGCATGGTCCGGTCCGGAGAAAGGCGGATGACCGGCCCCGAGGGCACGGCAACGATGCCGTGAGCGCTCAGCATCGAAAGGAAGGCCTGGTAGTAGGCCTCGGGGGACAACGGCTGCGATCCGAAAAGATTGACCTTCCTGTCCGCGCCCACCAGGGGATCGATCACGAAATTCCTGCCGGTGGCTTCGGCAACGGCCTCCACCACCTCCTGCAGGTCCGTGTTGCGATAGTTCAGTCGGACCGTGTCCTGCTGGGCCGCCAGCGCGCCGGCCAGCAGCAGGACAGCCGCCGCCGGCCACCGCCGAACAGGTTTCTTTCGGATGGGACTCATCTGCATATCCTCACATGGCCAGCAGGCCGAAGTTTCCGCTTCCTACGGCTATTTCCAACTGTTCCCCGTCGCGCAGTACGGTGAGCATCATATCGCCTTCGGCGCTCATTTCCCGCCTGGCCTGCGCCAGGTTGTCCGGCTCGAAGGAAACGCCGTTCACCGCGACCAGGAGGTCGCCCGAGACCAGCCCCAGGCTGTCGAACCATGCCCTGCGCGATCGGGGGGAAAGCCGGTAGCCTTCCATTCCGCCATCGGCGTCCATGACCGGCTCCATGTTGATCAATTGCGAGAGCGTCTCCCGCGGAAGCGTCAGCAGCTCATCGCCGATGCCGCCCTCGCCGGACGGCGCCGGCCTCCCGCTCACGGTCATGCCCGATTCGCTGAGCGGGAGGCGGAGCGTTTCGGCGCCGCGCCGAAGCAGCACCTCATGCGGCCGCACTTCCTGCAAACGGATGCCGGAAGCCACGGTGTCACCGAGGAAATAGGTCTCCGAAACACCGCCGGTCTCGATGATGGCGTGCGCCAGCCTCCTGTTTGCTGTAGCCACGACACCGGTGAGACGAAAGTTGCCGTTGCGAATGACGGACGGCGCCTGTCCCGCATTTCCGCGCTGAGCGGGCAGGCCGAACAGGCTGCTGCCGGGCGCGCCCCCGCCGGTCTCCCGCGTCGCAGCCGCCGGCCGGGCGCCCGTTGGCGCCGGAGGTTCGAACTGCGTCATGCCCCAGGCCGTCAACGCGATTTCCACCAGCAGCCACGCCGCCACGCCGATCAGGGCGAGTGCCGGCAAGCGCCAAAGAAGTCTGCCGCTATTCTCGAAGCTCATGCGAAATGTCCACGCTTGCGACGCATTGTTGCAGGGAGATTGTGATAACTTTAGGGCATTATTCCAGATGCCCTGAAGGCATCATTCCCGATGCCCTGCAGGCATCGTCCCGCATGCCGGAAATGAACAAGCCAACCAACAAAGATCGCCTGCCCGGTTTCGGCAGCGCCCCGGACACCGAAGTCGCGCCGCCGGAAGTTGATCGCCCATCGCTGTATCGCGTCGTGCTGCTCAACGACGACTATACGCCGATGGAGTTTGTCGTACAGATGCTACAGAAATTGTTCGGTTACGGACGCGAGAAGGCGACCCGGATCATGCTGGAAGTGCATATGAAGGGGCGTGGCGTATGCGGGGTGTTTTCTTTCGAGATCGCCGAAACGCGCGCCGCCCAGGTGCTGGACTACGCGCGTCGCCACGAGCACCCGCTTGCATGCGTGGTCGAGAAGGCCTAGTGTTCGCCCGACGCGAGATTTTCCGAACATGCTGAGCCGCGAACTTGAAATCTGCCTCTCCAACGCGCTGGTGCGCGCCCGGGAGAGCCGCCATGAATTCCTGACGGCGGAGCATCTGCTGCTGGCCCTGACCAGCAGTCCGGTAGTGACGGAGATCCTGGCTGCCTGCGAAGCCGACGTGGATGATCTGGCCCGGGCGCTGGAGGAGCATCTCGAGGAGACCATGCCGACTCTGGGCGTGGAAGCGGACCGGCAGACCCGGCCCACGCGCGCCTTCGACCGGATACTCAAGCGCGCCATGGCCCATGTGCAGAACAGCGGCGTCAAGGAAGTCAGTTCCTCCAATGTCCTGGTAGCGCTTTTCGCCGAGAACCAGACCTTCGCGGTAAGCGAGCTGAATCGGCAAGGCGTCACACGCCTGGATGTCGTGAACTACATTTCCCACGGCATTTCGCGGGCCAAACCGTCTCCCGCCGGCGAGCCGGCCGAAGACGCCGCCGACGCGCGCGGCAAACGGGCGCTGGAGACCTACGCCGCCAATCTCAACGAACGCGCCCGCAACGGCAAGATCGACCCCCTGGTGGGACGCGCCGGCGAGATCGAGCGCGCCATGCAGGTGCTTGGCCGCCGGCGCAAGAACAACCCGCTTTTCGTGGGCGACGCCGGCGTCGGCAAGACCGCGCTAGCCGAGGGCCTGGCGATGATGATGGTGAGCGAGGACGTCCCGCCGTCGCTGGACGGGTGCACGCTCTACGCGCTGGACATGGGCGCGCTGCTGGCCGGAACACGCTACCGGGGCGACTTCGAAAAGCGCCTCAAGGCGCTGGTCAACGAGCTCGCCGAGGAGGAAGGAGCGATCCTGTTCATCGACGAGATCCATACGGTGATCGGCGCCGGGGCCGCTTCCGGCGGCATGCTGGATGCCTCGAACATCATCAAGCCGGTGCTGGCCAACGGCGATCTGCGCTGCATCGGCTCCACCACCTACAAGGAGTATCGCGGCGTATTCGAGCGCGACCGGGCGCTGGCCAGGCGCTTTCAGAAGATCGACGTGCCCGAGCCCAGCGTCGAAGAGACTTACGAAATCCTTTGCGGGCTCAAGAGCCGCTTCGAGGACCATCACAAGACCAGCTACGACGACGACGCCCTGCGCGCCGCCGCCGAGCTCTCGGACCGCCATATCGGCGACCGCTGCCTGCCGGACAAGGCCATCGACGTGGTCGATGAGGCGGGAGCGCGGCTGAAACTGAACGCCGCGGAGGATGAGGAACTCATCGTGGACGTGGGACAGGTCGAGGCGGTGGTGGCGCAGATGGCCGGCATACCGCCCCGGACCGTTTCGGCCTCCGACCGCGAGTTGCTGGAGCAGCTGGAAAGCAATCTGAAACGCGTGATCTTCGGTCAGGATCCGGCCATCGATGCGCTGTCATCGGCAATCCGCATGGCCCGGTCCGGTTTGCGCGAAGCCGAAAAGCCGGTCGGAAGCTTCCTGTTTTCCGGTCCCACCGGCGTCGGCAAGACCGAGGTGACGCGCCAGCTCGCCTACTGCCTGGGCCTGGAACTGCTGCGTTTCGACATGTCGGAGTACATGGAGCGCCATACGGCGTCGCGGCTGATCGGGGCGCCGCCGGGCTACGTGGGCTTCGATCAGGGCGGACAGCTCACCGAAGCCGTTACCCGCCATCCGCATTCGGTGTTGCTGCTGGACGAGATCGAGAAGGCGCATCCGGACGTGTTCAACCTGCTGTTGCAGGTCATGGACCACGGCACGCTGACCGACAACAACGGCCGCAAGGCCGATTTCAATCACGTGATCGTGGTCATGACCACCAACGCCGGCGCCCGCGAGGCGGCCCGCGGGTCGATGGGCTTTACGCCGCAGGACCATTCCAGCGACTCCATGTCGGCGATCGAAAAAATGTTCTCGCCCGAGTTCCGCAACCGCCTCGACGGCGTGATTCAGTTTGCCGCGCTGGAGCACGATTCGGTGCTGCGCGTGGTCGAGAAGCTGGTGCTGGAGCTTGAGGCGCAATTGCAGGGGAAGAACGTGACCCTGGTGCTGGAGGACGAGGCCCGGGAGTGGATTGCCAGGCGCGGTTATGACCGTAAAATGGGCGCCCGACCCATGGCGCGAGTAATCCAGGAACACATCAAGAAGCCGCTGGCCGAGCGGATGCTGTTCGGCGACCTGCAGCAGGGCGGGCGCCTGCTGGTGCAACTCGACGAATCGGGCGAGGGACTGTCCCTGGAAGTGGACGAGCGCCAGATGGCCGAGGAGGACCAGTGAGGTCCGCGCGGCGGTCCGGCGCACCGGCGGGGTAGCGGCTAAGTGGCGAAGCAGGAACCGATACAGTTTCAGGGGGTGGTCACCGAGACCCTGCCCAACACGACTTTCCGCGTCACGCTCGATAACGGCCACATGGTGATGGCGCATATCTCCGGCAAGATGCGCAAACACTACATCCGCATCCTTACCGGCGACCGGGTCACGGTGGAATTGACACCCTACGATTTGAGCAAAGGGCGCATCGTATATAGAGAAAGATGAGAGCCTGGAGGGAGGGCGTGTCGTCCTCCACCCCGGGAGCGAGGGCGTCTCGCCCTCGATGTATCAAAAGGAGTGAGTGCATGCGAACGGTATCCGGTCCGATCTGTATTCTGGCGGTCCTGCTGACCGCGGCCGTCGTCCCCGCCGGCGCCCAGCAGCCGTCGGCGGAGCAGCAGATGGACGCCCTGTTCGCGGACGAATGGGCGACGCGCTTGCGTGAGAACCCGCTGCTGGCCACGTCCATGGGAGTGAGCGACTACAACGGCCGGCTGCCTGGCGCGTCCCCGGACGACATCGATCGCCGCAGGCGCCAGACGGCTGCGTTCATGGACCGCCTCGAGAGGATTGGCATTGAGGCGCTGCCGGAGGGTCGCCGGCTGGATTATGAGCTGTTCGGGTGGATGCTGCGCAACCGCATCGAATCGGCGTCCTATTACCCGGAGCGGATTCCCTTTATCGCCGACAGCGGCTTTCATTCCGGCCTGTTGCGCGCGGCGGACGGCGTGAATTTTCGCAATCCCGGGGATTACGACGATTACCTGCTGCGTTTGCGGGCAATCCCCCGGTACGTGGATCAGAACATCGCGAACATGCGCGCCGGCATCACCGACGGATTCGTCGCGCCCCGGATTGTGCTGGAAAGCGTGCTGCCGACCATTACCGCGCCGGCCGGACAGGCAGTGGGGGATAGCGCGTTTTTCGCACCATTCAAGAGCCTGCCGGATTCGCTAAGCGAGACGGACCGCGCGCGGCTGGAGTCCGAAGCCCGCGAGGTCATCGGCGGGCAGGTGCTGTCGGCGCTGGGACGGCTGGCGGAGTTTCTGGACACGGAGTACCGGCTGCACGCCCGCGACAGTATCGGCGCTTCGGAGTGGCCCGAAGGCGCGGAATACTACCGGCAGAGGATTCGGGCCATGACCACGCTCGATCTTTCCCCGGATGAAATCCATGGAATCGGAATGTCCGAGGTGGCGCGTATCCGCTCGGAAATGCTTGCCATCGTCGAGGAGCTTCAATTCCAGGGTGGCATCGATGCGTTCGTTACCTTTCTGCGCACGGACCCGCGCTTTTACGCCGAGACCGCGGAACAGTTGATTGGCCATGCGGCGCTGATCGCCAAGAAGGTGGACGGCATTTTGCCGGGCTGGTTCAACCTGTTGCCGCGCACCCCGTACGGCATCATGCCGATGCCCGCGGAAATGGCGCCGACCGGAACCACGGCCCGCTACTGGTCCGCCCCCCGCGGCGGCAATCGCGGCGGGTATTACTGGCTGAACACCTATGCGCTCGACCAGCGCCCACTCTACGAGCTGCCCGCGTTGACGGTCCACGAGGCGGTCCCGGGCCATCACCTGCAGATCGCCCTGGCGCGCGAACTTCAGGGCGTGCCGGAATTCCGCCGCACGCTGGGATTCACCGCGTTTGTCGAGGGCTGGGCGCTATACACGGAATGGCTCGGTATCGAAATGGGCATCTACACGACCCCGTACGAGCATTTCGGCCGACTCAGCTACGAAATGTGGCGGGCCTGCCGGCTGGTCATCGATACCGGAATTCATGCCAAGGGCTGGACGCGCGACCAGGCGGTTGCCTTCCTGGCGGACAACACTTCGCTCAGCCTGACCAACGTCGAAAACGAAATCAACCGCTATATCGCCTGGCCGGGCCAGGCCCTGGGCTACAAGCTCGGCGAACTGAAGATCAAGGAACTGCGCCGGCGGGCCGAAGACGCCCTGGGATCGGAATTTGACGTGCGGGCGTTTCACGACGCCGTGCTTGCCAACGGCGCGCTGCCGCTGCCGATCCTGGAAAGGCAGATCGACCGCTTCATCGCCCGCTCGCTCGATGCCGGCTAAAGCCCTGCGTCTGCCCCCTCTTCGCGGGAGCGTCTGGGGCAGGATGCCCCAGCCGAGCGTCAGGATGACTTCATGCGTCTCCTGCGAAGAGGGGGCAGACGCAGGGCGAGGAAACTCGGCTTGGTGAAATATGGGGTCTAAAGCAACGCCGCTACGGGAACAGCATCGCGCCTGCGGCGGGCGCCTGGTCGATTTCGCCGGCTGGGAGCTGCCGCTGCACTACGGTTCGCAGGTCGCCGAGCACCATGCCGTGCGCCGGGCCGCCGGGGTTTTCGATGTCTCCCATCTGGCCCTGACGATGGTGTCCGGACGCGGCGCCAAGTCCTATCTGCGCCGACTGCTGGCCAACGACGTCGATCGCCTGGGCAAGCGGATTGCGGGCCTCTACACCTGCCTCCTGAATGATTCCGGTTGCGTCATCGACGACCTGATCGCTTACCGCCTGGCGGATGAGCGCTACCGCGTCGTGAGCAATGCCGCAACCGCGGAGTCCGTGCACGCCCAGATGAAGAAGATCGCGCGCGCGTTTCCCGTAACGCTGGTGCCCGAGGATGAGCGGGTCACTCTGGCGGTCCAGGGTCCGCAAGCCATGGAAACAGGCGCTGCTGCGGCGACGACGGTGCTTGGCGGCGAATTCGCGAGCGAATTGGCCGCGCTGAAGCCCTTCAATGCGATGGAATCGCACGGCTTTCTCGCTGCGCGAACCGGCTATACGGGCGAGGACGGCTTTGAAATCTATCTGGACGCGGCAACGGGACAGGCGTTGTGGCAGGCGTTGCTCGAAGCCGAAGTGGCGCCGTGCGGACTGGGAGCGCGCGACACCTTGCGGTTGGAGGCGGGCCTGTGCCTGTACGGTCAGGACATGGACGACTCGGTAACGCCGCTGCACTGCGGTTTGAAGTGGACCGTGGCGATGGAACCGTCGCAGCGGGACTTCGTGGGCAGACGTGCGCTGGAGCAACTGGCGGGCAGCGAGGACCTGCCCGTATTCAAGGGCCTGGTACTGAAGAAAAGGGGTATGCTTCGCGCCGGTCAAACGGTGCGGACTCCGCACGGCCCGGGCATCGTGACTAGCGGCGGCTATTCGCCTACCATGGGCGCCTCAATCGGCCTGGCACGCGTTCCGCGCGGTGCGTATGCCGATTGCGAGGTGGAAATCCGCGGCGCGGGAGCCACGTGCGCCGTCGTAAAGCCGCCGTTTGTGCGCCGCGGCCGCATTCTGGTTGACGCACAGGGCGACAGCGAAAACTGAAGAGGAAACAGCAGTGTCAGAAATACCGACCGACCTCAAGTACACGAGCGAACACGAGTGGGTGCGCAGGGAAGACAGCGGGACGCTGGTAGTCGGTCTGACCGACTACGCCCAGGAACAGTTGGGCGACCTGGTGTATGTCGATACTCCGGAGGTGGGCGCGTCGTTCGCGGCCGGCGACGTCTGCGCGGTGGTGGAATCGGTCAAGGCGGCCAGCGACGTCTATTCGCCCGCCGGCGGCGAGGTCGTGGCGGTCAACGAATCGCTCCAGGATTCACCGGAAAAAATATCTGACGACCCTTACGGCGGCGGCTGGCTGTTCGAAATGGCGCCGGAAGACCCGGCCGAATGGGAGGAATTGCTGGACCCGGACCAGTACGAAGAACTGCTGGATTCCTGAACCGAAATGCCGTTCGTTCCGCACACGTCCTCGCAGGTCCAGGACATGCTACGGCGCCTGGGCGCCCGATCGGTTGCCGACCTCTACGACGAGATCCCGGAATCGCTGCTGCGGAAAGAACCCCCAGGCATTCCTTCGGGCCTGGACGAAGCGGGAATCGGGCGGATTGCAAGGCAGAGGGCCGCCAGCAATACGCCGCTGCTTTGCTTCGCCGGCGGCGGCGCCTACGAACACCACATACCCGCGGCGATCTGGGACATTGCATCGCGGGGCGAGTTCTACAGCAATTACACGCCCTACCAGCCCGAGGCCGCGCAGGGCTCGCTGCAGCTCACCTACGAATACCAGACCATGATCGCCGGGCTGACCGGCATGGATGTCGCCAATGCGTCGCTCTACGACGGCGCCACCGCCTTTGCCGAGGCCTGCCTGATGGCGGTGCGCTGCAACAAGAAGTCGGACGCCCGCCGGATTGCCGTGGCGCGCTCGCTGCACCCGGCCTGGCGGGCGGTCGCGCGGACGCTGTTGAACGGCCAGGGGATCGAACTGGTGGAAGCCCCCCTGGACGATTCCGGCCGCGCCGATTTCAACCATGTGTACGAGAACGTCGGCGGCGGATTCGACGCGATCGCGGTGGCCGCGCCGAATTACCTTGGCGGAATGCCCGACCTCGAGGCCTGGCGCGCGCTCGCCGACCGGGAGGGCGCGCTGCTGGTGGTGGGCATCAATCCCGTTTCGCTGGGCCTGTTGCGGCCGCCGGGCGAGTTCGGCGCCGATATCGTGTGCGGCGAAGGCCAGCCGCTGGGCATCCCAATGTCCGGAGGCGGCCCCTACCTGGGTCTGCTGGCCTGCAAGTCCCGCTACATTCGCCAGATGCCGGGGAGACTGGCGGGGCGGACGGTGGATGCGGCCGGCGACACCGCCTACGTATTGACGCTGCAGGCGCGCGAGCAGCATATTCGCCGCAGCCGGGCGACTTCGAACATCTGCACCAATCAGGGCCTGATGGTGGTCGCGGCCACCTTGTATATGGCTTTGCTCGGCGGCGAGGGAATGCGCCGGGTCGCGTCGGCCTGTCATGCCCGGACGGCGCAACTGGTGGAGGCGCTGACCGCCATCGGGGGCGTGCGGCGGGCCTTTGACGCGCCCTTTTTTCACGAAGACGTCCTGTGCCTGGACCGCCCGGTAGCGCCTGTTCTCGCCGCGCTGGCGAAGCAGGGCATCCTGGGCGGCATCGATATCTCCTCCGAGTATCCCGAACTGGGCAATGCGCTGCTGGTTTGCGCAACCGAGATGCGCACGGAAGACGACGTTTTGCGCTACGCCCGCGCGTTGCGCGAAATCTACCGCCTGACATGACGCGCAGGCTGATATTCGAAGTGTCGCGTCCCGGCCGGCGGGCCCGGGCGCAGGCGCCCGCCGCGGAAAGCGCCGCTCCGGCGGACCTGCCGGCGGCATTGATCCGGGACCGGGAGGCTCTCCTTCCCGCAGTCTCGGAACTGGATGTCGTACGCCATTACACGCGCCTGTCGCAGCTGAATTTCTCGATCGACACGAACAGTTACCCGCTGGGTTCCTGCACGATGAAATACAACCCGCGGGCCTGCCACCGCCTGGCTTCCCTGCCGGGGTTTCTCGACGTGCACCCGGCCGCTCCGGACGCTTCCGTTCAGGGCCTGCTGGAGTGTCTCCACGAACTGCAGGAAATGCTGGCCGCGGTAACCGGCATGGAGGCCATCACGCTGGCGCCGATGGCCGGCGCGCAGGGGGAGTTCGCCGGGGTGGCGATGTTCAAGGCCTACCATCAAGCCCGCGGAGACCACGGCCGCGACGAGATCATCGTGCCGGATGCCGCGCATGGCACCAATCCGGCCACGGCCGCCATGTGCGGACTGAAGGTCCGGGAAATCGCCACCGGCAAGGACGGGGATATCGAACTCGCAGCGCTGGACGAGGCCCTGGGCCCGCGCACGGCCGGAATCATGCTCACCAACCCATCGACTCTGGGGGTGTTCGAGCGCCACATTCTGGAGATATCAAGACGCGTTCACGCGGCCGGCGGCCTGCTGTATTACGACGGCGCCAACCTCAATGCTCTGCTTGGCCGCGTGCTGCCGGGCGACATGGGCTTCGACGCGGTGCATCTGAACCTGCACAAGACCTTCTCCACGCCGCATGGCGGCGGCGGGCCCGGCGCCGGAGCCGTGGGCGTGGCGAGCAGTCTCAAGCCCTTTCTCCCCGTGCCCTACGTGGAACAGGCCGAAGGAACCTACCGGTGGCGCACCGACAGTCCGGACAGCATCGGAAAGCTGGCGGCCAACGGCGGCAACATCGGCGTGCTGCTGCGCGCCTGGGTGTATCTGAGGATGCTGGGGCGCGAGGGACTGCAGCGCGTAGCCGACCACGCGGTGCTCAACGCCAACTACCTGGCGTTCCGCCTCGCGGAAGAGGGCTTCGATCTTGCCTATCCCGAACGGCGCGCCGGTCACGAATTCGTGATCAGCCTCAAGCGCCTGCGCGATCGAACCGGCGTCACCGCGGCCGATTTCGCCAAGGCCATGCTGGACGAAGGCTTTCATGCGCCCACCGTGTACTTCCCGCTGCTGGTTCCCGAGTGCCTGCTCATCGAACCTACCGAAACCGAGTCGCCGGAAGCGCTGGATGCGTTGATCGAAGCCATGGTGCGTATCCGCGACGCGGCCCTGAGCGATCCCGAGGCGGTTCGCTCCGCACCGCACCGCATGCCGATACAGCGGCCCGATGAAGTGCTGGCCGCACGCAAGCCGGACCTGGCCCACGCTCCGGCTCTCCGGTCCCGGGCCGGCTCGTCTGACGAGGCGTAATGAGACGCGCATACGCAAGCACGCGGCTGGGTCAGATCCACCTGCGCTACAGCGGGGCGCGACAAACGCCTGCCGGCCCGCCCCTGGTCTGCCTCCACCCCTTTCCCTACAGCGGCGCTTTCTTCGAGACGATCGTGCCGCTATTGAACGAGGGGCGCATGGTCCTGGCGCCGGATTGCCCCGGGTTCGGGGGGTCGGACGCACCGGGAGAGATGCTTTCGATGGAGGAACTCGCGGTAACCGTTCTGGAGGCGCTTGAAAAGGCGCCCCAGGCGCCGGCGGGCCCCGTGGACCTCATGGGTTTCCACAGCGGCTGCCTGCTGGCGGTGGAGATGGCGCGGCTGGAGCCGGCCCGCGTGCGAAGACTGGCCATCGTCGATGTGCCGTATTTCAGCGCCGAGCAACAGAAAAGCCGGTATCCCAGGTCCACCGCGCCGGTTCGCTACGACGGGGACCTGGCGAGCCTGGCCGATGCCTGGGAGTTCAGCGTGGTCAAACGCCTGGACGGTATGCCGTTCAGCCGGGCATTCAGTAACTTCTTGGAAATGTTGCGCGCGGGGGAGCGGGCCAACTGGGGCTACCACGCCACGCTCACGTACGACTGCGCGCGGCGTTTTCGCGCCGTTCAGCACGAAACGCTGGTCGTCGCCAGCCAGTACATGCTCAAGGAACACACGCGCCGGGCCGCGGCCGATATCCCCGGCGCCCGGTTCGTCGAGCGCAGGGACGTGACGCGGGCCGTGATGGAAGAGGGCGCCCCCGCCATCGCCGAAGAAGTACTCGCCTTCCTGGGCTGACCCCGCGCTAGCGCGCCGGGAAGCGGGCGCCGTAGGGGCGCGCGGCATTCGCCAACCAGCGGCGCAGGTAGTCCGAGAAGCTCCTGCGAACGACGATTGTGTAGATTGACGGGTCCCCGGCGGCCAGCAGCACGGCCGCCCTGCCCAGGCCGGTCTGCGCGCATTGCCCTGGAGCAAACTCCCGTGGATGCAGGTCCAGGGTGCAGCCCTTCGCCAGCACCATGCGCGCGTCCGCGCCGCTCACAAGCAACTCGACGTGGCCGCCGCTGACATCGTTGACCGCGGAGTGGAACCCGGCGAGCCCTTCCGCGAGTTCGCTGCCGAGACTCAAGACGCGCTCTGCGGCGGTCGCGATCAGCCACTCGTCCGGCCCCAGCCAGTAGATCTCGTGCTCGCTGGCCGTGAACGTATTCTCGGCCGGAGGCACGGGTTGGCCCAGGATGCGCTCGGCGGCCTCAAGGGCCTGTCCGCGGCGCGGATCCAGCCTGAGGTTGAGATACCCGCGGCCGGAACGGACGCTGATTTCGACACCAGGGAGCGGCAAGCCGGTTTCAGACATGCTGACGCTTCCCCTTGGGGTCGTAAAAGACGGGCGATACGATCCGTACCGGCAGGGGATCGCGCCCGGCCTGCGCCGCGTAGATGGTTTCACCCTTGCGCTGCCGTCCGCCGGCCACAAGCGCCAGCGCGATCGGGTGGCCCAAACAGGCGCTGAAGTAGCTGGACGTGACATGACCGCACATTGCTGTGGGCTTGCCGGTGTCGCCGATGAGCTGCGTGCCTTCCGGCAGCACGGTCCGGCCGTCTTGCGACAGCAGGCCCACCCATTGCTTGCGGTCCTCGCGCAGGCAGTCGGGACGCTGAAGCGAACGCTTGCCGAGAAAGTCCTTATCCTTTGACAGCAGCCAGTTCATGCCGAGATCCACGGGCGTCACCGAGCCGTCGGTGTCCTGGCCCGCGATGATGAATCCCTTCTCGGCGCGGAGCACATGCATGGTTTCGGTCCCGTAGGGCGTAATGTCGAATTCGGCGCCCGCCTCCATGATCTTTCGCCACATGGCCAGCGCGTCGTTGCTGTCGATGTTGATCTCGAACGCCAGCTCGCCGGAAAAGCTCACCCGGAACAGCGTCACGCGCATGCCCGCCAGTACCGCCGGCTTCATGGTCATGAACGGGAAACTCTCCTTGTCCAGCGGTATATCGCAGCCCAGCTTTTCCAGCAGGCTGCGGCTGTTGGGACCGGCCGCCGCGATCGTCGAATAGTGATCGGTGAGCGACGTCAGGTAAACCTCAAGCTCCGGCCACTCGGTCTGCAGCCACTTCTCCATCCAGTCCAGCACCGCCGCCGCGCCGCCGGTCGTCGTGGTCAGGTAAAAGCGGTGCTCGCCGGTTCGGGCCATCACGCCGTCGTCCATGAGCATGCCGTCCTCGCCCGGAATGACGCCGTAGGCGCAGCGACCGACCTTCATCCGGCCTACGTTGTGGGTGTAGATCCGCTCCAGGAATTCGACCACGTCGGGTCCGCAGGCATCGATCTTGCCCAGGGTGGAGGCGTCCATGACGCCCAGCGACTTGCGCACCGCCAGGCATTCGCGCGCCACCGCGGCGTGCAGGTCTTCGCCGTTGCGCGGAAAGTACCAGGGCCGGCGCCACTGGCCGACGGTCTCCATGGGCGCGCCCGCTGCCTCATGCCACTCGTGAATCGCGGTCGTGCGAACCGGATCGTAGAGTTCGCCGACGCTTTCGCCGGCGCAGACGCCGAAACTCACCGGCGTGTAGGCCGGCCGGAACGTGGTCGTCCCGACCTCGGGAATCGCCTTGCCGAGGACGTTCGCGAGCACCGCCATGCCGTTGATGTTGCCCAGCTTGCCCTGGTCGGTGCCGAAGCCGAGCGCCGTGTATCGCTTGACGTGCTCCACGTTGCGATAGCCCTCCCGCACGGCGAGGCGGATGTCGGCGACGGTGGTGTCGTTCTGGAAGTCGATGAACTGCCTGGGGCAGCGGTCCGCGTCCCTGGCTGCCGGTACCCGCCACAAGGGTTCGATCGGGTTTTCCCCGTCATCGGCATCGGTGTCGGGCGCCCTGACGGCCACCGGCTTCAGCCCCAGCTTCGACACGGCTTCGGCGCCTGCGCGCAGCCCGTCGGCCAGGCATTCGCGCAGGGACCATTTGCCGTTCCCTGCGCCGGCCGAAAAATGGGCCTGGCGCGCTTCCGCGGGCAGGAAACAATGCCGCGTTTCGTCCCAGTCAAGCCTGCCGCCCGCCTGCGAGTGCAGATGCACCGCGGGGCTCCAGCCGCCCGACACGGCCACCAGGTCGCAGTCCATACGGATCGTATTCCGGACATTCCCCCAACTGTCGCCGTACCACCGCGCGATGCTGGCGCCCGTGACCCGGCGCCGGCCGGCCACATCGCTCACGACATGCCCCGCCAGCACCGGAATGCCAAGGGCCTGGACCCGCGCGCCCAGTTCCCCGGCGGGCCCCGTTCGCCCGCCGCCCCCGAAGCGGCTGTCAACGATGGCGGCAACCTCGGCGCCGGCGCCGGCCAGGCTGATCGCCGTCCGGTAGGCGGAATCGTTGTTGGTGAAGACCACCGCGCGGCGGCCCGGCAGGACCGCGTACCGCTCGACGTAGGTCGATACCGCCGACGCCAGCATCACGCCGGGACGGTCGTTGTTGCAGAAAACCAGCGGCCGCTCAAGACTGCCCTGCGCCAGCACCACCTGCCTGGCCCGGACCCGCCACAGCCGCTCCCGGACGCCTCCGCCGTTTGAGCTGCCGGGATGGACGGCGCAACGCTCGGCAATCGTCAGGAAGTTGTGATCGTGGTAACCGAAAACCGTGCTTGAAGGCAGCAGGACGCAGTCGTCCAGGCCTTGCAGTTCCGCAACCGCGGAGGCGGCCCACTCGGCGGCAGGGACCCCGTCGATGCTCGCGGCGGACGCGAGCAGACTGCCGCCGAATTCGTTCTGCTCGTCGGCGAGAATCACCCGGGCGCCCGACTTCGCCGCTGCCAGCGCCGCCATCAGGCCGGCCGGTCCGCCGCCGGCCACCAGCACGTCGCAGTGCGCGTTCATGTGCTCGTAGCGGTCGGGATCGGGCCCGTCCGGCGCCTGGCCGAAGCCCGCCGACTTGCGGATCGCGTGCTCATAGTGCTTCCACCAGGACCGCGGCCACATGAAGGTCTTGTAGTAGAAGCCGGCGCCCAGCACCCGGCCGAAAAAGTCGTTGACCGCCCCGATATCGAAGCGGACCCCCGGCCAGCCCCTGGTAGGGCGCGCGTTCAGCCCCCCGCAGAGTTCGACCCGCGTTGCCGGCAGGTTGGGCTGCGCCGCGGCGCCTTCGCCGATCTGCATGATCGCGTTCGGTTCCTCCGCGCCGCTGCCGACGATCCCGCGCGGGCGCCGCAACTTGAAGCTGCGTCCCACCAGGGATACGCCGGCGGCCATCAGCGCGGACGCCAGCGTGTCGCCGGCAAAGCCCTCGAAGGCCCTGCCGTCAAACGAGAATGCCAGGGGCTGCGAACGGTCTATCCGCCCGCCGTGCGGCAAACGATTCGGTTGGCCGGCAGCCATCGTCAGCGGCGCTTCTCTTCGCTGGCTTCAATATGGGCAGCGGCCGGCCGGCCGCTGCCGGCGCCGCTCAATCTGTAGCTCTTCTCGATGCGGTAGCTGACCGTGTCGCGCTCAACGCCAAACCACCGCCGGCAACCCTGGGCGTGATTCCACAGCTCCCGGTGCGCGCCGCGCGGATTGCTGCGGAAGAACAGGTAGTCGGCCCATTCCGCGTCGCTCAGCGCGTACGGGTCGGCAGGCCGCTCGATACCGGCTTCGCCGCCATAGCTGAACTCGGTCTCGGCCCTGGGGCCGCACCAGGGACATTCGATCAGCAGCACGGCATCAGTGCGCCACCGCCGCGGCGCCGTGTTCGTCGATCAGCGCCCCCGAGGCGAACCGGTCCAGGCTGAAGGGCGCGTTGAGTTCGTGGGGCCGGTCGTGGGCGAGCGTATGCGCGAACACCCATCCTGAGCCCGGCGTCGCCTTGAACCCGCCGGTGCCCCAGCCACAGTTGAAGTAGAGGCCCTCAACCGGCGTTTTCGACACGATCGGACAGGCGTCCGGGCAGATATCGACGATTCCGCCCCACATTCTGAGCATGCGCACGCGGCTGAACGCCGGGAACAGTTCGATGATCGCCTGCATCGCATGCTCGATCACCGGGAAGCTCCCGCGCTGGCCGTAGCCGTTGTAGGCGTCGATGCCGGCGCCGACCACCAGCTCGCCCTTGTCGGACTGGCTGATGTATCCATGCACCGCGCCGGACATGACCACGG
>JAPPHC010000052.1 GCA_028821145.1 Gammaproteobacteria bacterium | reverse complement strand
AGCGCAGATGTTCCGTTTCGGCGCCGAAACGGTAATGGACAACACGGAGGAGTTCCCCTACTACGACGACCGCCTCGGGGTTGTCGCGCACTTCCCGCAGCATTTTGCGGCGCTTGAACCAGCGCGCGATCTCCCGATCCGTGAGCGGCGGCGCTTCCTTGAACTCGTTCGCGAACACGGTGTTGGATTGCAGGATCGCCGCCGCATGTTGCGCCCTTTCTGAAGCGGATCATGGCGTAACGGATCCCGATCACGCGCGCCTAATAGTCCCCGAGCCCAGTAAACGGGACGCGATGAAAACGAATCCGATATCGACAGCGGTCAGATGGAATGGCCCTGTAACCCTATGACGCGCATCCAGGTCGCCGGCGCCCGGGCCGGCTCCGCCAAGCATCCCTGATACAAGTCGCGCGCACCCACAGTCGCCACGCCGGGGATGCGGAGATTTCCGTTATCGTCGATCTCGATCGCGTGCCAGGTGCGGATACGGTCCTGCAGCGGCGTTACGGGATCGATCGCTTCCTCAAAGCCAAAAGGAACATTGCCGAAGACGCCGTTATCGAAGGCCACCCCCACGCCATAGCGATACATCGGGTCGTCGGCTCCCAGATCAATCAGCGGGCGAATCGATACCAGTTGCGGCGGGATCTTCTCCAGCTCACGGTCCCGTTCGACATGCCAGCGGCTCGTCCTCGGCCCCCGGTCTTCTTCGAGAATCAACACGTCGTCTTCCATCAGCCATCCCATCTGATTCAGGAAGTCGAGAACATGCCAGAATTGCATCCGCATCCGCTCGCCGGGCTTGAACCATTGCAATCGCCGCAGGTTGCCGGCTTCGCCATCCATGGCCACTCCGCCATGCAACAGATTGTTGCGGACCTGGCCAAATTCCTCCAGCACGGCCCGTTCCAGTCGAAGGAACTCGCCGTCAGCGTCAATCGAATCGCTGAGGCGCAATTCGTACACCGATTCCCAGAGGTCGAAGACTTCGGCAAACCAGCCCCGGAAGACGGTCTGCATCATGGGTCCGTACGGGCGGGTCCGATCACGGAACGACTCGCCGGTCAACATGGGAAAGCCGCGCAGTTTGGGACCCCCGATGGGCCCGTCGGGGTTGCGATGAATCCTCGAAATACCGTCGAGGATGTACGCAAGCGAGTCGGTGGCGACGATCACATCGTGCTGAAACCGCTGCCACTCGGGATGAGATGGGTTTCCGTGAAGGGGTTGTTGGTGGTCGTTCATGTGCCGGTGTCCTCTGTCGCGAAGCTATCTATTCTTCTTCGGGATGGTTTCCGTAATAGAACCGCAGCCGCCAGGCGGTCCAGGGGCAGCGTGCATTGGTAAGGATTGAAAAAGACCAGGCCATCACGGCCGGTTCCGGCGATGCCGGTAGCAACAACAAGCAGGAACCCGACCTGCCGGCGGGCCAGCCCGGATCGCGCGCGGGCCGGCATCAGGAACGGGTGGCGCACAAGATCAGAATTCTCCCCATCAATACGCGCGTCATGTTCTGCATGCGCACGCTTGTGGAACGGCGCGCTGACCGCAAGGTCACGAGTTTGATGAGCGGGATGAGAAAGGCCCACATGAGCGAGCTGGGCTTGTAGCGATCCACCGATATGTTTCGCAGCCTGAAACCCGACTGCGAAAGCCTCCAGCGGTAACGGTCGAGGGAAAAGGGGCTGATATGTTGATGCACCGCGTCCCGAACTTCGGGATCCAGCGATGGAAAATTGTAGAGATAGCCGGTCAGCAGGAACAGGATGCGGGATTTCAGGTTGAGAATGTTGGGCGACGTCAACAGCAGCGTCCCGCCCGGTTTAAGGACGCGATGAATCTCCCGCAACAGGGGTTCGTGACCGTCCAAGTGCTCGAACAGTTCCAGGGCCACCACCGCTTCCGCGGTGTGATCCGCGTACGGCAGTTCTCCGGAGGGGGACACAGGCAGGCAGGTGACTTCCGACACTCGAAACTGCTCGGGGTAGAGATCGCAGGCGCGCACGCTATAGCCGGCCTTGAGCAGGCGGCGCGAAAACGCACCCTGGCCTGCGCCGATATCGATCACGCTCGTTGCCTGCGGCACATCGGTGTACGACTGGAGCACGCGAAATGCGGCGTCGTGCACGCCCCGCGCAGCCATTTCCCGCGGTTGCGACCTGGAGACGTGTGCTGGTCTTTCTTCACTCAAGGGAATAGTCAGGTGAGCGGCGCTACGGGCGCCGACCCCGGCAAGTTCGACTGCGCCAGGCACACTGGAGCTGAGGAGGCTGTTTTCGAACGCCGCCAGCTATAAGGCGCATATGCGTTGCGAGAACCGGACCCAAAACACCGCCTCCCCAGGATGTAGCGGTTGCAATTGATCTGACGATCCCAATATCTTCGGTATGGGGATCATATACATAGCTAGCCAGTAGCTAGAGTTCACGGGTCGGACCACTCCAAGGGCTGCGGCCCCTCGACCCAGACCATGCACCGCTCATATTGAACCTTGCATAAATCGACCATCGCCTGCGCCGCCGCCTCGCTGCGGGGAGGCATCGGGTCGCCCATATACCAGGGGTTGTTCGAAGGCTCGATGTCGGCCAGGCACCCCCCGTACATCGCCAGACAGGTGTCGGCAGTCAGTGGCTCGTCAACGGAGGAGCAGGCAGCCAGAGGAACGGCGAGCAGCACAAGGCTGAGATGAAGTGCGAAAAGCGGTTTCGTTCGATCGTTGAGCACGCCGATGGCCGGCATGGCGGCGATGGAGACCACCTGGATGATCACCATCAATACGCCACCTAAGGCCAGTCCTTGCGCAAAATCCATCCCGCTAGCCACCGCATGGCCCGTGGTCCATAAGGTCAGATAGGTGCCGATTACCGCCATGTTCGCCCCCGAGGCAAAGCCTGCGCAATAGGCCAGCCGTACCCCGGGGTGCCTGATTTGAGCGACGCCTTGGCGAATCAGCGCCCACAAGTTTTGACGTTCAGCGCCCTCACGGGGACCATCCGCACGCAGCATGAGCATCAAGGCCAGTGCCGATACGCCAGCGGCTCCGACCATCACGAAGTGAGTCACGTACCCGGCATTGATGACGTCCCAGCCTCTTTCGAGCAACCATTGTGGCAGTCTGACGATCACCAGGGCGGCCAGGATGGATCCGATCCCGAAGGTCACGCCCTGGAACGCATTCCACTTGCCCCGGCTGTTTTGCTGCACGTAGTCGGCGACCACAATCAGAAAGCACGCCGCCACGGCCGTCCGCCCAATGGAAAGTGACCGTACCC
This sequence comes from Gammaproteobacteria bacterium, assembly GCA_028821145.1. Classification (GTDB taxonomy): domain Bacteria; phylum Pseudomonadota; class Gammaproteobacteria; order Steroidobacterales; family Foliamicaceae; genus Foliamicus. The sequence continues at coordinate 103,221 of JAPPHC010000052.1, read as the reverse complement.
CCAAAGTCACAAAACTAACTGGGATAACGGTTTGATGGGCAACAACTTTGTCTCATCAGATGCTCTGGTTGTGCGCTATCGCAAGGTATGGCAAAGGCTGGAAGCCGCAGGTGATCCTTGGTATCGGCCCATTACACAGACCGATTCACAGGTTCGCGACCTTGCAGCGTAAATGGATAGGATTTCACCAATCTGAATTGGAAGTCTGTCGGCTGGTTCTCGCCCGCCATGACGGCTTGGCTGACCGCCCTATGGCGTAGATCGTGCAAACGCAGACTGCCGAGTTTCGCGCCCGCGCAGACCGTGCGCCAGCAATTCGTGAGCATCCGGGAACCTCGGCCTTCGGCATGGCGCGGAAACAGAAACGCGTTCGGGTCGGCGGGACCGGGCAGCGCCGCGATGAACCCGCAGCCTATGGACAGACTGGTGAACAACACGAGGCTCGGCAGGGGGTACGATACGGCGAAATGGCGAAGGCGGTCTTCACCGAGATGTTCAGCGCCTTACAGATCGGACCGGTTCTGGCAAGCCGCATAACAACATGCCGCCATACATAGCGATCTACTGGTGCAGAAAAACGAGTATTGAATGTAATTGTCAACTTCAACTGAGTATTGCACACTTCTCGCAAGTTTGTATCGTGGCTTGAGCACGATCTCTCTTTTATATGCTTCTGGCATTGCGCACCGGACGCAGGGAGCGTAGCGACCGGAGTCTGGTGGGCAATGCCGGCTGACGCTGATGAGCATTGTCACTGCCTAGAAATACCACTTTCCGGCGAAGCGATGGTCAGCGCCCGATCGGTCCACGACCATTTACAGCAACAGATTCCGGCGCAACTCGTCATGATTGTTCAATTATTCATAGTCCAGCGCCAAGGAATACACCCGCTGGCGAACGATTTATGGCGCGTCAAGGATGCAACCGGCCCTGCTGTTCTCCTACCCTTCCCAAACCGCGCCTAAAGAGGAGAATTCGCAATGAGCAATTCCAGCCTAACGAGGCAAGGCCACCACTTTGGCATCGGTTCCCGCCAGAAAAGCCGCCCAAGCATCCATGAGACGGCGCCGGCGCTCGAACAGATCGGAGCGAAAATACGCACCCTCCACACCGCCCACAGTATGCGCTAGCGCCGCTTCGGCGACTTCCCGTGCCTTCCCGGTGTCAGCACACCAATCGCGAAAACTTGAGCGAAAACCGTGCACCGTCGCTCGCTCGGCAAGTCCCGTGTCCCTAAGCACCTTGGTGAGCGTCATGTTGGAGAGCGGGCGCCCTCTCCGAATGGGAGACGGAAAGACCAAAGCACTGCCATCACGGAGTGTCCGGGCCTGCTCCAACACGTCCAGCGCGGTTGCGCTCAATGGGATGCGATGCTCAACCCCCGCCTTCATGCGCTCACCAGGAATCTTCCACACATCGCCGTGAATCTCGCTCCACATCGCGCCACGGACCTCGCCGGTGCGCGCGGCCGTGAAGATCAGGAACCTGAGCGCCAGGTTCGCTACACGCGAGGCTGTAGAGCTTTCAACGATGTCGAGCGCCTCGGGTATCTCCGAATAGGGCAATGCCCTGAAATGCGCCTTCACCGCGGGCATCCGCGGCAGAGCACCATCAATCCCTTCACCAGCGGCGTTGAACGTGACAAACCCATGCGCCTGGCACCACTTGAGCGTCGCGCGGATGTTCCGGCGCACCCGACGTCCGGTTTCCGGCTTAGAAGTCCAGATGGGCGTGAGCACAGCCAGTACATCCTCCCGGCCGATCCGGTCCACCGGCAAATCGCCTAACCGGGCCATCGCATGGCGTTTCAACTGCTGCATCCAGTTGATCGCCACTTTCTCATTGCGCCAACGAGGCCGCAAGGCCTTGTAGGTGTGCTGCGCCGCCTCCCGAAAAGTCGGAATCTTAGGCCGGCGTTTGACTGCCAATGGATCGCCGCCGCGGCGCGCCAATCGCCGATTCTCATAAGCCGCATCGCGGGCCTCCGCCAGCGTCACCCACGAACACCCGCCCAGTCCGATGTCACGGCGCTTGCCGTGAATGGTGAGCCGCTGGACCCATTGCTTGGACCCGCCGGGTGCCACTCGCAAGTACAGCGTATTGCCGTCGCCATACAGGCCCGGTTGATTGATCGCCCGGACTTTTTTTACCGTCAATTTGCTTTGCCCCACGAAATTTCCCACCTGTTTCTCACCTTATTTATCCAACGCCCGGACGCAAATTGTAGCGTAAGACTGCGCACGATGCAAGAGGAGAAAATAGGAATATATGCCAATAAGTGATTGTTTTATATCATACTTCTGTCGTCTAGTGGCAGTCTATGGCGTTTTGAGCGAAAATACGGTTTGGTGCCGGAAGTCAGATTCGAACTGACGACCTACGCATTACGAATGCGTTGCTCTACCAGCTGAGCTATTCCGGCCGGGTAGTCCCGCGAAAGGCCGGATTGTATCGCAAACACCTTTTATCGGATTTGTCGGCGAACGCGCGCAATTCGTGTCTTCAGCAGTCTTCGTCAGGCGCGTATTTTTCACTCTGCGCCCGCGGGATCGGCGCTTGCAAGGGATCGCATGATGCGTGGCTTTTCGCTTTTGGAACTCCTGATCGCACTGACTGTCAGCTCCATTGCAGTCCTCCTGGCCCAGCCCGTGATCACTACCGGAATGCTCAATCTGCAGCGGAGCACGACGATCAACGGATTGATCCGCAGCCTGCACTTCGCACGCCGCACGGCCGCCGAGAACGGCCGGGACACGACTGTGTGTCCCAGCCCGGACGGATCGCGGTGCGGGGCCGCGGAGGATTGGGGCGCCGGCTGGATTGTCCACGACGGCTCAACGGGTTCCACGCCCTATGCACCGCCGCCGGATTCGATCCTCTACCGATCGCGGGGCCAGGCCGGTTTGTCCATTCGCTCGAATCGCACCCGGTTCGTGTTCAGGCCGTTCCGCGGGCGCTCCACCAACGGCACGCTGGTCGTCTGCGACCGGCGCGGAAGCAGCGCGGCGCGCGCAATCGTCGTCAACAACATCGGTAGGCCGCGGCTTGCCGATACCGCCAGCGGTGGCGACCCGCTTTCCTGCCCGCCCGGCTGAGCCGGAAAGCGGCTTCAGCCTGGTCGAATGCCTGCTCGCAGTGGCCGTGTTCAGCCTGGGTCTGCTCGGGGCCGGTGCGCTGATCAGCGAGCGTTTGAAGGAAAGCCGCGCCGCACACAGTTACTTTCTTGCCGAGATGCTGGCGCAGGACCTCGCCGCCCGGATCGGCGCGAGTCCTTCGGCGGCCGGCGGAGGAGAGTTGGGCGCGTGGCGGCGGCAGGCCGCGTCCGCCTTGCCGGGACTGCAATGCGAGGTAACGGCGCTGGGCGGCACGCCACCGGCATATCGGGTCGAGCTGAGCTGGCCCGCGGGCGTTGGCGACGATGCCCGGCTGGTTCTGTGGGCCGGCCGATAGAGCCCGGCCGCGAAAGCCAGAGTGGCAACAGCCTAGCCGAGCTGCTCGTATCGCTCGCCGTCTCAAGCCTGCTGCTGCTGGGGGTCTTCGGCTCCGCGCAGTCCATGCGCCAGTCCGCCCGGGCGGCGGACAATCTGCACAGCCTCGAGGAGAAAGCGCGTTTCGCGCTGGAACTACTGCGCGCCGACATTCGTTCGGCGGGATTCTGGGGGCTCAATTCGGATGCCATGGCGCTTCGCGTGGCAGCAGGGGCGTCGGTCCGCTGCAGCAGGGCGGACGTGAGCTCCTGGGCCTTTCGGTTCGACGAATACGTGGCCGCCGCCGATGAATGGCCCCTGCCCTGCTCCCCGTACCGGAACCGTCTGCAACCGGGAACCGACGTGCTGGAGATTCGCCGCGCGGGCCAGGCGACCACCGGCGTGGAATCGCGGAGGTTGCAGGTTCATTCGTCGCGCCTGGAAGCAATCGTGTTCTCTGCCGGCTCGCCACCGCCCCTGGAAGGCGAAACCGAGATTCGCGATATCGTCGTTCACGCCTGGTATGTTTCCGCCCGGTCCAGTCACGACTCCGGGGAGCCGTCGCTGCGGCGCAAGACGCTGGTCAGGGGCGGGCTGCTGCGCGACGAGGAGATCCTTTCGGGTGTGGAGGATTTTCAGGTTCGCCTGGCGCTCGACACCGACAGTGACGGGGTGGCGGACCGGGTGGTCGATGCGGCGGCGTCCAGGCCGTCCGGAGCGCGGGTCGTGGCGGTCCGGTTCTGGCTGCTGTTGCGGCACGACAGCCCCGAGACCGGGCATGTGGACGGGAGTACCTACACCTACGCGGACCGCGCGGCGCGCAGTTTCGATGATGCAAGGCGCCGCCTTCTGGTGAGCGCGAGCGAGGTGGTGGCGAATGCACGCCAGGATTGAGGATTCCGAGAGCGGAGTCGTCCTGGCCGTGGTGCTGATGGTGCTCGCGGCGCTGTCGCTGCTGGCCGTGGCCGGCAAGGGCGACGTTGCGCTGCAGTGGCTGCAGGTGCGCAACGCAAGGGAATACGCCGAAGCGGTCCGGCTGGCGGAGACAGGAATTGCAATGGCGCTGTCCGCCGAGCGTTTCCGGCTGGATGCGCCGCAAAGCGGCCGTTATTGCCGAATCGCTTCCCGCTGTGTGGAGTGGTCCGTGCGACATGTTGAAACGACCGCGGTTCCGGCCGGATTTGAAGAGGCGGAGACTCCGCAACGAGCACTGCACTTCGAGATTGGCGCGTTGGGGACCGCCGGGCCGCGAGCCCGAGCGCCGGTCGTCGTGGGCTTCATGCTGCTGGCGAACGGCGAGCTGGACGCCGAATTGCCGGACGAGATCGAAATTTGCCGGAAGGACGACGATTGCCCGGAGGATTCCGCGGAACCGCCCGTTCGGCGTTATTGGCGCGAGGACGTGGAATGAGACCCGGTTGCGTGCCTCAGGTGTGTGTGATGGGAGGGCGGGGACGCCCTCCCTCCCAGGGTGGCTGGGGTTTCAGTTTGACGGAGCTGTTGGTGACGCTGGCCATCCTCGCGTTGCTGGCCGCGGCGGCCACGCCCCTGTGGATCAAACAGATTGAGCGAGCGCGGCGGCTGGACGCCACCGACGCGCTGGTGCGCGTAGCGGTCCTGCAGGAGCGCTTCTATTTCGAAAACGGTCGCTATGCCCGCGCGGTCGAACTGGCGGCACCCCCGCCCGCGGGACTGGGCGTCGCCGGCACCGAGCGCGGCTACTACCAACTTCGCCTGCGGGCGCCAGAAGGCGCTTTGTCCAACGGCTTCGCGGTAGAGGCAGTCACTGACCTGGAAGGCCCCCAGGCCGGCGACGAGCAGTGCCGCGTTCTGTCCGTTGATTCCACTGGCCGGCGCGCATCCGAAAGCGCCGACGGTGAAGACACTACGGACGCCTGCTGGCCGTAGCCCATCTTTGCCCCCTTCGTCCGGGAGCGTTGGAGCCAGGATGGCGGAACCGAGCCAGTGAGCGCCGATGACCCGGCGCTCACAGCGCCTCCAGGAAGAAGGGGGCAAAGATGGGTGGGATCGAAGCGTTAAGTCGTGCGGGTCTGTCGGATGAGGTACAGGAGCACCAGGGAAACGCCCACGGTGATCGCCGAATCGGCGACGTTGAAGGCCGGGAAGTACCAGCCGCCGTAGTGCACCGAGATGTAATCCAGCACGTAGCCGCGCGCAACGCGGTCGATCAGATTGCCCACCGCTCCGCCGGTCATCAGCGCCAGCCCCAGTCCCCAGAGCGCATCTCCGTCCTTTGAGGCGCCACGCATCATCGATCCCAGGAACGCCACCAGCACCAGTCCCAGCACCAGGAACAGCCAGTTCTGCCAGCCCGACGCGCCTGACAACAGGCCGAAGGCGGCGCCGGTGTTGTGCCAGCGCACGAGGTCGAAGAACGGCAGCACCACGATGCGCTGCAACTCGTCCAGTCGCGCGGCGACAATCCACTTCACGATCTGGTCCGCGACCGCCACGCCGGCGGACACCGAAAGCAACACACTGAAACGCGGCGCCTTCATGCCCAGACCCGCGCCTCGCCATCGCCTTCGACGTTCACGACGCAACGTTCGCACAGACCTGCATGATCTTCGCCGTCCGGACGTACCGGCACGCGGTGCCAGCAGCGTTCGCATTTCGGGTGCGCGCTCGCCCGGCAAACGGGCGCCTGGCCCGTCTCGCCCGGCTCCAGCTCAACCGCCGCCGAAATAAACACGAAGCGCAACTCGTCGCCCAGCTGCTTCAACGCGTTCAGCGTGGCCTCATCGGCGGGCACGACAAGCTCCGCCTCCAGCGACGAGCCCACTTCGCCGGCCTTGCGCGATTCCTCCATCACGCCCAGCACCTGCGTGCGCGCTTCGCGCAGCGTGTCCCAGTCGGCCCGGCATTCGGGCAGGTCCGGCAGTTCGTGCGGCGCGCACATGAATACCGATTCCGGACGGTCGCCGGGAAATTCCTTCCAGAACTCCTCGATCGTGAAACTGAGCACCGGGGCCAGCCAGCGCGCCAGGCATTCGCCGACATGCCAGAGCGTGGTCTGCGCCGAGCGCCTGCCGTGGCTGTCCGCCGGCATCGTGTAGAGGCGGTCCTTGATCACGTCCAGGTAGAAATTGCCCATATCGACGACACAGAAGTTGTGCACCTGCTGGAATATCGGGTGGAACTCGTAGTTGCGATAGTGCTTCCAGACCGCATCGTCGAGTTCGCGGGCCCGCCGTAATGCCCAGAGATCCAGGTCCACGGCGTCTTCGGGCGCCACCGCATGCCGGCCGGGATCGAAATCGCTGAGGTTGCCGAGCAGGAACCGGGCCGTGTTTCGCAGACGGCGGTAGGCGTCGGAGACGCGCGTGAGGATGTCCGGAGAGATGCTCATTTCGCGCCGGTAGTCGGTGGTCATGACCCACAGCCTGAGCACGTCCGCGCCCAGCTTGTCGACCACGTCGCGAGGGTCCACGACGTTGCCGAGCGACTTCGACTGCTTGCGCCCCTGCTCGTCCACCGCGAAACCGTGCGTCAACACCGCGCGGTACGGCGCGCGGCCGTCGATGGCCACCGAGGTGAGCAGGGACGACTGGAACCAGCCGCGGTGCTGGTCGGAGCCTTCCACGTAAAGGTCGGCGGGGTAGTCGATCTCCGGGTGCTCGGCGCCCACGCAGCGATGCACGAGGCCGGAGTCCATCCACACGTCCATCACGTCCGTCACCTTGCGGTAGCGCTGCGCCTCGTCTCCAAGCAGTTCGGCCGGGTCCAGCGCAAACCAAGCCTCGATGCCCTTCTCGTCCATCCGTTCGGCGATTTCCGCCATCAGCCGCGCCGACTCCGGGTGCGGCTCGCCGCTTTCCCTGTCCACCAGCAGCGGCAGCGGCACGCCCCAGGCGCGGCTGCGCGAAATGCACCAGTCCGGGCGCGTCTCGACCATTCCCGCAATGCGCTGTTCGGCCCAGCCGGGATACCAGTCCACCGCGCCGATGGCGCCGGCGGCCTGCTCGCGCAGACCCTCCCGGTCCAGCCCCACGAACCACTGCGGGGTCGAAGTGAACAGGAGCGGTCGATGGTGCCGCCAGCAGTGCGGATAGCTGTGCCGGTAGCTCTCCCGGCAAAGCAGCATGCCGCGCTCCGCCAGCAAATCGGGAATCCGCTTGTCGGCCGCCTCGACGTGCAGCCCGCCCACCAGGCCGGTGTCTTTCCGGAAGTGGCCGTCGATACCCAGCGGATTGTCCGCCGGCAGTCCCGCCTTGCGGCCGGTCGCAAAGTCGTCCAGCCCGTGCGCAGGCGCCGTGTGCACGGCGCCGGTGCCGGCTTCCAGCGTGACGTAATCGGCGATCAGCACGGGCGCCAGGCGATCGTAAAAGGGATGACGCAGGTTTACGCCGGCGAGTTGCGCGCCTTTCAGCGACGCCAGTTCGCGCGCGCCCGTCGCGCCGTAACGCTCCAGCGCATCGTCGGCGAGACCGCGCGCCAGCACCAGGCGCTCGGTGCGCCCGTCGATCTCGGCTTCCATGAGCACGTAGTCGAACGTGTCGCTCAGCACCACAGCGCGGTTGGCCGGCAGGGTCCATGGCGTGGTGGTCCAGATCGGGATGCCCAGCGGCGCATCGTCTGCTTCCACGCCCGGGACGCGGGAAAGGAAATCGGCGGGATCGTCGGCCGGGAAGCGCACGTCGACGGCGATCGAGGTCTTGTCTTCGTATTCGACTTCCGCTTCCGCCAGGGCCGATCCGCAGTCCAGGCACCAGTGGACCGGCTTCTGGCCGCGATAGACGTGTCCGCGGGCGAAGATCTCAGCGAATGCCCGGATCTGGTTGGCCTCGTAGCGGGCCGCCATGGTCAGGTACGGCCGCTCCCACTCGCCCAGTACGCCGAGCCGCCGGAAGTCCTCGCGCTGGCCTTCGACCTGGCTGGCCGCATAGCGTCGGCAGGCTTCGCGGAAGGCCGCGCCGTCCAGCGCGGCGGCCTCGTGCCCCAGCTCGCGCTCGACGCGCACCTCGATCGGCAGGCCGTGGCAATCCCACCCCGGAACGTAGGGCGCGTCGTAGCCGTCGAGGATCTTCGACTTCACGATGAGGTCCTTGAGCACCTTGTTGTAGGCGTGGCCGATGTGGATCGACCCGTTGGCGTAGGGCGGTCCGTCGAGCAGCGTGAACTTCTCGCGCCCGGCCATGTGCTCGCGGATGCGCCCGTAGCGCCCGCTGCTCTCCCACTCGCGCAGCATTTCCGGCTCGCGGCGCGCCAGGTTGGCGCGCATCGGAAAAGCCGTACGCGGCAGGTTCAGGGTGTCGCGGTAATCGGGCATGTCGGTGCGAAGTGTGCTTGGGACGGAAGTGTGACCAAGGACTAAGCCGCGCGCAAGAGTTCGCGAGCCTGGACGGCGTCGCGATCCATCTGCACGCGTAGTTCCTCGAGGTTACTGAAGTGCACTTCGTCGCGCAGCTTCGCAACCGGCTCGATGTCCAGGAATCGCCCGTACAGATCGCCGCTGAAATCGAAGATATGCGCCTCCAGTATCTTCTCCGTGCCGCCCACCGTGGGCCGGTAGCCGATGCTGGCCACGCCCGCAAGCGGCTCGTCCTCCACGCCGTGGACGCGCACGGCGAAGATCCCGTCAATGGGACTGACGCGGCCTTTCAGGGCAATGTTGGCCGTAGGATAGCCCAGCTTGGCGGCGCCGATTTTCAAGCCGTGAATGACGCGCCCGCCCATGCCGTAGCGGCGGCCCAGGAGCCTCGCGGCCAGCTCCAGGTCCGAGGCCGCCAGCGCCCGCCGCACGCCGGTGCTCGATACGCGTTCGCCGTCGACGCTCACGGGCGGGGCCTGCTCCACGCTGAAACCGAGACTCCGTCCCCCCGCCGCGAGTTCGTCCATGCCGCCGCTGCGCCTGTAGCCGAAACGGAAATCCGGGCCCTGGATCACGTGCCGCGCCTTGAGCAGTCCGGCCAGCAGCTTGCGCATGAATTCATCGGGCGAAAGCGTGCGGATCGCGTCGTTGAAGGGCGGGCAGTAGAAGGCATCAACGCCGGCGGCGTTGAGCGCGGCGCATTTCTCGCGCAGCGTCATCAGCCGCGGCGGCGGCGTTCCGCGCGCCATGAATTCCTTCGGAGACGGCTCGAAACTGAACACGATCGACGCCAGATTGCGTTCGCGAGCAGCCGTGAGGACCCGGTTCAGGACCTCCTGGTGACCGACGTGCATGCCGTCGAATCCGCCGATGGTAACGGCGCATCCGCGGTCGATGGAGGCCGGCAAGCGGGAAATTCGGCGTAGGAGAAGCATCGCTTGCGAGTCTATCCGGTGTCGCGCCAGCGGTGGCCGGTCAGGAACAGGCAGAGGAAATAGGCCGCCGCGGCGCCGCCCACGCATGCCAGTATCCACAGCACCCGGACGATTCGCGAAACCTCCGGCCAGAGCGCCGGCGCCGGCGCGAATTCGATCAGCAGCATCGACAGCAGGCCCACCGCGACCGCGATCCTGAGCAGCGGCTTGAACATCGCGCCCCGCTTGCCCTCGGGATCCTGGCGCCTGAACAGCAGCCACAGGACCGCCGCATTGATCGTCGCGCCCAGCGCCGTGCCGCCCGCCAGCACCGCGTGCGGCGCGTGCAGGTCCTGCGCCACCCAGTACCAGAGCAACGGCAGCGTCACCGCGAACTTGCAGGCCAGCGCCGCCACCGCCACCTTGACCGGCGTCTTCATGTCCTGGCGGGCGAAGAACGACGGCACCAGCGTCTTGATCCCGATCAGTCCGGGCAGTCCCAGGGCGTAGGCCTGGAGACTCACGGCCGCCATTTCGACATCCTGGAGACTGAACTTTCCGCCGAGGAACAGGGTCGCCATGATCGGCTCCGCGAGGATGAACAGCCCGGCGGCGCAGGGCAGCGAAATGGCCAGGCCCGAACGGATCGCCCAGCCCGTGGACGCCAGGTACTCGTCGCGCTCTCCGGCGGCGTGCAGGCGCGATAGCCTGGGCAGCGCCACCGTGGCCAGGGCCACGCCGAACACGCCCAGGGGAAATTCCATCAGTCGCTGGGAGAAGTTGAGCCAGCTGATGCTCCCGGATACGAGAAAACTGGCCAGGATCGTGTCCAGGACCACACCCACCTGGGCCGCCGACGAACCGACGATGACCGGCACCATCAAGACAAGGATCCGCCGCACTTTCGAGTCGCGCCAGCCCCATTGCGGCCGGAACGGGCCGCAGGTGGAGCGGGCGAAAAACAGCAGGAACACCATCTGCGCCAGTCCCGCGACGAACACGCCCCAGCCGAGTACCGCGCCCTGCGGCTCCGATTGCATTGCGTAAAGGGCGGCCGCCGCAATCAGGCAGATGTTCATCAGGACGGGGGTGAAGGCCGCCGCGGCAAACTTGCGGTGGGCGTTCAGCACCGCGGCCAGCATGGCCGTGATCGAGATGAAGAACAGGTACGCAAACGTGCGGCGCAGCATCGTGACCGCCAGTTCGTAGGACTCGCCGCCTTCCAGCGCGAACCCGGGGGCGCACAACCAAACGAAGAGCGGCGCGAATATCACCCCGAGGAGCGACACCACGGCCACGACCGCGCCCAGGGTGCCCATGACCCGGCCCAGCAGGTCCGCTAGTTCTTCCCTGTTGTCTCCCGCCTCCATGCGCTCCGAGTACACCGGCACGAAGCTCTGCGACAGCGCCCCCTCGGCGAAGAAATGCCGGAACAGGCTCGGGATCCGGAAGGCGACGATGAACGCATCCATGACCACGCCGGCGCCGACGAACCACGCGAACGCGATCTCGCGCGCCAGGCCCAGCACGCGGGACACGGTCGTAAGCCCCGCTACCAGCGACCAAGACCCCAGCAGCCCTTTTTTCCTGACGTCGTTCATCCCAGCCGGCAGTTTACCGGCGCGCGGCGCCAGTGTTCTGTCCCATAAGGTTCGGCAAGGCAAGGTGTTTACAGGAAAGAATACTAGTATGGTAGACTTGAGCGGGAAGCGAGCAAGCTGGGCAGTGCATGGTCCGTTGGCAGATTAAAGCGGTTGGAGCGGTTTCCAAGCCAAATCACGCGCTCGCGACATGAAGGCCCTCGTCAAGGCGCGGTCCGAACCGGGGCTCTGGCTGCAGGACGTTGCGGAACCTGAACTCGGCATCAATGATGTTCTCGTGCGCATCGACCGGACCGGTGTCTGCGGCACGGACCTGAGTATCTTCAACTGGGACGCCTGGGCCCGGGAGACGATCAACGTACCCATGGTCGTGGGTCATGAATTCGTCGGTGAAGTCATCGAAACCGGCTCGAACGTGAGCGATTTCGAGCCAGGCGCGATCGTCAGCGGCGAAGGCCACGTGGTGTGCGGCACCTGCCGAAACTGCCTCGCCGGACGCCGGCACCTCTGCGCGGATACCCAGGGGATCGGCGTCAACCGTCCGGGCGCATTCGCCGAATACCTGGTCCTGCCCATGACCAATGTCTGGCATCACGCGCCGGACGTCGACCGGGACGTGGCGTCTATCTTCGATCCGTTCGGCAACGCCGTGCATACCGCACTGTCCGTTCCCGTGCTGGGCGAAGACGTGCTGGTCACGGGCTCGGGACCGATCGGCGCGATGGCGGTGGCGGTCGCGAGACACGCCGGCGCCCGCTTCGTGGTGGCGACAGACGTCAATCCCTACCGATTGGAACTGGCCAGAAAGATGGGCGCGACCCTGGTGCTGGACGCGCGAACCGAGCGCGTCGCGGATGCCCAGAAAAGGCTCGGCATGGTGGAGGGATTCGACGTCGGCCTCGAAATGTCGGGCAACGACCGCGCCTTCGAGGAGATGCTGGACAACATGTGCCATGGCGGCAAGGTGGCCATGCTGGGGATTCCAAAGACGAAGATGGCGATCGACTGGAACAAGGTCGTGTTCAACATGCTGACCATCAAGGGAATCTACGGTCGCGAGATGTACGAGACCTGGTACAAGATGACCGTGATGTTGCAGAGCGGGCTCGACATCACACCGGTCATCACCCATCAGTTCCATTATTCGGAATTCGCCAAGGCCTTCGAGATCATGCGGTCCGGAGATTGCGGGAAGATCATTCTGCACTGGAATGACTGATTCGTACGAAGCCGTTTCGCGTCAACTCGGCGCGACTCTGGGAGCGATCCGGGACCAGGGCCTGCACAAGGACGAGCGCGTACTGACCACGCCGCAGCGGGCCCACATCGGCGTGTCCGGCGGCGCGCAGGTAATCAACCTGTGCGCCAACAACTACCTCGGGCTGGCGGATCATCCGGAGGTCATCCGCGCGGCCCACGAGGGCCTGGACCGGTGGGGATACGGCCTCTCGTCGGTCCGGTTCATCTGCGGAACCCAGGCGATCCACAAGGAGCTTGAGGCCAGCCTGTCGAAGTTCCTGGGAATGGACGACACCATTCTCTACACGTCCTGTTTCGATGCGAACACGGGTCTGTTCGAAACGCTTCTGGGGCCGAACGACGCCATCATTTCGGACGAACTGAACCATGCCAGCATCATCGACGGCATCCGGCTGTGCAAGGCGCAGCGTTACCGGTATCGCAACAATGACATGGAGGCGCTGGAGGCCAGGCTCAGGGACGCTTCCGGTGCGCAAACCCGCCTGATCGCGACCGACGGGGTCTTTTCCATGGACGGCGCCGTCGCCGATCTGCCCGGCATATGCGACCTGGCCGACAAATATGGCGCGCTGGTCATGGTGGACGACTCCCATGGCGTCGGGTTCATGGGAGACAACGGACGGGGCACGCCCGAATTTCATCGGGTCGTCGAACGGATCGACATCGTCACCGGCACACTGGGCAAGGCGCTGGGAGGCGCCAGCGGCGGCTATACCGCTGCGCGGCAGGAAATCGTGGACCTGCTGCGCCAGCGGTCCCGGCCGTACCTGTTCTCCAATTCACTGGCGCCGTCGATCGTTACGGCATCGCTCAAGGCCATCGAACTTCTGGCGGACGACACCGAAATCCGCGACCGCCTTTGGGCCAACACCCGGTTTTTCAGAGAGCGGATCGCGGCAGCCGGGTTCGAGATCCTGCCGGGACAGCACCCCATCGTGCCGATCATGCTGGGCGATGCTGCCCTCGCCAACCGGTTCGCCAACCGAATGCTCGAAAAAGGGGTCTATGTAATCGGGTTTTCCTACCCGGTCGTGCCAAGAGGCAAGGCCCGCATTCGCACACAGATATCCGCGGCGCATTCGCTGGAGGACCTGGAAACCGCCGTGGAGAAGTTCGCCGAGACGAAGGCCGAAATCCAGGCATAGTCCGAAGGCGTCAAGCGAAACGATCGCCCTGACGCAGTCATCTGCTCCCGCCCATCGCCGCGGCAATCGTCGCCCTGGCTAGTGCCTTGGTAGAACTGATGACCGGAACGGACAGTTCGCCTTCTCTCAGAACAAGCGGGATCTCGGTGCAGCCGGCGATGATTGCCTCAGCCCCCCGCTCGACCAGCGTCCCGGCGAGAACGCGCATTGACCGCTGGACTTCGGGGCCCTTGTCACCCGCCTTGATACAGGTGATCAGTCGCATGAGCTCGGCCACGTCGGGTGGGTAGGGAACAACGGGCGTGATGCCCCGGTCGCGCAGGGCCTGCTGGAAACCTCCGAACTCGAGGCAGCCGTCCGTTGCGAGAATCCCGACTCTCGAGCATTCCTTGCAGGCATCGGCGGTCACTTCAATGATGGAAATCAACGGAATGCTCGTGAGTTCCGCCAGAGGCTCCAGAAAGGCATGCGCGGAATTGCACGGCATTACGAGGAAGTCGGCGCCGGCGGCCTCCAGCCGTCGTCCCATCCGCCCGATGATCGGGCCCGGATCATCGCCGTCTCCCAGGATGGCGGCCTGCCTGTTCGGCACCTTGGTGTTGTTGTCGACCAGCATGGGGACATGGTCCTGGTCGCAGCCGGCCTTGGTGAGCGAGACCACTTCAGACAGGAAGTCGATGGTCGCGTCCGGACCCATACCGCCCAGGACGCCGACAGTCTTGAAGCTTGCAGAGAGACCGCTCACGCCCGAAAATTCAAGCCGGGTTGTCCGGACAGCGCTCGGCATCGGGATTCACAATCGCATATTAATATATTTGTGATATGCAGGAGGTAAGGCCCAAGCCGGTTACGGCGGCACAACGCACGGTGCCGTCGGGGCGGCTGCGAATGGGAATGGTGGGTGGAGGCGCAGGCGGTTTCATAGGAGATCTTCACCGCAAATCCGCCGCGCTGGATGGCGAAGTGCATCTTGTGTGCGGCGCCTTCAGCAGCGATCCCGCCAAGTGCGCACAAACCGGCCGCGACTGTTTTCTTGATTCGAGCCGGGTTTACCCGGCCTGGCGACAGATGCTTGAAGCCGAGGCCGCATTGCCGGAGCCGGAACGCATGGAGCTTGTTTCGATAGTGACGCCTAACGATCTTCACCTGCCTGTGGCGTCCGCGGCGCTGGAGGCCGGATTTCACGTCATTTGCGACAAACCCGTCGCGCGCAACCTGGCCGAGGCGCTGAAGCTTGAGCAGGCTGTGGAATCCGCCGACGGGCTGTTTGCCGTGACCTACACCTATCTTGGTTATCCGATGGTCAAGGAGGCGCGCCGGCGCGTCGCGGCCGGGGAGATTGGGGAAGTCCGCAAGGTTTACGTTGAATATCTCCAGGGCTGGCTGTCGAACCGCATCGAGCAGACCGGGCACAAGCAGGCGAGCTGGCGAACCGATCCCGAGCGGTCGGGGCCCAGCGGTTGCATGGCGGACATCGGCACTCACGCCGAAACGCTCGTGGCCTATGTGCTCGGGGAGAAAATTTCGAGCGTATGCGCACTGCTTGCCCGAACGATCGAAGGCCGGCCCCTGGACGACGACGGCGATGTGCTGTTTCGCACCGAAAGCGGCGTTCGGGGCGTACTTTCGGCCAGCCAGATTTGCAGCGGCGAGGAAAACGACCTCACGATTCGCATCTACGGCGACGCCGGCGGCCTCGAGTGGCGGCACGGCGACCCGAACACGCTCTGGCAAAAGGCGCAAGGACGCCCGGCAACGCGCTTGCGGGCGGGCACTGACCAGGATTACCTGTCGGAATCGGCCCGGATGCACTGCAGAACCCCGGCCGGCCATCCGGAAGGCTACCTGGAGGCGTTTGCCAACATCTACAGGAACTTTGCCAGGGCAATCGAGGCTCACCGGAACGGCCGGGACCCGGACCCGCTTTTCGATTACCCGGGGATCGAACAGGGAGTGTCCAGTCTCGCATTCGTGGATGCGGTGCTGAACAGTCATGCCAATGGCCACGCCTGGACAGCTATAAGCCACGGGAGCGCATCGCAGTGAACAATCGCCGGGTTAACCGATGAAGAGAATAAAAGGGCCTGCCGTATTCCTTGCGCAGTTCGTCTCTGAAGTTGCGCCCTTCAACTCGTTTCGCGGCATCTGCCGCTGGGCGGCGTCCCTTGGCTTTCTAGGCGTGCAGGTGCCGACCTGGGAACGCTCGCTGTTCGATCTGGAGAAAGCCGCCGTCAGCGATGCCTATTGCGACGAAATTCGCGCCGTCTGCGATGACGAGGGCGTCGAAATAACGGAGCTGTCAACGCATCTTCAGGGTCAACTCGTTGCCGTGCATCCGGCGTACGACGAACAATTCGATGTATTCGCGCCCGCGTCGGTTCGCGGAGACCGCGACGCCAGAACCGCGTGGGCGGTCGAACAACTGAAGCTGGCCGCACAGGCCAGCCGCAGGCTGGGACTTACGGCGCACGCCACGTTTCCCGGCGCTCTGCTCTGGCACACCGTATACCCCTGGCCGCAACGGCCCCAGGGGCTGGTTGCGCAGGGATTCGCCGAACTCGCGCGGCGGTGGCGGCCATTGCTTGACGCATTTGATGAATGCAACGTTGACGTTTGCTATGAGATTCATCCCGGCGAGGACCTGCATGACGGCGCCACATTCGAGCGGTTTCTTGAAGCCACCGGGAATCACGGGCGCGCGAAGATTCTTTACGATCCCAGCCATCTTCTTCTGCAGCAAATCGACTACCTGGCGTTCATCGACATCTACCACGAGCGAATCGGCATGTTTCATGTCAAGGATGCCGAGTTCCTGCCGAACGGGCGAAGCGGCCTCTACGGAGGCTACCAGGATTGGATCGACCGACCCGGGCGATTCCGCTCGGTTGGCGACGGCCAGATTGATTTTGCGTCGATCTTCAGCAAGCTCACCCGGTACGGCTTCGACGGATGGGCCGTGCTCGAGTGGGAATGCTGCATCAAGCAACCCGAGCAGGGCGCCCGGGAAGGGGCGCAGTTCATCCTGGAACACCTGATTACGCCGACCGAAAAGGCGTTTGACGATTTCGCCGGGGCCGCCGCCGATGAAGCCCGAAATCGGCGCATACTGGGACTGGGCGCGACCTCGTCGAAAACGCAGTGAAGGTCAAGACCCGGGTTCAACTGTCAGCGATGATGTTCCTGCAGTACTTCCTGTGGGGCGCCTGGTGGGTCACGCTCGGTTCCTACATGGTGGCCATCGGTTTCAGCGACATCATCGGCCGGACCTATGCTACGCAGGGCTGGGGCGCGATCATCGCGCCCCTGTTCGTGGGGATGATCGCGGACCGCTATTTTTCCGCGCAGCGGGTGATGGGAACGCTGCACCTGATCGGCGCCGGGCTGCTGTTTTACCTGTCCACGATCACGGACTCCAGGCTCGAGTTCTACCTGACGACGCTGATCTACATGGCGACGTTCATGCCGACCCTGCCCCTGAGCAATACGGTAGCTTTCAACGCCATGCGCGATACCCAAAAGGAGTTTCCGCCGATACGGGTGCTGGGGACCATCGGGTGGATTGTCGCCGGACTGGCCTTGAGTTTCGTTCTCGCGCCGCTCGTGCTGGCGAGCGATTCCGCGATAACTATAGAGCAGACCGTCTGGCCTGTTCGGCTGGCCGCCGGCGCCGCACTATTGCTCGGGCTGTTCGCGTTCACGCTGCCCGACGCGCCGCCCAGCGCGGCCGGAACCGCCCCGAAGGGCATTGTCGGAATACTGGGGCTTGACGTGTTCCGCAGCGGCGCAACGCGCGCCTTCTGGGTGTTTATCGCCTGTTCGCTGTTGATCTGCGTGCCTCTGGCCTTCTATTACGGTTACACGAACGCATTCCTGGTGGACAAGGGGGCGCCGAACGCCGTGGCGCTCCAGTCACTCGGCCAAGTGTCGGAAATCGTCTTCATGCTGATACTCCCCCTGATGTTCGTTCGGCTGGGGATCAAGTATGTGCTGCTGGTGGGCATGGTCGCCTGGGCGGTGCGATACGTCCTGTTCGCCCTGGGCTATTCGGGCTCCGAAATCATTCTTGGACTGGCGGTGGCCGGCATTCTCCTGCATGGGATCTGCTACGACTTTTTCTTCGTGGCCGGCCAGATTTACGTGGACAAGTCCCTGCCCAGGGAAACGCGCGGCCGGGCGCAGTCCTTTCTTGCCTTGACGACGCTGGGCGTCGGCGCCCTTCTGGGCGGAGAGCTGGCCAATGCGGTGGTGAACGCGAATTCCGCGGATGGAACCGTGGATTGGCGCACGGTCTGGCTCATCCCCGCCGCCCTGTCAGCCGCCGTTACCGTGGCGTTTCTGCTCCTGTTCAGGAACGCCAAGGCTCGGCAGAACGACGATTCCTGAATACCTGCAACCGGGCCCTATGTTTTTCCGGGCGGCAGACCGATCAGACGCCGTATTTCCGGCGGAGGACCGTCGAAGCGGGCCAGGGAAACGTTGCCGACGAAGCCGAGCAAACGGATGCCGACGTCCGATGAGTAGTATCCGGTCATTGCGACATAGCGGAAGCGCTTGAAAAACTCGTAATCGCCACCGTGGCCGCCGCTCGCGATGGCGTCCACCATACGCCCCGCGTCGGCTGGGGAAGCCTGCAGGAATCCCGCGTCCGCAAGCCGCTCCAGCCCGTCAAGGATGGTTGCGCGGTCCGCCGTCTGCACCGGGTAGGGAGCACTGATCCACTCGTCAATGAACTCCGGTACGCCGATCTCGCTCGCGGCCGGCGATTCCCAATCCGGCGGCAGAATGAGGTCGCCGAGTTTTTCGGTCAGGTCGAGTTGCGGACGAGTCATCGTCAGCGGCCACGGCACGGTCGGATTCAACAGGTCCGGATCCCGGCCATACCCGGCCGGCGATTCGGGAACGGGCCGCGAAACGTCCTCGGTCTGCCCGGGGTCGTCAGCACAGCCTGACAGCATGGGGGGAACCAGGGGGAGCGTCAGCCCGGCGCGCGCCAGCCAGGCGAGCGTCTCGCGGCGCGTCAATGTTCGTCCCTGCTTATGCCCCATGGCCGGCCCTGTCCGCGATGTGGTCTGCGGCGCGCCACGCGAAAGCCATGATGGTCAGCGTGGGGTTCTTGTGCGCATTGGTGGGGAAAACCGCGCCGTCAACCACATAGAGATTCGGAACGCCCCAGACCCGTCCGTACGGGTCGGTTACCGAGTTGTTCCTGGACGTGCCGCATCGGGCGCCGCCAACCTCGTGAATGATCTCTCCGGGCTTGCTCATCGCGTCGCGAACATCGTCCGGAATGTCGTCCAGCATCCGCCCGCCCGCGGCGTCGATGAATTCGGCCATTGACTTTTGGGCATGCGCGGTCTGGCGCACTTCATGTTCGCTCCACTGGTAGCTGAATCGGGGCGCGGGGATACCGAACCGGTCCGTGACGGTTGGGTGCAGCGAGACCGTGTTCTGCCGCCGCGGTATGGTTTCGCCACGCTGCGCAAACCGCACAAAAGTTCCGTAATAACGCCGGGCGTCGGCTTTCAGGGCAGCGCCCCACGCGGTCGGTGAAACGGAATCAAAGTGGCGGAAAGTTTCCGCGCCCGGATCCCACCGCCCTCCGGACACTTCAATGTGGTAGCCGCGGGCAAAATCCAGCGCGCCGCTTCTCTGCTCGTCGAGCCCCCACCACGGGATGTAAATGTGCGGGTACCAGATGCCGAAGTCGTTAAACGGCGGCAGGTTCTCCAGCGCAGGAAACTGTGCCCATATCGAACTGCCGATCGTATCGGAGATGCAGTGGCCGAGCAGGCCATCGTCCGCGCCTATGCCGTCCGGAAACCGTGGGTTCTTCGAATTCATCAGGATGCGCACGCTTTCCATCGCGCTGGCGCCAAGAACGATCGTTCGGCCGGAAACCGTCCGGTGTTCACCGAGGGTCTTGTCCACATACGAGATGCCGGTCGCCTTGCCGTCGCTGCCGATTTCCACTTCGTAGACCATCGCGTCCGTGACGATATCGAGATGGCCGCTGGCGATGGCCGGCGGTATCAGTACGGTGGTGGACTGGAAATTGGCGGCGATGGAGCAGCCGCGCCGGCAGGGCGTGGCGTAGATGCAGGGTGGGCGGCCGTTGGTTGGCCGGGTAATTACGGCAATGTGGCTCGCCACCACGGGGCGGCCCAGTTTCCTTCCGCCTTCCATGACCAGCAACTCGTGGGCGCGCGGCGGCGGCGGCTCGTGCAGGATGCCCGCCGGCGAATCGGGCGCATCGGCCAGCCCGTCGGCGGTTCCGGTAATGCCGACCACCTGTTCCGTCTTGTCGTACCAGGGCGCAATCTCGTCATAGCCGAACGGCCAGTCGACCCCGATGCCGTCATGACTGGCCGCCTTGAAGTCATGATCGGCAAGACGCAACGATACGCGTCCCCAGTGATTGGTGCGTCCCCCCAGCATGCGCGCGCGGAACCATCGGAAGTCGGTGTCCGGCTGCGACAGGTACGGCTCCCCCGGCACATCCCAGCCGCCGTCCACC
Organism: Gammaproteobacteria bacterium; assembly: GCA_028821145.1. Classification (GTDB taxonomy): domain Bacteria; phylum Pseudomonadota; class Gammaproteobacteria; order Steroidobacterales; family Foliamicaceae; genus Foliamicus. Next base: position 82,988 of record JAPPHC010000052.1, on the reverse strand, counting down.
GTCGCGTCGTAATATCCGAAAGGTTTATCGGGCGTCCTCGCTGCGCGAAGCGGCGCATCCTTGTCCATGCCCCACATCGGCGTCTCCAGAACCGGATCGTAGTGACGGCCCGCTTCCAGCATGCATACCCTGGCGCCCCGCAGGGTGAGCGCGTAGGCCGCCATGCTCCCCGCGGCGCCGGACCCGACCACAATTACGTCGTAAGCGTCAGCCATCATCTGCCGCCGGCCCATCGAGCGGTCGAACCCAGAAGTTGCGAAATCTCACTCGTCCGCCCGCATCTCCGTGATCCTGGAGCACCAGCGGTCCCCGCTCGATGCGCGTCCGGTACTCGGGCGGCTGCACGCGGGGAATGGTGTCACCCCGCACAATCGTGTGGTCCTGCACCAGCACGCCGTTGTGCAATACAGTGACCGTCGGCGGCGACACTAGCTCGTCGCCGTCGAAGTCCGGCGCGTGGAACACGATGTCATAGCTTTGCCACTCGCCCGGTTTTCGCGCAGCCAATACGCTTGGCGGAGTCTGGCCATAGATCGAACCGGGCAAGCCGTCCGCGAAAGTGGGGTTTTCGGCGGGGTCCATGATCTGAATCTCATAGGCGCCGAGCAGGAACACCCCGCTGTTGCCGCGCTTTTGCCCCTCCCCCAGTGGCGGGTAGGGCGTCATGAACTCCAGATGGATCTGCAGATTCCCAAAGTGCTGGCGGGTCTCCAGGTAGTTTCGAATTTGGCCCCCGGCAATCAGGTTCCCGTCGCTGACCGTCCAGCCGTATTGGGGATCAAGCCGAAAGGCCGACAGGTCCGCTCCATCGAAGAGAATGATCGCGTCGCTCGGCGGGGGAATGGTGATGGGCCGGGCATCTTCCACCTGGTGCGGTATCGGGCGATCGGGATCGTTACGCTTCCATTCGGACGCAGTTTTGGCGGATGCGGATTGGGCGGCGACCAGCGCGGCCAGCATGACCGCCGTTGCGATGTACACTGCTGCCTCCGTCGAACTGCGCGGCAAGCAATATACTACTTTCCGGAAAGCGCCCGTGGGGATTTTCGCGAAGCTCAGTCATTCCGGCGCCGTGCCCGCCGTGTTGGCTGCGATCTTGCTCTCCGCCGCAGGCTGCTCCTCTCCCGATGAGTCCAAATCGCCCGAGGCCTCGCTGGAGGACGACGGAACGGTCAGGTGGAGCGGTCAGTCGGTGCCGTACTCGGCATACGGGAGCGAGGCGTCACACGCTTCCCTGATTGCCTTGAGGGATGCCCCCAGACTGCCTTCGGCGCTATCTTTTTCGGAAGGCGGCGCGGAGCTGGACGAATACCGGCGGCGGAAAGACGAAACGTTCTACCGCCCCCTGCTCGCGAAGCAGCTCGCCGCGTTTCCGAGCAAGGTGACGGAACGGTACGTCGCCGGCGTACGGACGCTTATGGTTGAGCCCGCCAGCGGCGTATCGGACGATCTTCGGCGAAAATTGCTGATCAATCTGCACGGCGGGTCGTACGTCGATGGCCGCGGGCCCGGACAGCAGATCGAGTCGATACCGATCGCCGCGGCCCTCGGCATCCGGGTCATCAGCGTGGACTATCTGCTGGCGCCCGAGCACAGGTTTCCGGCCGCCGTGAATCAGGTCGTCGCCGTCTACGGGGAACTCCTGGGCGAGTATTCGCCGGAATCGATCGGCCTGTACGGCTGTTCGGCAGGCGGGGCCATGACCGGCCAGGTAGCCGCCCGGCTGATCCATGAGGGCCTGCCGCCGCCCGGCGCAATAGGCATATTCTGCGAAGGAATGGGACCGCCGTTCGGCGTGGGCGACGGGGCCTACATGTCGCATCTACTGAGCGGCCGCACGCCACCGGACATATTGGCCAGCCCGCGGAAGCAACTGGAGCGAGTGTCCTATTTTCAGGACACGGACTATGACGATCCCCTCGCCTTCCCGCTCGCCAGCCGCAGGATCTACGAGCAATTTCCGCCTACGTTATTCGTGACCGGCACGCGGGCCCACGAGATGAGCAACGTGGCGCACGCCCATGTCCGCCTCAGTTCGGCCGGTGTGCAGAGCCAGATGTATCTTTGGGACGGGCAGCACCACACCTTTCTCTACGACCCGGACCTGCCCGAATCACGCGAGGCGTACGCGCTGATCGCGCGGTTCTTTGAGGAATGGCTGCGATGAAGGTTGCGAAAACTCAGCGGTCGCGGCCGCTCATGTCTCCAATGGTCCGCCAGGGCTTGAATCCGTACGGCACCGTTTCGGGCCACAGCTGATCCAGCGTAAATGCGTCGTAAACGACGCCTCCCTTGATCACGAGCCTTACCCGTTCGACGTTATCGATCGTTTCCAGCGGGTTGGCCTCGAACACGGCCAGGTCCGCCATTTTGCCTGCCTCGATTGTGCCGAGATCGTCGCCGAGTCCCATGAACCGCGCACCGTCGATCGTGGCGGCCTCAAGAACCTGGCGCGGCGACATGCCCGTGGCCAGCGCCTGCATGTCCCACAATCCGCCTGCTCCGAAAATCTCGCCGTGGCCTCCGACCGCGACCGTTCCGCCGGCCTGCTTGATATGCGCCGCCCCGCGCGCAATCAGCGGAATCGTGTAGTGGGTTTGGGGGCGGTTCGTAAAAATGCGGCGGGCCAGCAGTTCGAGGCCGGGGTACCAGTATCTCAATTTCGCGATGTCCAGAATGTCCTGGCGCGACATGAACAGGTCCAGACCGTTCGCATGCGGGTAATCGCTGATCGATATCGTGGCCGAGTAGGTGGCCTTTGCGCGTCCGAAAAACTCGGTGATGTCCCGGTAGAGCGGCACGTTGATCAGCATGTGCTCCCAGCCGGTCTGGCCGTCCATGACCTTCGACAGTGTGTAATTCAGGTTGCCGTTTTCCGACGTGACCCCAAGCCCCTGCTCCTTCGCGGCTTCGACAATCCACTGGCGCTGCGCCCGGGTGCAATTCCGGTACTCCTTCATGAGAATCCCGCCCAGCCGTCGCTTGCGCGTCACGTGGTCCCTTGCCACGTCAAGGGAAACCAGCGGATCGAGGTTTTGTCCGTTGACGCCCTCGGCGTACGTCGTAATCGCCTCGGTATTGGAAATCGTTCGCGGCCCCACCATCTTGCCGGCGTCGATCATGTCGGTGAGCGCAACCGACCACTTTCGCATACCGTTCGACGGATCGTTCGCGGTTGTGAAACCGTAGGCCAGGGTCAGCGCGTGCCGGTAGCTTTTCGGCCCGAGCACGCCGATGGCCGGGCCGCGATGCAGATGCGCGTGCATGTCAATCAACCCAGGCGTTATCCAGGCGCCCTTGAGGTCGATCGCATGTTCCGCGGCTGAAACATCGCAATCGCCCACGCAAACGATCCGTCCGCCGTCAATCAGAATGGACCCCGGCTCGGGCGGCGCGCGATCGGCCATCGTGATGATCCGGCCGTTGCTCAGCGCAAGGGTTCCGGGGCGGGGAGGTTCTATCCGGGCCTTGACAGTGCGCGACGAGGTCACGCCGCCTGCGCCTGGTCGCAGAGAACGAATCTCAGCGGCGCTCGCGAAGACCAGCGCGCCGGCGCTCCAGCTTGCGTAGTAACCGCCGTCGTTGCTCAGGCGAGCGGCAACGACGCCGCCACCGGTCAGAATATCCACAGTCGCGGCGCCGTCCGCCTGCGCCAGATCGGCCAGGTAGATGTCCTGCCTTTGCTCAACCGCAAGCTGACGCCCGTCCGGCGAAAGCGCGGCGCCCTGCACCACGCCGGGGACTACGGCTTCAATACGCAAGTCTCCGCCGTCTGCGGACACCGTAACGTATTCCCGCCCGTCCGGCACCAGCGTTCCTCGGCTTGTGTTGTAACGATCCCGGGAGGTAGGCGACCACGGGCGGTGGAATCCGATCCGGCCATCCGTCGTAACGCTGAGCGGATTGGCGAACTGATTGGTCAAGAGCGTCTCGATCGCGCCGTCAGCCGCCGATATGCGAACCAGGCTCCAGAGACCCGATTCGGGGCGCCAGTCCAGACCCGGCGGATAACGAAACGCGTAGACAAACTCCCCTGCACTGTCCCAACGCAAGCCGAAATAGATGGCGTCGTTTCGCAGCACCCGCACCGATGTCCCTGCGATTTCGAAAACGGATACCGCGCTGCGCGCGCCATCGAGCTCGACAAAGGCCAGTTGCGCCGAGTCGGGAGAAAAGGCGGGAGAAAGAGCGGTATTGGCAGTGTCGGCCAGCGGCGCCTTCAGGACGGCCGGTCCGGACACCGACTCAAGCCACACATCCCCCGCGGCGGCATACGCCAGCCATTGGCCGTCCTCCGACAATGTCGGCCAGCGTATCAGCCTGGGAGCGCGCGGCTGTGTGTCCAGTTTGCCCACGCGCCTTGCCTGCTCCGATATGCTGCGCCGCACTTCCGCCACGAACTCGATGGTTTCCACCGCGCCGGTTTCCAGCCACACGCGACGGATCTTGCCGCCTTCCGACAGGAAGATCGATTCGCCGTCCGCCGCCCAGTCGTAGCCGGGCAAAACGCGCACCTGCCACGGGGGGTGCTGGTTCATCAAATCGGGCGTGATGGGCGCCATCAGCAGCCGCTCCTGCCCGGTTTGGAGGTCCCGAATCCAAAGGCCCGTAGCGGAATCAAGCTCGATATCGCCGTACTGGACCGACACTCCCGGCAACTTGCGCACAAATGCGAGAAACCGGCCGTCCGGCGACACTTCCGGCGCCGCAACGCCTGTGATGTCGGGCACAGCACTGCTGGCACAGCAGGTTTCCGAAAGATCGCCCGGCGTTATCCGGTCCCGGTTTCCATTGGCCAGGTCGAGCCGATGCACCTCTCGATTGGAGCCGTCGAAATCAGCGCGCCCGAAATAAACCTGGCGACCGTCCGGCGTAACGGACGGCCAGGAAAGCCGCTCGGAGCCTGCGAACCGCCCGGTGCCTGCCGGCTGGTCCTTTTCCAGCAACGGTTCGGCCTGGCCATCCAGAGTCACTTTCCATAGCCGGTCCTCGGATCGGTATATCCCGTAGCTCGTCACATGAAGGCGCGTGAACAGCACGCCCGTCCCGTCGGGCAGCCAGACCGGCTCCACCATGCGGCTGCGCGAGTCCAGCAGCAGGGGGCGCGGGTTGCTTCCATCCCCGTCCATCAGCCAGAGGTTGTCGTTCCCCGCCCTGTCCGAGACGAATACGATGGTCCGGCCATCGGGAGATATGCGCGGGTGGTAGTTCAGCGCAATCCCGGAATCCTGCGTCAATGATTGCGCCCGCCCGCCGGTTACGGGCAGCCGGTACACATGCCCCACCAGATCGAACACGAGCCACGTGGAATCCGGACTGACGTCCACCGACATGTCCGTGCCCTCGTCGGTTTCGAACTGGATGAGCCGCGTCTTGCCGCGTGCGGCGCTTACGTCCCAGTCGCCCGGAACAGCGCAGGTGGGGCCCAGACTTTGCGCCTCGGCCAGCGTGAAGGGATTCAGGGCTGCCGCGGCCAGGCACGCCGCAATACAGGCCAGGCCGGACTTCCCGAACCGGCTCACTGGGCCAAATTGAAGAAAGGGACGGCTTGCGTTGCGCCTAGCGCCCATGATTATGGAGCCCGAGCATTTCCCTAGTCTCGTCGGGCGTCGCTACCTCCACGCCCATATGCTCAACAATCTTCCGCGCCCGCTCCACCAGCTGTCCGTTGGTCGCGAACACGCCCCGCGACAGGTAGAGATTGTCTTCCAGTCCCACGCGGACGTGGCCTCCCAGGAGGACCGCCTGCGCCACCATCGGCATCTCCATCCGGGCAATTCCGAATGCGGCCCAGTGCGCGTCCTTCGGCAGCAGGCTCTTCATGTACATCATCGATTCCGGGGTGGCCGGAGAAGCCCAAAGAACCCCCAGAACAATCTGAAACAGCGGAGGGTCGTCGACCAGGCCTTCCTTGATCAACTGATTCCCGAAAAGGACGTCTCCCGCCTGAAAAACCTCCAGTTCCGGCTTGACCTTCAATTCCTGGAATCGTCTGGCCATCGCGCGCAGCGTCCTCGTGGTGTTCAGGTAGACGAATTCCTTGCCTCCCTCAACCTGGTTGCCGGTCGTGATGTCAAGCGATGCCATTTCCGGCAGGCAGTCCACCAGGTGCTCGATGCGTTCTTCCACGCCCACAACATCAGACTCCGGCAGGGCCCGGCCTTCGTCCTCGGGATCGGGCATGAAAAACGCGCCCATTCCCGCGGTCAGATTGATGACGATATTGACACCGGAGTCGCGGACCCGGTCCACGACCTCGCGAAACAGGTGTACGTCACGGCTGCCTTCCCCGGTTTCCGGATCACGCACGTGAATGTGGGCCACCGAGGCCCCTGCTGAAGCCGCTTCGACAACGGCATTGCTGATTTCGGCCGGCGTGACGGGGAAGCTGGGGTGCTTTCGGTTGAAGGGCGCATTGCCGGTAACTGCGCACGTCAATATGACTTTGTCTTGCATCGGATGCGATTACCTCGTTTCAGTGTGTTGCAACAGGGACGCCGCTTCACAGGCCCTCAGATTTCCCATTCGACATTTCCATCCACGGCGATTTCCTGCGCGGTGATATGCCGGGCCGCTTCCGAAGCAAGAAAGCAGGCCGTTTCCGCAATCTCGGCGGGCTGAATCCAGGTCCTCATCGAGATATGGCTCAGGAAGCCTTCTTCCGCCCGTGCGTCATCCACGCCCCGCTCGTCTGCCAGCCGGGCGACCAGGGCGCGTCCCCGGGGGTTGTCGATGAGTCCCGGCAATATGGCGTTGCATCGAATGCCGAACGGGCCCAGTTCGCGCGCAAGGTTGTGCGTAAGGCCGAGCACTCCGACCTTGGAGGCAACATAGGGCAAGCGATCGGGAAGGCCGGTCCTGGCGGAGCTGGTCGAGATGTTCACGATGCAGCCCGACCCCTGATCCTTCATCACCGGCACAACCTGCTTGACGCAGTAGAACATCGAACTGAGGTTAGTCGCGATCGTCTCGTTCCAGTCGGCATAGTCGATGGCATCAACCGGGGCGCGGGGTCCTGAAATGCCCGCGTTATTGACCAGCACGTCAATCCCGCCGAGATCCGTCATCGCGTCCCGGAAGAACCGCTCGACCTGCGAAGCATCGCTGACGTCAGCAACCGATCCCCGCAACCGCGGGTTCGCCTGCTTCGCGTCGGACAGGAAGCGTTCGCTGATATCGCAAATGTGGACCGAGGCGTTTTCCTTGAGAAATCGCTCGGCGATGGCGCGGCCTATGCCGGATGCGCCAGCCGTAACCACCACCCGTTTTTTCCTGGGTTGGCCCATGCGTGATCGTTTGCGCAGCTTTTTCGGACGGCCGGATCGAACCGCCGGAATCGAAGAATTGATATATTAGCACGCTACTAGTCGGATTCCTGCAAGTGGTGCGCAACAACAGCATTCAAGGCCGCGTCGCGCTTGAGCGAAGCATTACATTCAAGGATTACGTCGCGATCGGCTTCGGCGTAATGATCGGTGTCGGGTGGGTCGTTTATTCGGGCCAGTGGCTGATCAGCGGTGGAACCCTTGGCGCCGTCCTTGCGTTCATCGTGGCCGGCATTCTGTTTGTTCCGGTGGGCAAGTGCTATGCGGAGCTGACCGCTGCCATGCCGGTTACGGGCGGCGAGTTGGCGTTCGCTTTCAAGGCCTTTGGTCCTTTTGGCGCGTTCGTGACAGCCTGGGTGCTGGCGCTTGCCTACGTTTCCGTCGTGCCGTTTGAAACCATAGCCATAGGCGCAATGACCGAAGCCATTCTGCCGCGGTTGGTTACGCCGGTGTTGTACGAGGTGCAAGGGTATCCGATCAGGATGTCCGCGCTGGTCCCCGGAATCCTCGCGGGACTGTGGGTGGCGTGGCTGAACTGGTCCGGAGCCCGCGATACGGCAAGATTTCAGAAGATCGTGATTGTGGCCATGCTGGGATGCACGCTGCTGTTTGTCGCCATAGCCGTCGTTCGCGGCGACCTCGCCAATTTCCGTCCCCTGTTTGCCGGGGCCGGCGATTGGTGGCGTTTCGCGCCCACGTCCGTCCTGGCCGTGCTCGTGGTGGTGCCATTTTTCCTCGGCGGATTCGACTGCATTCCGCAGGCGGCCGAAGAGGCCGGCCTGTCAATGAAGCCCCGCCAGTTGGGCGTCGCAATCCTGACGGCGATCGCCGTCGGCGTGTGCTTCTACGTGGTGATCATAGTGATTCTGAGCTACCTGGTTTCCGGCGAGGAATTGACCCGAATCGTGGAGCGCAAGGATGAGCTGCCGCTGGCCGTGGTGTTTCGCGAGAAATTCGCGCTGGACTGGGCCGCAACCACCGTCCTGGTGGCGGCCCTGCTCGGCATTATTTCCACGCTGAACGGCATCTTCATGGCGGGGACCCGCCTTTTGTTTGCGCTTGGACGGGGAGGCCTGTTGCCGGCGTGGTTTGCGCAGATACACCCGCAACGCCACACGCCGCACAATGCCGTGCAGTTTGTCGGATTGATCGCCGTTCTGGGGCCATTTGTCGGGAGCGCGGCGCTGAGCCTGATCGTCAACAGCGTTTCGCTGGCATTCGTCGGCGCGTTCCTGATGACGGGCTTGTCGACACTGCGCTTGCGCCGACTGGAGCCCGGGCTGAAGCGGCCATACCACGCCGGCACGATCAACATCTGGGTCGCGATAGTCGTGTGCGCCGCGCTTTGCATGCTGATGCTGATACCGGCTAGTCCGGCTTTCGCCGGAGGCGGCACGATCGCCGTGTTCGGCGTGTGGCTAACGCTCGGACTCGCGCTCTATCTGTACGAATCGCGCAACAATCGGCTTTCGCCCGAACAGCAGTCGCGGCAGATACTGGGCGATTACAGTTGATCCGACGGTAGTGATAGCATTTCAGAGCCGAGGGAACAATGATCTTGAGCCACCAGGAAGCCAGAACTCCCCTGCATACTCCGTCGTCTTTGGCCCGTAAATCCGTGGCCGTTCAGGCTCGGAGGGCACGGGGTTGGATAGTCGGGCTGTTGTGTCTGTTAATGGGCAATCCCGCCTTTGCCGAGAATGTCACCATCATTCATGCGGGCACCTTGATAACGCCCGTCGACGGGGCCCTGGAATCCACCAAATCCAGGACGATCGTGATCGTCGGGGACAAGGTCGCGCGAGTGGAGGATGGTTTTCCGACCCCCGGGGAGTTGGGGTTTGAGGATTCGAGCTCCGCGACATTGATTGATCTCAAGGACAGTTACGTTCTTCCAGGGCTGATAGACGGACATGTCCATCTCACCGCGCTGCCGGTAGGTAACAGGCGCCTGGGCTTTGTGGTTCTTTCGGACGCGGACCGCGCCATTCTTGGCGCGGCGGCCGCCAAGAGGACTCTTTTGGCCGGGTTTACCACGGTTCGCGACCTGGGCGCCCGAGGACCCGATTCGATATATGCGCTGCGTGATGGAATCAGCCGCGGTGACGTTGCCGGTCCAAGAATCCTGGCGTCGGGGCAGACCATTACCCCGACAGGCGGACATATTGACAGGAGTACCGGGTTTCGGCACGGACTTTTCGAATTCTTTACTCCTTCCGGCGTGTGCGACGGTGCGGACGAGTGCGCCAAGGCCGTGCGACGGCAAATCAGAGACTCGGCGGAAGCCATCAAGTTGACATCCACGGGCGGCGTTCTCAGCGCAGCCAGCGCCGGCGTGGGTCAGCAGTTCACAAGCGCGGAGCTGGAATCAATAGTCGATACCGCCCATTCCCTGGGGCGAAGGGTTGCGGCCCATGCCCACGGCCTGGACGGAATCAATGCCGCTTTGGACGCGGGCGCCGATTCCATAGAGCACGGCACTTTTCTGGACGAAAGCAGCATTCTTCGCTTCAGGGAGACGGGCGCCTTTCTGGTTCCGACACTTCTCGCCGGCGATACCATTTCACGTTGGGCAGAAATGGAGGATTCTCCCCTCCCCGCCGGTCAAAGGGAAAAAGCCCTCGTCGTGGGTCCTCAGATGCTCACGGCAACCCGCAAGGCGCATGAAGCGGGAATAAGGATTGCTCTTGGTTCGGATTCCGGCATGGACGGTCACGGCAAGAACTGCGGAGAGTTCGGCCTGCTGGTGGAAGCCGGCCTTTCAAACGAGGAGGCCCTGCTGGCCTCGTTTGTCAACGCCGCGGAGAATCTGGGCATGGCGGACAGAATCGGCAGGATCCAGGAGGGATACTACGCCGACGTAATTGCCACCTCGACGGATCCGACGAAAGAAATCGCTGCGCTCTGTTCAATCGAAATGGTGATCAAGGGCGGGGTTGCCCATCCGTCGCCCAGATAGCGGCTTGCGCCGGACGCAGCCGCGGCGCCGCCTCATGCCGAAGCGAGTCTAACCGCGTCTGGAACCGCGCGAGCGAATCACCGTGTGACTGTCCCTGGGCTTGTCGAGCCTCTGAAGAAGCATGGCCTCCACGTTGGCAATATGCTCTTCAATAATCGACTGCGCGCCCTTTATTTCGTTTTCCTTAATGGCCGCGATCAATTGACGATGCTGTTTCAGCGCGGCATTCAATCGGGTCTTTGTGAAAGGCAACAGTTGCCTTAGAGCATGCAATCGGTTGGAAATGCCGTGATAGGACTGAATGAGAAAAGGATTCTCGCTCGCCTCGATCAGTGCACGGTGAAAAGCGGTGTCCAGTTGATGACACTCTTCGAGACTCACGCTGAGCGCCTTGGCGGCCTGTCTCACATTGTCGACCAATGTCTGAACGAAAATTTCCTTGTGGTCGGATTTCGCCAGAATCTTGAGCGCCGCCGATTCCAGCACGAGACGCATCTGGCAGATCGACACGATTTCATCGGGGTCGGGGCCAAAAACGTAGGTGCCGGACTGGGGTCTTACATCCACAAGCCCCTCCACGGCAAGCGACATGATCGCTTCCCGTACGGGAGTCCGACTGATTTGCAGGTCTTCCGCTATGCTTTGCTCGGAAATCTGGGATCCAAGCGGAAGTCGTCCCGAGGTGATTTCCTCACGGAGCATATGCGCCACCTTCACCCTCAGGGGCGCCACTTTCATGTCCAGAATGTTCAGATCCGTTCGATTCACGCCTGAAGTTCCGTCGAGAAGGTCGTTGCGCTGATAATTATCTCAATTCGTCTGGAATTGCAATTCCGCCGCGAGAATGCCGGCCTGCGCGCAGGCTGCGTCGTTGCTGTCCGACGAACCGGAAACACCGACTCCGCCCAGTAACGTTCCATCGCTCGCAAGGATGGCTTCCCCTCCGCCGAACCCGGGAAAGGCGGGCAACCCCAGGTAAGCGGGATTCTTCTCCGCGCGCTCGGCCCACAATTTCGTTGGCCGGCCGTAGCTTGCCGCTGCCTCCGCCTTGAGAAGCGCGATCCTGACGTTACCGGTCTTGACGCCGTCCATCCTCAGGAAAGCCAAAAGAGTCGCCCTGTCGTCGTAAATGGCGATCGCCATTTTCCAGTCGTTTTCCAGAGCTTTCCGCTTGCACGCTTCAATGATGGTCTGCGCCGCATCGGAATCCAGCGTCGGGCGCATGGACTGTGCGTATGAGGGCTGCAGCGGGAATAACAGGTGAAGAGCCCCGAGTAAGGTCAGGTATCCTGTTTTCACGTTCATGATGAACTGCCCCTTCCTGCCCGAGTATATTAGTATATCTTTCCTCCAGGCTTTAAGTTCCCGTGTTCCCGGCCGTACTGTCCTTCCTGCTGACGCTGTCGATTTTTTCGGCCGGCGCCTTTGCGCAGGTTCCTCTGGACACCATTCCCAATTCGCGCACGCTCCCCGGGGAATATCCCGAAAGCTGGGTCATCGTTCAGGACTTCAACTATCCGACGATGGTGCTGGGCGGCTACATCATCATAGACGTTGCCGCGAAAACCGATCAGGTGAAAGGCCAGTTTCAGGGGGCGCAGTTCGCAGGCCTAGCCTGGTCGAAAAAACGCGCGGAGCTCTACGTTGCCGAGAGCTACTACGAAAACGTGGGCTACGGTCAGCGCAGCGATCTGGTGACGATATACGAACATGCAAACCTGCAGGCAATCGGCAAGGTCCCGCTGCCCGGCAACAAGCGGGCATTCATGAGCCCCCGAACCGCAATGACGCGCCTGACCGGCAATGAGCGATTCCTGCTGATCTTCAATTTCACGCCTGCGGCATCGGTCACGGTGGTCGACATGGAACAGAGGACCGTTGCAGGCGAAGTCCAGATTCCGGGCTGCACGTTCATCTACCCCTATGCGGACCAGAGTTTCTTCACGCTGTGCGGCGACGGATCCCTGGCCCACTTCACCTTGAATGCGTCCGGCGACGTGATTGAAGAGGGGCTGACCGATCCGTTCAACGATATCGATAACGATGCCCTGTACATGACACCGGGCGTCTTCGATCAGATTTTTTATTTCCCGACTCAGTTCGGCAGGTTGCAACCGGTCGATCTGTCAGGCGCCAAGCCGGTAGTTCTTCCGGACTGGAGCCTGATCAGCGAAGAAGAAGAGCAGGACCGCTGGCGGCCCGTAAGGCGTGAAACGGTTGATGTCGACCGCTCCGGAACGCTCTACGTGCTGATGCACAGGGTTGAGGAGGACGGCTCGCGTATTGGCGGCACGTCCGAAGTCTGGTCATTCGATCCGGCAGCGCGGAAGCGCATCGGCCGCATCGGTTTGCGCAAGGACGCATCCGCGCTTGCAGTCACGGGGGAAGACAGCCCCCACCTGGTATTGCTTTCCGGAAATGGATTCGGCGTTTATGACGCGAAAACCGGAGAATTCATCCAGGAGATAGGAGGCTGGTGGGAAGATGCGACGACGTTTCAGCTGATCCACACCAACAAATGAGCTGGCCCATGATCGATCCGCTGGCGCATTGGCTTATCGCTCTTTTCCTGGCGGTATTTTTCCTGGCCGGCGGGCTCCACAAGTTCAGTGATTTTGAACGATTTGTTTCGCTGCTGGGCAAATATGACGTTGTACGTCCGTATCTGCAGGCCCCCGCCGCGGGCCTGGTCGCGGCGATTGAGGTAACTATCGGACTCGCGCTTTTCACGCCCCTCCCGTTCCCGCAATTGCGGATTCTTGCAATCTGTGGATTTGGTGCAGGCGCCGGGCTCCTGTCCGCGTACCTGTTGTTGATGGCCTACTCGATTACAAGAGGAAATCGGGAAATAGACTGCGGTTGCTCCTTTCACAAGCAACGATCGCTGATCTCGTCCTGGCACCTCTGCCGTAATGGCGTCCTGATCCTGATTTGTATTGCCGGCGTGCTGCCCGTCACCGCGCGTGAGCTGCAAACCATTGATTGGCTCCATCTGCCGTTGATGGTACTGGCCGCCGGTATGCTGTATGTCCTTGTCGATACGTTGCTTGCGAACAGAAGTTATCTGACCCCGAACTCGACAGCATGACCAATTTTCTCGTAGTTTCCAATCTGATCCTCTGGATCCTGGTATTGGCGCTCGGCGTCATTGCCTTTGCCCTTGCGCGTCAGGTTGGGGTCCTGTTCGAGCGAATCGCACCGGTGGGCGCGCTCGCGATGAACAGGAAGCTGGCCGGCGGCGATGTCGCTCCGACGATGCGTCTGGACACGATCGACGGAGGAAAAATCAAAATCGGCAAACCCGCCGATGCCGACAGCAAAGACAAGGCGCAGCTGATATTTTTCCTCGCTCCCGGGTGTCCGATCTGCAAGACCCTGCTGCCGGCCATCAAGTCAATCGCGGCCAGGGAGCGTGGCTGGCTTGACCTTGTGTTCGCCAGCGATGGCGAATCGCGCGACGCGCACGTCGAGTTTATCGACAGGCACAGGATCGGCAGTTACCCGTACGTCTTGTCGCAGTCGCTCGGTATTGAGTTCGGGGTCAGTCAACTGCCGTTCGCGGTACTCATCGATGACGACGGTCGAATCAGCGGACTGGGGCTGACAAATTCGCGCGAGCACCTGGAGAGTCTGATCGAAACGCAAGTGATGAAGGTCTCGACCATACAGGAACACCTGGAACTGGTTGATTTCGGCATCAAGGCGCCCGATAGCGCCAACGTGCGGCCTCAATGATCGGGTCCCGCAATTCCCTTTGGCCCGGGAGGGGCGATATGTCGTTTGTAGAGAAGCTGTCGGAAAAAATGACACGGCAACTGGCGCAACGCACTTCCCGGCGCAGCTTGCTTGGCGGCCTGGGTTCGCTGCTCGTTGGCGGCGCCGCCCTGCCCCTTTTGCCTGTGGCCAGGGCCCATGCCGACCAGGAACCGGCCGGCTATGAAGGGGTTGCCCCCAGGCCACCGGTAAGTGAAGGCGAAGAGGGCAGCCAGACGAGCTGCGACTACTGGCGCTACTGCGGCATCGGCGGACCGCTATGCGCCTGTTGCGGAGGCAGCGCAAATGCCTGCCCGCCCGGAACCGTAATGTCGCCGCTCTCCTGGATCGGAACCTGCCTCAATCCCGCCGACGACGTCTACTACATCATTTCCTACAACGACTGTTGCGGGAAACCCACATGCAAGCGATGCCTGTGTTCTCCGCATGATCCCTATGCGAAGCCCCCGATCAGGTCGCAGTCGAGCCGGGCCTACCTCTGGTGCATGGGCTCCGGGGAAACGACGTTTACCTGCTCGACCTCGAATGTCGTCGGCATAGCCGTCCAGCAAAAGTAGTGGCGGCGGCCCCGGCTGTGCGCTTTCTCGCGCTATGCGTTTCGCTGCTGCTGTCCGTGGGCGGCAACGCCTCGGAACCTCCCGATCCTGACAACGCACCCGTCCTGTCGGGCGCGGAACTCAACTGGACCATGAGTTGCAGAGGTTGCCACGGGACGAATGCCGAGGGAACCGAAGGTGGCGCGCCGAACATGGCGGGCCAGGTGTCCCGCTTCCTCAAGGTGGAAGGCGGGCGGCAATACCTGGTTCGCGTGCCCGGCGTCGCCTTTGCCAGTCTCTCCGATGCCGAGGTGGCGGAACTGATGAACTGGATGCTCTGGAAGTTCGACAAGGAGAACATCCCCGACTCTTTTTCTCCATATGACGAGAAGGAGGTCGGCCGTCTGCGTGAGAAACCTCTATTAACCAGCGTCGCGGAAGTTCGGCGGGAACTGATACTCAAGATCGACGACACTCCCGGGCCCGATCACATCGGCAAGGTGCTCACGGTCACGGGCGCCATCGAGCCCGACCGGCTGGGTGAAACGTTGATGCATGAGCATCTTTTCATCGACTTCTGGTTGCCCGCCGATGAGCCGGCCCGCTGGAACCAGCTCTTCGGCCGGACCCCGCCCACTTCGCCCGAGCAGTTGAAGGCATGGAGGCAGCCTTTGACCATGCACAACCGCACCGGGATGGCCGCCCGTCTGTGGGCCAACAGGGACGCCTTCACTCTGGACAGCCTGCAGGACGCACTGGATGAAGTGTCCGATTTTCGTGAGCTTGGGGGAGGCGCGATTGTTGACGTCACGTCCATCGGGCTCAACAGACAACCGGAAAAATTGAAAGAGGTATCGGAGCGCACGGGAGTCCGGATTGTGATGGGCACCGGCTATTACCGAACCGCCTGGCATCCCGCGGCACTGACGGGAATGAGCACGCATGATCTGGCCCTGCGGATGTATGAGGACATCACCGTAGGCGTGAATGGCACGACGGTAAAGGCGGGAATCATCGGCGAAATACCGATCGAGAAAATTACTTCCGCAGAGCCCGTAACGGGTGAATCGAAAGTACTTCGGGCGGCGGCGATGGCAAGTTCATGGACGGGCGCGGCCATTTCGATTCACAGCGATTTTTACGATATGTCAAAACTCACGCTGGCCCTCGACCTGCTCGAAAGAGATGGCGCGGATCTATCCCGCGTCATCCTGGGCCACATATCGAACGCGGCGGTGGCCGACCTTTCATTTCTTGAGGGTCTGTTGCAGCGGGGAGTCTTTCTTCAGTTTGACGTATTCGGAAACCCCTGGCAGTTAAGCATGAATGATCTGCGTGGCGCCGAAGCCATTCTTTCGCTCGTGGAAAAGGGCTACTCAAAACAGATCCTGGTGTCGCATGACCTGTGTACGAAATTTCAGCTGACCCGGTTCGGGGGCTTCGGACTGAAATATGTGCATACGGTGCTGTTGCCTTATTTCCGCGACCAGGGGATGACGGAAGCTCAAATCGAAGACATCATGACAGGCAATCCCTCCCGGGTACTCCCGCTTTCGAGGCCCTGGAAAAGCCCTCATTGATACCGCCCCGATCCGGCCCACGCGGGCCGTTCGAGGCATTGCCGAACTGAAGATCAATCGTCGGCGCCGGAAGGGGCGCCTTTTCTCTGGTTCGCTCGGTCCTGAACGTAGTACTTGATTGCGTCGGACTCGTCCTGCGTCAGAACGTCGGCATGCGCGGGCATTCCGTTGGATTCAAGCGTCCCGTCAAGAACGATTTCCGTCCAGATGTCAAAGATTGAAATGTGCGAATGCCTCAGGTCGGAAACATTGCCGCCACTTGCGGCATTCGGACCGTGGCAATGCATGCAGTGCGCATGGTAGAGCCTGTCGCCAAGTCCAACCATTGCTGACTGCTCCGCGGTAAGGGTCACCGCTTCATAGTTGTCCACCGGCCATTCGATTCTTGCAGGCAAGGGGCTGTCGCCGCCCAAGCTGAAGGAGAACAGGGCCGCGTTTCTTGCCATGTTGTAGCCCGGATGCGCGTGCCCCCCAAGAATGGCTATGTATTGCCGACCGTCCACCTCATAGGAAATCGGCCCGCCGACGGCGCCCGTGTTGAGGGAGGTCGACCAAAGCCTTTCGCCCGTCCTCGCATGGTAGGCCGCAAACTCACCGGATCGATCGGACTGAAACACCAGTTCTCCGGCGGTTGAAAGAACGCTGCCGCCGCGTGGCGGATTACGGCTGGCCCGCCAGGCCTCTTTACGGGCCACCGGATCCCAGGCGAGCAGGTACTGGCCTTCGAGCGTAACGCCCCTTTCCTCGAGTATCGAAGCCAGGTCCTGCCACGGCCTGTATCCCAGGTCCTGCCGGAAACGGCCCTGCACTTCAACGATGTCGTCGGTCTGAGTAAACAGGAAGGCCGTTTCGTTTACCGCCATGAACATCAGCCCCGAAGGCCGATGAAAGGACATGCCGTGCCAATTCCGGTGGCCACTCGGTCCCGGGATGCCCAGGAACGGTTCTTCGATGAATCTTGCATTGGGGTGCTCGACGGGGCGACCGGTCTCCATGTCAACATGCGAGGCCCAGTTCACGGTGGCGATCGGGTCCGCCGACAGGAGTTCGCCGGAACGGCGATCCAGCACATAAAAGAAGCCGTTTTTCGGCGACTGCATGATGACCTGGCGCAACTGGCCATCAATCTCGATATCGGTCAGGACCATGGGCGAGGTAGCGGTAAAGTCCCAGGAATCGCCTGGCGTGGTCTGGTAGTGCCAGACGTAGTCCCCGGTCGTCGCATTGAGCGCAACGATGGACGACAGGAAAAGATTGTCGCCCCCACCCGGGCTGCGGGTCTCCCGATTCCATGGGGACCCGTTCCCCACACCGATGTAGACAAGATCCAGCTCCGGGTCATAGGACATGGAGTCCCAGACCGTCCCACCGCCGCCGTTTTCCCACCAGGCGCCGTTCCAGGTGCCGGCAGCCATTTCCATGGCGGCATTCTCGAACCCGTCTCCCGGGTTCCCGGGTACCGTGTAAAAGCGCCAGGCCAGTTCGCCCGTGTCCTTGTTGTAGGCCGACACATAACCCCTGACAGCGAACTCGGCGCCGGCGTTCCCGATAAGGACGTTGTCTCCGGCAATACGCGGCGCCCCCGAGCTTGAATAGAGCCCTTCACTGTCTATCGTGTCCACTTTCCAGATTTCCTCACCGCTCTCCATGTCCAGAGCGAAAAGCTGACCATCGAAAGCGGCCGCAAATACCTTGCCGTCCGAACTCGTGGGGCCCCGGTTCAGGACGGTACAGCATGCTCCCCGCACCGCACTGTGATCGGGCCCGGGGTCATATCTCCAGATCAGCTCTCCGGAGGCGCCGTCGACCTTGCTTACCACGCCCCATCCGTCGGTGACGAAAAGGGATCCGTTCACCGCAATCGGAGTGCCCTTGAGGTTCGTTGCCGTAGCGACCGGCATGCGCCAGGCGAGTCCCAATTCGGAGACATTGGAGTGTGATATCTGATCCAGCGGGGAAAACCTGTCCTCGCTGAAATTTCGTCCGGTATTCGGCCAATTCCCGTCGACCACCGTTGAAGGATCCCGGTCATCGAGCGGGGCAGTCGATTCGCGGCCTTCGCCGCAGGCTGAAACAGACAGTCCCGCCGCTGCCGCGAACAGTATCGGCAATGCACTACTGCAAATGCCTGATGAAATCTTCACAGTGAACGTACCTTATCCGAATGGAGCCCCTCACCGATTCAGCGAGGCTCCGGCCACGCGCCTGGCTCTGGCTTGTAGATGGCTGTGCGCTCACCGAACGGGTCGGTGAGCGCACAGCGTTAGTCATGGACGTTCAGACTGTTCGCCCATGAACATGGGGACCCCGGAATTAGAACTGGACCCTGGCGCCGAGCACGTAGTTGCGGCCGTATTGATCAAAGTTGGCAGCCTCGTTCCGCGCGGTGAGTTCCAGCGCCGCTATGGGGGGTTCCTCATCGAACAGATTGTTGATTCCTGCATAAACCATGGTTTCCGACCCAAACCAGTCCAGAGTCTTCGAAACGAACACATCGTTGTAAAGGGTCGTGCCCGTGTCATCCGGCGACACAATGTCGGGCTCGTCGAAGGAAATGTTCCTCGCTACCTGATTGCCGATATAGAGCAATTCCCACCGAACATCAAACAGGCCTCCGCTGTATGCGAGAGCTGCCTTGAATTGATGCTTCGGACGGCCAATCTCACTGGCCTTGACGTCTTCCCTGGACGGATCGTTCTGGAACGGGAACTCCGACAGCTCGTCCACATTGGTATATACGATGTTGAAGGACATCGTGCCCGTCTTGAGCATCCCGAATGTCAGATCGCTCGCGTCCCCGAAAAACGAACCCGCGACATCGAAACCGCTGGTCTCGAGCGCTGCGACATTCACGAAGCCGGAAGCGATGTCGATAATGCCGCCGACAGGAACGCCGCGCGGCGTATCGCCCGGTCCCGGGTTCCGTGCAATACGGTCACAGAACTGGTTGTTGATTCCGGTCTCGTCGCGCAGACAAAGATTGACGATGTCCTGCCCGCCAATGGAAGCGATCGCGTCGGTAATCTCGATCGAGTAGTAGTCAATGGAGAATTCCCAGCCTTCGAATGGCCTGAAGACAACGCCGAAGGTGTAGCTTTCCGACTCCTCGGGCGTCAGATTCTCGTTCCCGCTGACCGATCCGAAAATCGTCAAGCCGTCAAAGGCATCGAAGTCGGGGCCCAGACCCAGGGCGGCGCAGTTGTTGGCAACGGTCTGCGTTTCGTTTGCCAGGAACTCGAAGTCGCACAAGTCGTCGGGCAGGAAGTTCATCTGTGACGCGGGCGAGAAGGCCTCCGTCAGGTTCGGCGCTCTCACGGCCTCGGAGTACGTGCCGCGGATACCGAATCTCTCTACGGGCGCGAAATTGCCGCTGACCTTCCAGGCCGTCGCGCCGCCGGCATGACTGTAGTCCGCGTAGCGGACCGCTCCATCGAGCGTCAGAGTATCCAGCACCGGCACACTCACCTCGGCGAAAACCTCGGATACATCGAACGAGGCTGACGAATCCGAAGCAGGGCCTCCAAAGGCGCCGAGTTCCTCGAGCGTATCCCAGTCAAAGGCGGCCGATTCGTCCCGATACTCGACGCCGCCCGCAAAATAGACCGGTCCGCCGGGAAGATTGGCAAAGCGATTGGTGTCGCCCGTGAACGTAAGACCCAGGACTGCCTGGTCGACCTCCTGCAGGTTGGTCGCCGGTTTGAACACGAAGTCGAGCGCTTCCTGCGATACGAGGCCAATACCGAACGGATTCAGGGGCGCGCAATTGCCGGCATCGACACTCGCCGGACTGCGATAGCCGGCAGGCTGCGCGGACGGCACATGGCTGCGGCACGCGGGCCGGCCCGTGGCCGGATCGATTACGGCATCGATGGCCGCGCCCAGGTTGGGTGTGATTCGTTGCGGCGCTCGGCGAATCTCGTTACGGGTTGAGCCGTATTGCGCATACGCGTCAAGCGTCAGTGCGGAGAATCCTGCATCGAAGTCGCCGCGAAGACCTGCAACGATGGTTGAAGACTGGCGGTCATACCACTCCCCGGAAGTTTCAAGCTCAAGTACGTTGTCCAGAATTCGAACCTCCCCTACCCCGCCGGCCAGGAACCGGGCGCGAACCGATTCCGGAAGGTAGGGATTGTCCGCAACATTGATCCGCGCAAAAATGATTTGTCGGGGAAAATCGACATCGCGGCCGGAAGTCTTGGAGTACTTGGTATCGGCATAAGCTTCAAAATTGGCGCCCACGTCAAACTTTACGCTTGCAGTACTGACTAATCGTTCAGCCGAGGGAATAATGGTCAGGTACGGATCACGCGGCCCAAGCGCGGGAGTGATTTCGGCGAAGTCACCCAGAATGAGGTTCTGGGGACGCGGATACCGCCCGGCGACAATAGGTTCAGGCAATCTGAAGATGTCGCGGCCGTCTTCGGTAAAGCTCCAGCGCCCGGTATTACCCAATGCCGCGGCATATTCACCGAACACGTTGAAAACACTGAAGGGGCCTATGATGTCTTCGGCCACATTCGGCAATATCACGTGATCGGGATTGCCATCGCCCCTGACGTTATTGGCGTCGGTGACGTTCACTCTCTGATAGTTGTTCGAGAATGGCTGATCGGGCGCCAACATGAGGCTTTGCCGGTCGTACTGCACGGACGCGGTGATATGCCCGCGCCCGTCCGCCAACTCCGAACCGCCCGCAATGGCGAACCGGTAGTTTTCGCCGGCGGAATTCTCGAATCGGCGGTTGTAGTTGGTGTCGAAGACAACGCCTTCCAGTTCGTCGTCGAGGATGATGTTCACCACACCGGTTACCGCATCAGATCCGTAAACCGCGGATGCGCCACCGGTGATGACCTCCACCGACCGGATCAGGATGGGAGGGATGGTCGACAGGTCGATTGCCTGGGTGCCGGCAGCCCCGGAAACATGCCGCTTGCCATTCACCAGAACCAGAGTCCGGGACGTGCCCAGACCGCGCAGATTGGCCCGGCTCAATCCTGTACTGCTGGTTGACCCGTTGCGTTCGTCCGCCGAAATGGACTGACGCCCGCCGAAGCTCGAAAGCTGGGGCAATTCCTGTAAAAATTGACCCAGATCCGGTGTGTTGGAATAAAGTACGTCGTCCGAACCGACAGAGACCAGCGGCGCCGCGACGTCGGCCGGATTTCTGGCAATACGTGAACCCGTAACGACCACCTCCTCCACGATCGCATCAATTCCGTCCACATCATCCGATGCAGCATCCTGAGCGATCGCGGGATTGGCCACCAATAGCGCGAGCATTGGCAGGGCGAATCTCAGTTGATTTTTCATGTGGATTTCTCCTTCGGACCTGCGGCTGGTCCATTGTTCGGTTTTCCCTCTACACAACCAAGAGTCGCCACTCGCTCATGTAGACATCAGGGAGTATGCCATTTACCATACTACCATTCAAGTATTATTTGAAGGCCCTTGCAAATGAGCGATGCCTCGCAAATTTCGCACCTCCTGTTCGTCAAGGCGGAGTGCGAGACCTGCCAGCTGATCGAGCCGGTCATCGGAGAAGCAATCGATGCCGGCAAGGCGATCAGAATCCTGGTGCAGGACGATCCGGCATTTCTCGGCGCGCATTCGCCCGGCGACGATACGTTGCTCGAAGAGTCCTACCGTTGGAACGTCGAGACCACGCCGACGCTGATCGCGCTCGACCACGACAGGGAAACGGGTCGCGTCGATGGCTGGGACCGGGCCGGCTGGCGTGAAATGCTGGACCTGCCCACGCTGGCGGAGGACCTGCCCGAGTTTCGCCCCGGGTGCGGTTCCAGGAGCATCGAGCCGGGCATTTACGAGAATCTCGTCGCAAGGTATGGAGACCCGGGACTGTCCGCACGGGTCGTTCGCCTGGAGGACTGGGACGACGAAATGGAGTCCTGCTTCGATCACGGCTGGACCGATGGACTGCCGGTCACGCCGCCGACCGATGCGCGCATTCTTCGCATGCTCAATGGAACGAGCCGCGCAGCCGACGAAGTCATCGGCAGGGTCCCGCCCAACCTGGCGTCGATCACGGTCGAGAAAGCCGCGGTCAACGCGGTCATGGCAGGCTGTAAACCGGAGTACTTCCCGGTCGTTCTGACCGCGCTGGAGGCCGCGCTCGAGCCCGTCTTTACCTTGCACGGGCTGCTCTGCACAACGTGCTTCTCGTCGCCGATCATCGTCGTCAACGGGCCGATTGCCAAGAGGATCGGGATGAACTGGGGAATCAATGCGCTCGGCCAGGGCAATCGGGCGAACTCGACGATAGGCCGCGCACTGCAGTTGATCGTGCGGAATGTCGGCGGCGGCATACCGGGCGATCTGGATCGCTCGACGCTTGGCGGTCCGGGAAAACACACGTTCTGTTTCGCCGAGGACGAGTACACGGATCCCGATTGGGAGCCGCTGTCGGTCTCGCGTGGATTCGAGCGAGGGCAGAACACCGTCACCCTGTTCCAGGGCGACGGGGTGCAGGGGATCATCGACTGGCGCTCCAATACGCCTGAAGAACTCAGCAAGTCGCTGGCCATGTCGTTGCTGGCGGTTGGACACGTAAAGCTCGCCGAGTTCACGAACGCGATGCTCGTGCTGTCGCCGGAGCATCACGCCATCTTTCGCGATGCTGGTTGGAGCCGCGCCGACATCACGGCGTCGCTGCACGACAACCTGAAGAGGCCCGGGGCCGAGATCGTGCAGGGCGCCCAGGGCGTCGGAGAGGGTATCGATCCCGCGCGCGCCGAAGAGACCGTCAATAAGTTCTGGCCCGAAGGTCTGCTGATCGTGCGCGCCGGTGGACAGGCCGGCCTGTACTCGGCGATCCTTTGCGGCTGGACCGGTGGCCGTTTTCGGGAGGAATCTCAGCCCGTCACGAGGGAAATCGTGTTGTGAGCGCGATTACCCTGCGGGATCCAACAGCGGAATCGGCCGCGGTGAACAGGCCGCGGCAGCAGCCGCCCGCGTCACTGGACGGCAAGACCGTGGCACTGCTCGATATCGGCAAGATGCGGGGAGACGAATTCGTCGACCGCCTCGAACAATTGTTCACCGAGTCGAAAGTATCCACCAAACGGTACAAGAAACCGACGAATACGCGCACGGCCCCTACCGAGATCATCCAGGACATCGTCACCGAAACCGATGTGGTCGTATTGGCTCTGTCCGACTGCGGGTCATGCACATCCTGCTCGACCCATGACCTGAACGATCTCGACAACCTCGGCATTCCCGGCGTCAGCGTTCTGACGACCGCGTTCAAGCAGGCGTTCGAGCAACAGTGTTCGAAGATAGGTTTTGACGGCGCGTCCGTGTATACGCCTCACCCGGTATTGAACCGCACCACCGAGCAGATCCACCAGTTTGCCGACTCGGTTTTTGACGAGATCCGGGCGGCGATCGTGTTGAGTCCCGCGGGGGGAACCTGACCAGGGCTGTTAGCCGGGGCGGTCAGCCGCGCTCCTTGTTCAGCATTTCGACGAATTCGCGGTCGACCTCGGTGACGCCGCGCTCCTTCGCCTGCTTGATGATTCCCTTGAGCGCCGTCTTGATGAAAGGCTTGGGTATGCCGGTCAGTTGCTTGCAGGCTTCACGCGTGAACCTGACTTCCGGGTCGATGCGGTTGGCTTCGTAGAGTACCGATTCTTCCTTCGCGCCCTTGTCGGTTGGCGTCGGGAACCAGAACGCCTTCTTTCGCTCGGCGAACCAGAACTTCTCGCCGTCGCGGAACCCGAACGTGATGGGCATGTTGGGCATGCGCCGGGTGCCGTTCTCGATGTTCTTCGCCCAGGTTTCCTTCAGCAGGATGTTTTCGAGCCTGAGCACCAGGTATTCGGGCGTCCTGCCGTCGTCCTTGATCCGGAACGTCTCGTCCCAGCGCGCTTCGTGCACCTGAAACGCTTCCTTGATGATCAGCGGGCATCCATCCGCCGTTCCGCGGCCGGGCGTAGGGCTCTCGATCAGCGTGTACGGGTTGTCGGCCATTTTTTCCTCGGTGGTCTGGCCCGGATAGCCCAGACCGACGATCTTCTTCAGCTTTTTCCTGTCGAACTCGACGAAGTTCACCGCACACTTGGGATTACGGTGCAGGTTGGTCTCGGTATTCGAACCCTTGCGGCTGCAGACCAGGAACGAGCGCTCCCTGATGACCTCGAACGGAAGGGTCAGCTGGTACGGGCCGATATTGGTCGAACCGTCCTCGCTGACGGTCGTGATCAAAGAGAAGGACGACGGCCAGTACGAACTGGCCTGGTACCAGTTGTCGCGCATGGGGCTATCGACGAACTTCTCGTCGATCGTCTTCGGGCCGAATACGCGGTCCAGCAAACCCATGGAATATGCCCGCCTGTCGGATTCGATGTCGCGCCGGTCGGCCGGCCGGCCGATGCGACGCGGCGCGAGTCTAGCAGATCGAAAAATTACCCGCCGGATCAGGGATGGCGGCTATACTTCCGCGACATGGACGCACAAGCAAAGACACTGCCCGAGAAGGAGGAAGTGCGGATCCGGCCGTTCTGGTATTCGGATTACTGGATCTTCCCCAAGCTCATCACCATCGTCACCACGCTGGACAAGCATGGCCGCGTGAACGCCGGCGCCTTTTCGCACATCATGCAGTACGACGTGATGCACAAGAAACCGCGCATTCTGCTGGGCGGCCGCAACACCGCCCACACCTTCATCAACATGAGGGACACGGGCGAGTTCGTCATCAACTGCCCCAAATACGACACGCTGGAAGACATGATGGAGACCGGCCGTTTCTATCCCGATGGCGCCAACGAACTGGATTACACCGGCTACACGATGATTCCGTCGCGCAAGGTGAAGCCGCCGAGCATCGCCGAGTGCCCGCAGATCATGGAATGCACGGTCGACAAGTTCTACGAACTCGACCGCACCCAGGCCCACGTGATAGGCAATATCGAAGCCATCGTGATGGACAAGGGCCTGGCCGCCCTGCCCCGCGCCGAGCGCCTGCCGGCCATGAACCTGCCCGTGGGGCTGGGCGACGAGAAACGCAAGGACTACTTCCATACCTCCACGCGTGACGTGGTCATGCACGTACTGGGCGATCCGCCGGACGTGTACGTGCCGCCCGTGGAAACGGAAGAAGCGGAGGAAACCGCGGAAGTGGACGCGATGGAGTGGGACGCCCAGGCGCTGGAAATGCTCGACGGGGTACCCAAGGCCCTGCAGAAGATGGTCAGGGGCCAGGTCGAAGGCGCCCTGCTCGACCGGGGCGAGAAAGCCGTGACCGGCGCGCTGTTCAAGGGGCTGGCCCGCGAATTCGGCCTCAGCGAGGAACTGCTGGACAGATACCGCACCGATGCGGACACGACGGCTTAGGTTCGACGAGAACGGCGAACCGGCCGACGTGGTGCGGCTGGAGGAGGTTGAGCTCGGCGATCCGGGACCGGGCGAGGTCGTCGCCAGGCTGGAAGCCAGCGCGATGCACATCGCCGACATCAAGCTGGTGCAGGGCATCGACGCGCTTCGCCGTCCCCTGCCCGTCACGCCGGGCTTCGAGGGCGTGGGAGAAGTTGTCGAGACCGGCGCCGATTCGGGCTACGAGGTCGGCGACCGCGTGTTTCTTCCGCTGGGCTGCGGCACGTTTTCCGAGTACGTGCGGGTCCACCGGAACGACATGGGCATGCGGCGCGCGCCGGCCGGCGATGCGGAACAGCTCGTGCTTTCGAACATCAACGGCGCAACCGCCTGGACCCTGCTGCAGGACTTCGTGGATCTCGAGCAGGGCGAGTGGGTGCTGCAGGACGCGGCCAATTCCAACGTCGGGCGGTATCTGATCGTCCTGGCGGCCAGGTGGGGCTATCGAACGGTCAATCTCGTGCGCCGGGAAGAAGTCGTTCAGGAACTCAAGGACCTGGGCGCCGATGCCGTGGTCCTCGACGGACCGGACCTGGCGGGGCGCATACGCGAAGCGACCGGCGGGGCCGATATTCGCCTCGGAATCGACGCCATCGCCGGCGACGGCGTGATGCGCATGGCCGATTGGTTGGCCGACGGTGGGCTGATCGTGAATTACGGCACGCTGACCGACGAGCCCTGCCGGATCGATTTCTGGCAGATGTTCCTGCACGACATCCGCCTGTGCGGCATGTCGACGACGCGCTGTTTCGCGACCCGCACCGAAGAGGAAATCGACGAGTTACAGAACGAGATCGCGCTCATGGCCTCCGACGGGCGCCTTAGCGCAAAGATTGCCGCCCGCTACACGCTGGATGAATGGCGCGAAGCCTTCGCCCACGCCGCGCGCACCGGCTCGGCCCGCGACGGCAAGATCATCGTCCTGCCCAACGCCTGATTCAGGGCAGCAGAATCGTCGAGCCGGTGGTGCGCCGGCCCTCGGCGTCACGGTGCGCCTGGGCCACGTCCTGCAGGGGATAGCGCTGACCGATCTTTATCGAGAGTGCGCCCGATCCGACCTGCTCGAACAAGGTTGCGGCCGCGCCGCGCAGTTGCTCCTCGGTCGACACGAAATCGAACAGAATCGGCCGGGTTAGCTTCAATGAGCCGCGCCGCGCAAGGTCGATGGGCGCGATCGGCTCCACCAGGCCGGTTGCATTGCCGAAGGTCACCATCGTGCCGAGCGGACGCAGGCAGTCCAGCGACTGCATGAACGTGTCCTTCCCCAGGGAGTCGTACACCGCCGCCACGCCGCCGCCGCTCAGTTCCCGCACCTTGGCAACGAGGTCCGGATCGTCGGCCAGCACGACGTCGGCGCAGCCTGCCCGGCGCGCCTCGTCCACCTTGCCGCTGCTGCCCACGATTCCGATGACGCGCGCTCCCAACAGCGCCGCCCACTGGGCGGCGATCTGCCCCACGCCCCCGGCGGCCGCGTACAGCAGCACGTCGTCGCCTTGCCGTACCGGATAGCTGTGGTGCAGCAGGTACCAGCTCGTCAGCCCTTTCAGCATCATGGCGGCCGCCTGCTCGAAGCTCACGGAGTCGGGAAGAGGCACGGTGCGGTCGGCTGGATAGATTCTTTCCTCCGAATAGGACCCTATCGGCGGCGTGCAATAAGCCACCCGGTCTCCCGGCGCGAACCCTTCGACACCTTCGCCTACCGCCAGCACCTCGCCCGCGCCTTCGGAGCCGAGTCCGCTCGGATATTCCAGCGGATAGACGCCTGTGCGGAAGTAGGTGTCAATGAAGTTGAAACCGATGGCCCGGTTACCGATAAGCAGTTCGCCTGGGCCGGGAGCGTCCACCTCGACGGCGCGCCACTCCATCACTTCCGGGCCGCCCGCCCGGTCTACCTGAATTGCATGGCTCATCCGGAAATTTTATCCGGGCTAGCTTTCTTCAGGCGTGTACCAGATGGGCGAACTCCAGGCGAGCTCCCGGATGACACCGGGCGCCGTGTTTTCGCACTCCGCCGGACGCGCTTCGGACGGCAGTTCCAGGCACTGGCGCGAGCTCCATCGCAACGACGGCGTTTCCACCGCGCGCATGTAGTAGTAGCTCGGCTCATCCGGATCGAATTCAGGGTCCTCGAACACGGCGCACAGCGCGTCGTGCCCGGGGCCGTTCCAGACTCCCGTTTCCGGATCTATCTCGCCGCTGGACTCGGAATCTCCGGCGACATCAAACACCTTGTAGTGCGCCTGGTCGTTGTCGTCCACCCAGCCCTTGATCACCTGAAGGCGCAGCAGCGGCGCGCTTTCGAGATCACGCCCGGCCGCCACCAGGAAGCGCGGCGAAGAGCCGGTCGGACCGGCAGGCAGGTCCTCTCCCATGGGCACGCCCTGCGCATACCCGGATTCGGCCACGGACTCGCAGGCCTCCGCAGCGTAGTCCCAGCTGCCGAAGAAGCGCGGTTGGATGCGAGGGCCGGTGGTCCCGAACACTTCGCGCCGCTTCAGCGCTTCGAACAGGGCGTCGCGCGAGTTCTCGACCGCCCAGACGCCCGCCAGGCCGCCCGGATTCGTATACAGCCCGATCGGATGCACGGGGCTGGGCGTGAGGCGCTCGCCGAGATCGGTCTCGGAAACGGTATGGCCGCGCCAGGCGCTCTCATCGACGTCGCCGGACGTGGACAGATGCGTGTCCGTCGAGCCGATCACGCCGAACTTGTAGGGGTTGGCGCCTAGCCGTCGACCGGTTTGCAGGCCGGTCAGGAGAATGCCGCGGTAATAGTCGTTCCGGGAGACGCATCCGGCGTTCAGGCTGGCGCCCATCCCCGTCTCGCCTTCGCCGCAGAACGGCGGCGGGTTGTCCTCCGCCGGCAATCCCCGGTAATACCGGCGCAGTTCTTCCATGTCGCACAACTCGTCCGGCCCGCCCAGGATGCCGGGAAGCCCGTTGTAGCACTCCGCGCTGCCCTTGTGCTGAAAGATTTCCACGATCGGCTCCAGCACATTGCGCTGCCGCGCCGCGACCTTTGCGACCTGGGCGGAATCCGAACCATCGACAGCGGAGGTAAACAGGACCCCGGAACTCAGGTTGGAGCTATGCGGTATGGACAGCACATCGCATCCCGCCACGCCCTCGAGGCACTCGACGCCCAGCAGGTCGAACAGCTCCCTGTCGGTCGGTGCCTCGAAGGTGGAAATCGGCAACTCCGGTACCTTGTCGTTGCGAAAGATCACGTTGCGATGGTAGGAGTTGTTGTCGCGGCTGGCGCTGTGCTCATAGGCTACGAAGCTCGTGAAACTGCAACTCGAAGAGCGATCGTAGGCCGCTTCCGCCATCTCGCGGGTGCGCTTCCAGTAGGTCCGCGAGGCTTCAATGCAACGGGCGCCGTCGTCGCCGCAGATGTCCGCGCTGCGCGTCGGAACGTCTCTCGACAGACCTCGCACCAGAACCAGGATCGCCGTGGGGCCACCGTTGCGGATGGCCTCGCAGCTTCGGCTGCCGTAGGCCTCGCTGCCGGCGTCCACGCACAGGGCCAGTTCGCCGAAGAACTCGGCGTGGTCGGTCACGGCGGCAAAGTCCAGTGCGGGACCGACCTTCCGGACCGCCACCGGTTGCCCGCCCTGCTCGTAGGGCGGCAGCAGGATTTCCTCGCCGCGCGCGTAGCGGTACGCGTCGGACGGCACCGTAGTTACGCCCAGGGGCCGGGCGTCGTAGGAGTAGGTCGTATGCACATGCAGATCACCGAAGTAGGCGTTGCGAAGGGGATTGCGGTTCGCGCAGGCCTCGCGCTCTTCGGTGTAACGCACGAGCCCCCCGGCGGACATGGGGGCCGACTGCCGCGAGGCTTCCGGACCGCTTGCGCCGTCGGGCGACGGAATCGCGGCGCAACCGCATGACAGCGCGGTCCAGACGACCACGCCGGGAATCTTCGCGAATACAAATTTCCTCATCGGCATGTCAACCGGCAACCACGCTTTCGCGGTCCGGACGAGCCCAGAGAATCGCAGCCATCGCCAGCATGATCGCAGGCATGGAAGCGTACAACACCGCGTCCCAACCCAGAAGCTGCATGACCGCCCCGGCACTCAGGGATCCCAATGCCGCGCATCCCAACACGATGAAATCATTGAGGCCCTGGACACGAAAGCGTTCCGCCGGTCGATACGAGCGCGCCAGCAGCGTCGTTCCGCCGACATACAGGAAGTTCCAGCCGAAACCCAGCGCCACCATGGCAATCCCGTAGTGCATGACCTCCCGGCCCGCCAGCCCCGCGGCAAGTGTCACGCCGAGAAGAACCGCGCCCACCATCATGATGCGCCCGGCACCGAATCGCGTTATCAGCCCGCCGGCAACGAGCGACGGCGCGTACATCGCCAGCACATGCGCCTGGATGATCGCCGCCGTCGCGGCCAGGGAATGCCCGTCAACGACGTGCATGGCCAACGGGGCCGCCGTCATCATGAAGGCCATGACACCCTGCCCCATCGCCGCGCCGACCACGGCGACTATGAACAACCGGCTCCCGGCAATGGTCCTCAGCGGGCGGACGTCGCCGCCGGATTCCTCCCGCGCTTTAGACGACGCCGGGCGCAGCGCCAAGAGAACGGCGCCGGCCAGCACGTAGCAAGCCGCCATCGCCGCAAAGCTGCCGCCAAACTGGGCTCCGGCAATCCAGGACTCGCCGCGCGCCACCAGGCCGGGACCCACGATCGCGCCGGCCATCGATCCCGTCAACACCACCGCGACCGCCGTGGGCGCCGCAGCGGGCCTGACGCTCTCCGTGGCGGCGAAACGGTACTGCTGCGAGAAGGCCGTGGCGCAGCCGATGAGTATCGAACCGAGACAGAACAGGGCAAAGCTTCCCACAGCGGTGGCGGCCCAGGCGCAGCCCGCTCCCGCGGCGCCGAGGGCCGCACCCAGGGCAAAACCCCGGGGCCGCCCGATACGGGACATGATCGAAGCCGCGACAATGGTCGAAAGCGCCGTGGCGACGATCAGCATCGACAGCGGCAGCGTGGCCAGCGCCGGGTTCCCCGCCAGCCCGCGGCCCAGTATCCCGCCTACGGTAACGATCGCGACCGTGCCGGTAACGGACGCGGCCTGCGCCACGAGCAGGATCAGGATGTTGCGGCTTAGCAGGTCGGAAAGAATGGCCGGCCCCGGCGATTGCTACGGCCGCACAATAGCAGCCCCCCAATCCCCCGCGCAATCACACACCGACAGGCGCACAGGCGCGGGCGCTTCGGCTACAATGCGCGCCCATGGCGAATTCAGCACAAGCCGCCAAACGCGCCCGCCAGGCCGTGGAGCGCCGCGCGCGCAACATGTCGGCGCGCTCGAAACTGCGCACCGCCATCTCCAGGACCGTTCGCGCCCTCGACTCAGGCGACGCCGAAAAGGCCGCGGCCGCCTACGAGGAAGCCAGGCCCGTCATCGACTCCATGGTCGGCAAGGGCATCATCCACGCCAACAAGGCCGCCCGCCACAAAAACCGCCTGAACAAGCGCCTGAGGGCCCTTAAGGAAGGATAAGCCCTCTCTCCGAGCGCGCCCCGAGAGCCGTGCGCATGGTCGATCTCTTCAAACATGCGGATTTTCGACATGAATCCGTGCATTTTTTTAATGATCGCCCAAGTGGGCTCAAGGCGATCATCGCCATCCACAACACACGCCTCGGCCCCGCAATCGGAGGCTGCCGGATGCGGCCCTACGAATCTACCTCGGCAGCGCTCGGTGATGTATTGCGCCTGTCGCAGAGCATGACCTACAAATGCGCCATAGGAGGTATCCCTTTCGGCGGCGGGAAGGCCGTCGTCGTTGCAGATCCCGCAAGGGACAAGACCAAAGAATTGCTGTACGCATTCGGCAATGCCGTCGAATCGCTTGGTGGCCGCTATATCACCTCCTTCGACATGGGAACGACGATGGATGATGTCCGCACGATGGGCGAGGTCACTGCGCATGTCGGTGGCATCGACGCAGCCAGCGGCAATGCGTCCGCGTCGACCGCTCAAGGCCTGCTGGCATGCATCAAGGCCAGTATCCGTTACCTGCTGGGCGCCGGGAAATCCTTGCATGGCATTCGGGTCGCCATTCAGGGCGTAGGGAACGTTGGCGGCCGTCTGGCCCGGCTGCTTGCGGCTCAGGGCGCCAGGCTCGTTCTCGCGGATGTCGATCAGAAACTCGTCAGCCACATGGCCGAGAAGTTGGGTGCCGACCTTGTGGGCACCGACGAGATCCTGTCGGCAGATGTGGACGTGCTCTCTCCCTGCGCAATGGGCGGAATACTGAATGAAACGTCCATAACCCGGATTCGCGCGCCAATCATTGCCGGAGGGGCCAACAATCAGTTGGCGTACTCGAGCGTCGGAAATGAACTGAAGGATCGCGGCCTCTTGTACGCGCCGGATTACCTCGCAAATGCCGGCGGCATTATCGATCTGCACTACCAGCTGAACAGGGAGCCACGAGAAAATCTTCCAGCCCACCTGCATGGACTTGGCGACATCCTGCGCCGCGTATACGAACGCTCGGCGGAAACAGGCCTCGCCACTAACGTCGTTGCCGACGAATTCGCCGAAGAAGTTGTGCGCCGCGGGAGAATAGACTCGGCGTACGCAAGCTAGCGCAACCGTTCAGCGCAGCCTTACAGCGGTGCCGCTGGCTGCGACCATGAGCATGCTGCCGCCGGAACCCACTACCTCGTAGTCCAGATCGATGCCGACCACGGCGTCGGCACCCTTCATGCGCGCCTCCTCCGACAATTCGGCCAGCGCGGTCTCGCGGGAGCGCCGCAATTCCTTTTCGTAGGCGGAGGATCGCCCGCCCACGATGTCGCGAATGCCGGCGAATATGTCCTTGAGGATGTTGGCGCCGACGATGGCCTCGCCGGTCACGATTCCGCGATATTCGCGGATGGTCTTGCCTTCAACCGTTGGTGTCGTCGTAAGAATCATTCTCTTTCTCCAGGTTTTCCAGTCTTTGTACGGATGCCGTAGCAAGTTCCCGGGTGCCCGCGCCGGTCAATGCCGAAATCGTGAACACGGGTGCGGACCAGGCCAGTTCCTCCGTCAGGCTTTTCCTGATCCGCGCGGCCTCTTCTTCGGGTAGCAGGTCAGACTTGTTCAATACCAGCCAGCGCTCCAGTCCGGCCAGCTTCTCATCGAATTTCTTCAGCTCTCCGGCAATCGTAGTGACGGCTTCCCCCAGGCTCCCGACCGGAGCCGCTACGCCTTCCGCGGAGGTCATGTCCACCAGGTGCAGCAACAGCCGCGTGCGCCTCAGGTGGCGCAGGAACCGGGACCCCAGCCCGACTCCGCTCGCCGCGCCCGGCAACAGCCCCGGGATGTCGGCCATCACGAAGCTCTGCATCGGACCCACGGCCACCACTCCGAGCTGAGGATGCAGGGTCGTGAAGGGGTAATCCGCGACCTTGGGGCGGGCTTCGGACACCGCCCGCAGCAGCGTGGACTTGCCGGCGTTCGGGAGACCCAGAAGCCCCACGTCCGCCAGCAGCGTCAAGTCCAGGTCAAGTCGCCTGGCTTCACCCTGTGTACCCGGCGTGTGCTGGCGGGGCGCCCGGTTGACGCTGGACTTGAAGCGGGCGTTGCCGCGCCCGCCGCGCCCGCCGCGGGCCACCAGCAATTCGGTCCTGTCGGCGTTCAGTTCGCCCAGCACTTCCTGCGTGTCGGCTTCGGTCACCCGGGTCCCGGCCGGCACCGGGATTCGCAGGTCGGCGCCGGCCGCGCCGCTTCGGTCCCGGCCCGCCCCGGCGCTGCCGTTGCCGGCCCGAAACACCTTGCGCGCGCGGAAATCGGCCAGGGTGTTGATGTCCGGCGCAAGCACCAGCGTCACGTCGCCGCCATCGCCGCCATCGCCGCCGTCAGGGCCGCCACGGGGGATGTACTTCTCGCGGCGAAAGCTCACGCAGCCGTCCCCGCCGTCGCCGGCGCGAACGCGAATCCGGGCTTCGTCGGAGAATTTCATGGGGGCGGGGGTGGCTGGCGAGTCGTGAAGCTACCACGATCCCCGCCCGAAACGGGGTGATTGTCGCAGAGGGCCGGACGCCCTCGCTCCCGGGGTCAGGAGGGGATTACGGAGACGAAGCGGCGGTTTGCGGGGCCCTTGCGTTCGTACCTGACGACGCCGTCGCTGGTGGCGAACAGCGTGTGATCGCGTCCCAGGCCCACGTTGGCGCCGGCATGGAAGGCGGTCCCGCGCTGGCGCACGAGGATATTGCCGGCCAGCACTTGCTCGCCGCCGAACTTCTTGATTCCGAGACGTTTGGATTCGGAATCGCGGCCGTTGCGGGAACTGCCCGCGGCTTTCTTATGCGCCATAGATCAACTCTCCTCGCCCGCCTTGTCCGCCGCGGCTTTCTTTGCCGGGGCTTTCTTTGCAGCAGTCTTCTTCGCAGGGGCTTTCTTGTCGGCGGCCTGCTTCGCGGGCGCCTTTTTCGCCGGAGCCTTCTTCGCGGGCGCCTTCGGCAGATCGATGCCGGCAATCTCCACAGTCGTGAATTGCTGGCGATGCCCCAGCGTGCGGCGATAGTCCTTGCGCCGCTTGAACTTGATCACTTCGATCTTTTTCGCCCGGCCGTGTTCGCACACGGTGGCCCTAACCTGGCCTACCGGCTTGCCCGAAGTCCCGATGCGCGTGTCCGAGTCTTCCTGCCCACCGATCAGCATCGCGTCGAAACTCAATTCGTCGCCGACCTCGGCGCTGAGGCGCTCGACGCGCACCCGCTGACCTTCGGATACGCAATACTGCTTGCCGCCGGTGCTGATCACCGCAAACATCTGGACTCTCCGGGAACCTGACTGGCCGGGGCGCGATTATATCCGCATCAGGCAACGGTAACAGGCCGTGATTGCTCCGGCTTCTCGGTATTGAAACGCAACAGCGCCGCGAATCGATAGAACGCATGCACGAACTTGCTGTACGGAAGCGTCAAGAACAGCGCCAGTACGAAACCCAGGTGTACCGCCAGCATCAGACCCATGGCCACCGTCTCGCGCAGTACAAGCAGCAGGAAGCCGGTGAGGCTGATGACGAAAAGCAAGGCGAGAAAGGCATAGTCCATGCCGTAGTGTCGGGCAGGCATTGCAAGCCGATCGCTTCGCAGTTTCAGCCAGAACAGTCCGGCCGGCCCGACCAGGAGGCCAATGCCTCCTATAGTTCCCAGCAGTACCGGGAGGCTCAGGAACGGATAGGGAGCCACCCATCCCAGGGCGTAATCGTAGAAGGCTGCAACGCAGGTCGACGCAAAACAAAGCAAAAAGCCCCACATGGCAGCCTGATGAAAATAGCGGCGCTGGTTCGAACGGCCTTCGTCACGCGGACTGCAGCCCTCCCTGTGTCCCCCGCCGAGATACTCCAGCGTAGCCATGTCCTTAAGCGCGCCGCAAAAGGCACTGAACATGGGCCTGGCCCGCGTGAGGGGCCCAGCCTTACGCCAGAAACTGCGCACGCCCATTGAGAGCGCAAGCAGACTGAAGCCGAACGTGCTTCCGGCCACTGCCACCATGACGCCGTGGCTGATCACCGCGTAGAAGGAACCCGGCCCCGAGTGCTCGGCAAACATCACACTCGGATCGACAAGCATGGATGACAGGGCCAGAACGATCGAGAGTGAAAGCGCGGTTGCAAGTGAAACGAAAAGGCCGTTCCGGCGAAACAAGGCTCCAAGAAAACCCGGCCACGCATAGGCTTCGTAGGTTTCGGTTCTCAGTTCCGTCAGCGCGACGGGCACGTTGACTGCAAAGGCGTGCGGCGGGGCATATTGGCAGTTGTGATAACAGGCCGTGCAGTTGTGGCAAAGGTTCGCCAGGTAGTGCATTTCGTGATCGGAAAACGCTCGGACCAATGACATGGCCGGAAATACCGCGCACGAACCCTCGCAGTACCGGCAGGCGTTGCAGATGTTCATCACCCGCTGCGCCTCAAAAACCGCGCTTTGCTGCTGCAAGCTTTCCATCACCATTCCCTTGGGGAGGCAGCGTGTTCGCCTGCGAGGCGGCCGAAAACCGAACCGATCGTCATTCCCGTGCCGGCGCAATAGCCTTTGCCGATAATGTTGCCCGCCATGATCTCGCCCGCGGCAAAGACGTTCGGCGAGGGCTTTCCGCCCTCGAAAAGAACGCGCGCGTGCTCGTCGACCTTCAAACCGAGGTACGTAAAGGTAATGCCGGGCCTGAGCGGGTATGCATAAAACGGCGGCGTATCCAGTGGCAAGGCCCAGTGGGATTTGGGAGGCTCCAGATCCTGCGCCGAACAATCGTCCAGTATTTCCGGGTTGTAACTTCCCGAAGACACACTGGCGTTGAATTGATCGATGGTTCCTGCCAGCGCTCCCGCTTCAATTCCCAAACTCGATGCCAACTGCTCGATTGTGTCTGCCGATAAAGGCGGAAACAGTGAAGGCATGAAACTGTCCACCACTCTTGAATCCAAGATCGCATACGCAATCTGTTCCGCTTGGCGGGCAATGAGCCGGCCCCAGATCGCGTAGCGCTTGGGCCAGAAGTCCTCCCCCTCGTCATAGAAGCGCTGCCCGTTCCTGTTCACAACGATGCCAAAGGGCACACAATCCAGACGCGTCACGATCCCTCCATCGGTTTTCGGCGCACGCGCGTCGACAGCGATGGCGTGACACTGGGCCGGATCGCCTGTCGTGACGGCGCCCTTGCCGATCAGGTCCTTGAGCACGGTGCCTTGATTGTAAGGAGTGCCGCGCACAATAAAGTTGTCGGCAGTCTCGCCCCATATCTCTCGCATCCAGTCCACATTCGCCTGGAAACCCCCGCAGGCCAATACGACGGATTTGGCGGCGATCTCGCTCTCAACCCCGTGATTCAGGAAAGAAGCGCTGCCGAAGCGCCCCCTGGTAATGTGCAGTTCCTTTACTTCACAGTTGTAAGAGACGCGAACACCTGACGCTTCCGCAGTCCCGTATTGCGCGTTCAGCAGCGCCTTGCCGCCGCCGAGGAAAAATGCATTGGTCCGCGCCAGACTCAGGGTGCCGGTAAGCGCCGGCTGAAAACGCACGCCCTTCCCGTGCAGCCACCTGGGCAGTTCCTCGCTGCGGCGGATCATAAGCCTGGCCAGCGTTTCGTCCGTATGTCCCCCGGTAACGCCCAACAGGTCCTGCCAGTACTCCTCCCCGGTATAGCTTCCCTCAAGCGTGTGTGCCGGGCCTGAATGCATCGCACGAAGATTGCGCGTGTGGCGGGTGTTTCCTCCCCGCATTGAACGGTCCGCGTGCTCCAGTATCACTACCTCGGCGCCCCGCTCACGCGCTTCGATGGCAGCGCACAAGCCCGCGTTGCCTCCTCCGATGACGAGGACGTCCGTCTGGTGTGGGAGGCTCAACGAACTATAGGCAGCGCAAGGTCAGGCCAGTTCCCTGGCGGTGTTTTCGATGCCCCGGCGCAGCGTGTCGACAATGAAATCAACCTGCTCGCGTATAAGAGTCAATGCCGGCGACATGATATTCAGGTTGCCGATCGGGCGCACGATCAGGCCGAGTTTCTCGCACTGGTTGGATACGAGTTTCCCTATATTCAACTCTTCGGGGAACAGTTCCTTTGTTCCCTTGTCGGCTACGAATTCCACGCACATCATGAACCTGCGCCCGCGAACGTCTCCTACGATCGGCAGATCCTCCAGTTCGCGCAGCCTCGATTCGAAATAGCCCCCCGCTTTTCGGGCGCCGGCAAGCACGTTTTCCCGCTTCATGATCTCGATCACTTTCAGCGCGGCCGCACAGCTCACGGGATGCCCCCCGTACGTGAATCCGTGGCCGAAGAATCGCGACGGATCGCCGCTGCTTATGACCTCATGAATGCTGTCCGAGTACAGCGTTGCTCCCAGGGGCAGGTAGCCGGCGGTGATGCCCTTGGCGCAGGTAATGATGTCCGGCTCGATGTCGAACTCGCCCTTGCTTGCGAACCAGTGCCCCAGGCGGCCGAAGGCGGTCACCACCTCATCGGCGACGTACAGCACGTCGTGCTCGCGGCAGAGTTGCCAAGTCCGCTTGTTGTATCCCGGCGGCGGCACGATAACGCCGCCCGCGCCCATAACGGGTTCCGCAAAGAAAGCCGACACGTTTTCCGGCTTGAGCTCAAGGATTTTCCGCTCCAGTTCTTCCACGAGGAAATCGCAGAACTGCGCCTCGGTCATGTTGTCCGGGGCGCGATAGTAATTCGGGCAGGAAACGAAGTGAATCGCGCCGGTCTCGTACTCGAATTCCGGAATCCGGTCCCGCCCCGTGAGCGACGCGGCCATATACGTACTGCCGTGGTAAGCCTGTTGCCGCGAGATCAGATGCCGCTTTCCGGGCTTGCCGCGGCAATACTGGTAGAAATGTGCGAGCCGGACCGCCGTATCCACCGCAGTCGACCCTCCGGTGGAAAAAATCGTCCGGTTGATGTCGGCAGGAGCCAGGCCGGCGACGGTCTCCGCGAGTTCCACAGCCGGAACACTGCCCATGTCCACAAAAGAATTCGCGAACGCGAGCTGTCCCACCTGCCCGGCAATTGCATCGGCGATTTCCGTTCGTCCAAGGCCGATATTGGTGCACCAGAGGCCGCCGACGGCATCCAGGTATCGCCGTCCGTCCACGTCCCAGACGTATGCGCCGTCACCCTTCTCCAGCAGGAGCGCGCCCTCTTTCCGGAACGACTCAAAGTGCTGCCAGGGATGCAGGATATGGCGGCGGTCGGCCTGCCACACACACCGCGCCGCATGGGTTTCTTGGGCCAGGGATGTCATCAGGATTTTGTAGACACTTTGTATACAACATTGTATACTTCATCGCCGTAGAGTAGCTGCAAACGCTTCGAAGCGAAGCGAAAAACGCCCCGCCAAAAGCGACATGCAGCAGCAACAATTGCTTGATTGGCAAGGGGGACAGTCCATGATTCGTCAGGCACCACGTTTCGACATCGCTCGGTTCCGGAAGCACGCAGGCACGCTGGCGCTGACTTCGCTCGCCGGCCTCTGGGCGCTCTCCGCCGCCCCGGCCGCGACAGCCCAGGAGGACGCGCAGGCAAGCGGCGCCGCAGGCGCACTCGAAGAGATCGTCGTGACGGCCCGCAAGCGCGAGGAAAACCTCCAGGACGTCCCAATATCGATCAGCGTGATCTCCGGCGATCTCATGCGGTCCGGGGGCATCGAGACCATCGACGATATCGAATACGTTGTTCCGGGTCTGGCCGTGGGCAACCGGGGCTTCAACGGCGCGTATCTCGGTTTGCGGGGCATCTCGAGCATCCGTTCCTTCGTGGGCGACGAGGCCGCGGTGGCAGTGCACCTGGACGGTGTCTTTCTGCCTCAGTCGCCGCAGGCCTTCGGCAACCTGTTCGATATTGAGCGCATCGAAGTGCTCAAGGGTCCGCAGGGAACCGAGTACGGCCGCAACGCCACCGCGGGCGTGATCAACGTGGTGACCGCAAACCCGAACACCGAGGCCGCCTCCGGGGACATCAACGCGTCATTCGGCAGTCACGGCGCGATGCGAGTGAACGGCGCGACCAACATCGTTACCGGGGAAAGCAGCGCCTTGCGGCTTGCCGTGTCCGTGGCCGAGAGCGACGGCTACATTCGCAACGTGATCGACGGCAGCGACGTGGGCGGCGAGGACTATTCAGCCGGCCGCATTTCCTATCTGATCGAGACAAGCGAGACCACCCGTTTGCTCTTCAAGTATCAGCACTCGCGCAATGAACGCCCCCAAGTGAAGATTCCGAGGGTCCCACCGAACGGAAACGCCACTCAGAATGGACTGAACGCGCTGGCCCGGGCCGGGGTTTCCGACTTCCACGACACGATCATCAACGTGCCGATCGGCAGCGAACGGACCGATGACAATCTATCGCTGCAGATCGACTGGGAACTGGGGGGGATCGGAATCCGCTCCATCACCGGCTACACCGGCTTCGACAATGAAGTCACGCTGGATTTCACGCTGGAACCGGCAACCAGCGGCGACGCCTCCACGGACGGGCAAAGCCCCAACACCAACGAGGGCAGCAGCGTTTCGCAGGAATTGCAGATATTTGCGCTGGACCCCGGCCGTGTGGATTGGCGTTTGGGCCTCTATTGGATCGACACGGAAGCCGAAGAAACGCGCTTCGTCAGCAGCGGCGGCCTGTTCTACGTGCCCGATACCGTGCTGCCCTTCAGCGCCTATTACGACGATTTCTTCCTGGAGCAGGAAGGCTCGGCCTATAGCGCGTTCGGCGAACTGTCGTTCGCGCTCAGTGAAGACCTGGGTGTGACCTTCGGGCTGCGCTATACCGACGAGGACAAGACGCAGACCCAGACGGAAACTGCCGGGGGCGACATTCCGACTGCTTGCGGCGGAACCCCGATAGGGTTTGCCTGGTGCGGCGAGTCACGTCTTTACACCGACACCGCCAGCCGAAGCTGGAGCGACACCTCCGGGAGGATCTCACTTCAATGGACGCCTTCGGACGATCTGCTGGCCTACGCAAGTTACTCCAGCGGATTCCGCAGCGGCGCCATCGGCGGCGTCATTGGATTCGACAATTTCGCCGTGGACGGCGGCTGGAACTACGACGGCTCCGGCGTTTACCGCGGGCCTAACGGCACGCTCGGGTTGCAGCCGTTTGAGCCGGAAACCGTGGACAGTATCGAAATCGGCGTGAAGTCCACCCTGATGGATGGCCGCCTGCAATTCAACGCCTCCTATTTCTTCTCCCGGTTCGAGGATCAACTGGTGTTCCAGGTCGATCCGGATCAGCAATTCCGGTTGATCGAAGGCAATATCGGCGAGTCGGAAGCCTCAGGCTTTGATTTCCAGGTGAACTGGGCCGTTTCCGAAGCGCTGCTGGTCTCCCTGGGCGGTCAGGTGCTCGACACCGAAATCGTGGACCTGGGCAACTTCGACGTCAGCGGCGGCACGGAAGAAGGCATTGCCCTGCCCCGGGCGCCCGAACTCAGCTATGCCGCCGCCGTTCAATACACCGCTTCCCTGGGCAACTCGGGCGAACTGACGGTTCGCGGTGAATACAATTACAAGGATGACGTATTCATGGATCTCAGCGAGCGGCGGCCTCAGGACGCCGTGGGGCTGTTCAACGTCATCCTGCGCTACGAGTCCGGCGGCCTGTGGTACGCCTTCCTGAACGGCAGGAACCTGTCGGATGAGGAATACCTGCTGGACAACGAGGCGCGAGTCGACGCCGGAGGCGGAGCCGCGCTCCAGAACGCCTCGCCGGGAGCCCCGAGGACATACGAAGTCGGCGTCGGAATACGATTCTGACTCTTTCGGTGAGTGAAAAGGCGTGAATTAGTTCACGCCTTTTCGCGTTTTTTCTTTAGGTGGGGGCGATGCGGCTCACCGCAGGTCAGAAGGAAACGCGCAGCGTCACCTACCTGGTTGCCGCGCAGCTGTTGATCTTTCAATCCTCGCTGGGTCAATACGTAACGCCCATCTACTTCGGTGCCCTCGCGCGGCAACTGGGTTACACGAACCAGCAGCTCGCGGCGATCGGTACCACGGAGGCAACGGCCGCCATCTTCGTGGTCATCGCGATTGCACTGTTCATCGGCCGCTTGAACATGCGCAAGTTATGCCTGGTTGCCGCCGGGGTGCTTACCACAGCAACCCTTGCCTGCGCGCTCACCACGGATCTGACGCTGCTGCTGACACTGCGCGCCCTGGTCGGCGCCTCGGCGACTGTCGTTTCGAGTGCCGGAATGGTGTACATCGCCGCCACGGCCATCCCGGTGCGATGGTTCGGCGTGCAGATGACGCTGACCACGCTCTTGACGATGGCGGGCTTGGCCGGCATGCCGATCATTGAGCGTCGGTTCGGACTGCCCGGCTTCTATGTCACCCTGGCATTACTCGCTCCGGCCACTTTCTGGGCGGCTTTCGTTCTGCCTGCGCATCCGAAGCCCGCCAACGAAGCGCTTCAGGGCGATTCTTCGCTGGCCGCATCGGCCGGATGGCTGAATCCGGCCGCCATCATCGGGCTGCTGGCAATCCTGGCCTACGCGGCTTACATCTACCCGATGTACAACTTTTCCGATCGCATCGGCACCGCAATCGGACTGGCGCCGGTATACATCGGGTTTGTCCTGTCCGCGACGACGCCGATCGGCGTTGCCGGCTCGCTCCTGGCGACGACGCTCGGTAACCGGTTCGGAGCGGTGCGGCCGATTGCCGCCAGCGCAGTGCTGGCGGGGATGGGATACCTGTACTTCCATTTCTCCACGGACGTGGTGGGTTTCTGGGTTGCGATTTCCGTCATGAGCTTCATCTGGAACTTCGCTCAGCCCTATCTCGTTTCAACCGTCGGCCGGTCGGATCCGGATGGCCGGTTTGTCTTTCTCAACGGCCTGGCTTTCGAGGGAGGCAGAATCCTCACGACATTCCTTTTCGCGGCATCGCTGACCGCTATCGGTCCCACCGGCCCGGCGCTGCTGGGCACGATACTGATGACGCTATCGGCGCTACTGATCTACGTCGCGGTTAGGTTCATTCGAACCGGCGGAGCGGCATCGCAGAGCGTCGACGGCCCCTAATTCGCACCCAGATCGACCTTTGACAGGAACCTGCTGGTGAATTCCTTGAGCAGTTCGTCACGGAGATAGGCCGCATCGCGCATGCCGGCGGCTTCGGCCCGGTCGGGATCCCGCGCCCGGAGGGCTTCGATGATTTCAAGGTGCGGCAACAGGGCCGAACGGGGTGTCCTCTCGCCTTCGAAATAAACGCTCAAACGCATCAGACGCTGCCCTTCGTCGAGCATCTGTTTCAACCAGCGCGTGAGGTACTCGTTGCCGGCGGCCTCGGCAATGGCGACATGAAACTTGCGATTCAGCGCGATCTGCCTGCTGAACTGGCGCGCCTTGCGCGCCTTGTCGAGTTTTTCTTCGATGACCTCGATCTTGTCCAGTTCTTCGTCCAGGATGTGGATCGCCGCCAGCCGGCAGGTAACGCGATAGATTAGTTCGAGTGCGTCCAGAAACGAGGGCGCCGAACCGACATCGAAAGGGGCCACGATCGAACTGTGGTTCGGCAGCGTCTTGACCAGGCCTTCGGCGGACAAGCGAATCAGCGCCTCGCGAACCGGCGAGCGGGAAAGCTTGAAGCGGACGGCAAGTTCGCTTTCATCGAGCAGGGTCCCGGGCGCCAGCTTGAGACTGAGGATGGATTCGCGCAATTTCTCGTAGACGTGACTTGCGCCCGTGCCTCTCGGGCGCCTGGCGCGCCGAGTTCCAGCTTTTTTTTCAACCATCGTCAGCTACCTGCCTTGTTTCCCGATTCTGGGCCTTTAACGTCCGGCCCGCAATAAAACCCATCGTCATCGCGGGCCCGATGCCGAGGCCGGCGGCTCCGTAATCGCCTCCGGTAACCGTAAGGGTCTCGCTACCGGCGGCGCACAAGCCCGGTATGGGCCTGCCCTCAACATCCAGCACCCTCGCGGACGCATCGGTAGCCAGACCGGCGAACGCGCCCAGGTCACCCGGGTACAGCCGAACCGCGTAATAGGGCGACTCTTCAAGCGGCCCGAGCGATGGATTGGGCGATCGAGTCGGGTCGCCGGCGGCACGCGAGTACGGATCGTCTCCCCGCCCGAAGTCCGGGTCCCGCCCGGTTTCGGCGAAACCGTTAAATCGCTCTACCGTGGATTCGAGTCCACCCGCGTCCATTCCCAGTTCTTCGGCCAGTTCAGACAGCGAATTCGCGCGCACCAGGTATCCGGAACGCAGATGAGGCGCCAGCCGCCCCGGGAACGGCGGCGCTACGCCGAGGCCGTAGCGGCGCAGGGCCCGGTGATCCGCGACGATCCACGCCTTGCCTCCCGGTGGGCCATCCTCTCCGACCAGTTCCATTACGAAGTGGTGATAACAAAGGGCCTCGTTGCAGAAACGCATTCCGTCACGACCGACCACGATGACTCCGGGCTTGCCGCGCTCCAGGAAATGCGGAAATCCCACCATTGATCCGTCTGGCTGGGGCACGAGCGAAACCGGCGTCCAGGCGGCAGGCTGGGAGCAGCGCTCCGAAATCTTCGCGCCTACGTCGCGTGCGAGGACATGACCGCTTCCGTTGCCGGAAGGCACCAGTGAAACGTGACGTACCCCCTGTTGCACGTGCGCATAGCGCTTTTCTCTGAGTGACTCGTCCGCCGTGTAGCCGCCGCAGGCCAGCACGACGCCGCAACGCGCCCGAATCCGGTGCTCCCCACCGGCCTTGCCGGCAACTAGTGCACCGCTGACCCGACCGTTCGTCCTGATGAGCCTCACCACTTCATTGCCTTTGCACAGGACGATGCCGCGCCGATCCGCCGCGGCCAGCAGCGCGGCGACCAGGGCGTTGCCCCCCGTCAGACGCAGCCCCCGCGAATGGCCCAGCAGTCGATCCAGCAGGAAACGCAATATCAGGCCGCTGACTCTGAGCCATGCGGCCAGGGAGCGCCGAAGCGCGAAGTAGCTGGCGAGATCGTTGCCCGCAACCGACATGCCTCCGAACAACATCGTTGTCGGCAACGGGCTGCGCAGGTCGGCAAGCCTCGCTCCAAGAATGCGGCCGTTGATGGGCTGCGGGCTCAGGGCGCGCGCTCCCTGGGAGGCGCCCGGCAGATGCTGGTGGTAATCCATGGAGGTTGTCGCGAGCTCGTACGAAATCCCGGTCTGCTCCTCGAGGAACGCAAGCGCGCGCGGGGCGTTCTCCACATAGGCGCGCGCACGCTTTGAATCGAAATACGACGACGCAGCCGCCTTCAGGTACGCCAATGCGGATTCGGTCGTATCCGGCACGCCCGCATCCAGCGCCTGACGGCTGAGCGGCGCCCATACCAT
Source organism: Gammaproteobacteria bacterium (assembly GCA_028821145.1). Lineage (GTDB taxonomy): Bacteria > Pseudomonadota > Gammaproteobacteria > Steroidobacterales > Foliamicaceae > Foliamicus. The sequence goes on along the minus strand of JAPPHC010000052.1, from coordinate 38,597 downwards.
TCCCTCCGAATAGGCGGTCGCACCGCCGTAAACCCCGGACCTCTCCACCACGGCGACGGAAAGGCCCCGGTCACGGGCGGACAACGCGGCGGACAATCCCGCGGCGCCGGACCCGAGCACGAGCACGTCGACCTCATCGGGCAACATCGTCTGTCTCCTCGGTCGGGCCGACATCCGGCAAATGCCACCAGGACTCCGCCCTGGCCTGAAGTTCGTCGTCGCTCACCGCTGCCAGGGCGTTGCCATGCCTACGGACGGCCCTCGAGGACGGGACGATGTCCTCGATGCCATCCGGCAACTTGTGCGGTGAATCCTCGACCGCCAGGAAATCCCTGATCCACAGCGGAACGAAGTGCCTGTGCCGAAGCAACCAGCCGTACACCGCCAGGTACAGGTCCGGATCATAGTCTTCGCCTTTACCGCACGGAATATTCAGCCTCGGGGCCAGCTGCCGAATCTCCAGCATCAGCGCCTCCAGCACGCTGGGCGAAGCGTTGGCCGCTTCGCGTGAGTGCATGGGATTGGACATTTCCCGCTGCCGCGCCGCCTCCATTTCGCGCCGCAACTCAAGCGTCGGCGCGGGAACGAAGAAGGTGGCGGAGGACGCGGCCAGAAGCGCCTCCGCCTGGTCGGATTCCGGCCGGGTCACTTCCACAAACCGGTTGCCGACCAGCGGCATCTCTCCCACCAGCAGGTTCTTCTCGTTGCTTCGCGTCTCGGCCCACTGCCTTATCGCGCCGCGCACCCAGCTGCCGGCCGCCAGTCGGATACCGACATGCGTTACTCCGTCCACCTCGGGGTAGCGCCTGAGAAGATCCGGTTGCTCGAACGCGATGCGGGCGACGTCCCACTGCAATAGCGATACCGTTCGACCGAGCGACGTCGCGATCAGGACAGTCTGCTGCAGCATCAGGCTCTTTCCCACGCCGGGGAGTCCCGCAAAGAAGATCATGCGATCGCTGGCCGCGTGCTGCTCGATCGTGTCGCGCAGCGCTGAGCCAACGGGAATGATGATGCCGGCCACTGCCGCTACCGGAACGAGTCGACGCTGGGCATATCGCCCACGGGAACCTCGATCACCGTGGGCAGGGAGCTTCCGAAACCGGCTTCGAGGCCGACGATGAGTTCGTCGGGCGATTCCGCCCGCGCATAGTTGGCCCCAAAGGACGTTACGAGCTGCTCGAAGTCCGGGTTGACCAGGTCCGAAGCGATTACCCGGCCGCCATAGAGGCTGCGCTGCATCTGCTGCACGTTGCCGTACTGATTGTTGTTGAACAGGACGGTGACCAGTCCGATTTCATGTTGCACCGCCGTGGCGAGTTCGGCCACGGCGAACATGAAACCGCCGTCGCCCGTAACCGACACCACGGGCGAATCGGGGCGGGCGTTCTTGACTCCCAGGGCCGTGGGAAAACCGTATCCGAGGGTACCCATGTAGCCCGTCGAAATGAAAGTGCGCGGCCGGTAGACGGGCATGACGATGCGGCTTGCAAATCCCACCTGGGTCAACTCATCGACGAATATGCCGTCCTCCCCCAACGCATGGCGGATCGCCTTGAGCCAAGCGATCTGCGGGCCCAGCAGCTTGCTGCGCTGGCGCCAATCCGCATGGATACGGTCCAACTCTTCCTCGCGGGAACCACGTTCGCGATTGTGCTCGGCAAGGCGCTCCAGCAGCGCCGGCAGGGCATGCTCCAGCCTGGCGACTATGGAAACGTCCGGCGTCGCGTGGCGCCGATGCACATCCGGATCGACGTCGATGCGGACCAGTTTCCGGTGCTTGCTCTCCCCCCAGCCCTTGAGTGGCCCGCGCACCGAGGTGCCCAGAGCCATTACGGCGTCGCAGCGCTGCCACAACGGCCTGGCCTCGGGCAGGGTGCAGCTCAGGTAATGGCGGCTGTCCAGCACGCCGCGGCCGGTGCGGTAGCCCACGACCGGTGCTTGAAGCGTTTCGGCCAGCCGCTCCACCAGTTCCGAGACGCCCTGTGCGCCGTTGCCGACAAAAATCATCGGGTTTTGCGATTTCCCCAGGAGCCTGGCGGCGGATTCGACGGCCGCCGCGTCCAGCCGTGGCCGGTCCGGCTCGGGAAGGCCGGGAATTTCTCCGACCTGCCCGCGTTCAGCCAGGACGTCCATGGGTATCTCCACCGCCGCCGGGCGCGGGCGTCCGCTGTTCATGGCCGTCAACGCTTCCGCGATCAGCATGGGGATTTCCGCCGGGCGCCGGGCGCGCCTGGCGTACTTGGTCAGTTGTTCCAGGATGGCAAGCTGGTCCGGTATTTCATGCAATGCGCCCAGCCCCTTGCCGATGGCCTTTCGGGGGATCTGGCCGCACAGGAACAGCACCGGCGCGTTCAGCGCAAAGGCCGTAGCAAGCGCGGCCCCCGCATTGAAAAGGCCGGGGCCCGGCACTACGGCGCAAACTGACGGCCTCCCGGTCGAAAGGGCCGCGCCGAGCGCCATGAACGCGGCGCCCTGCTCGTGGCGGGTATGCAGCACGCGGACCTGGTCACGGACATCGTAGAGGGCGTTGAACAGCCAGTCATTCTGGATGCCGGGCAGGCCGTAGATCGTGGTCAGACCGTACTTCAGCAATGAAGCAACCGTGGCTTCGCCGCCTGTCATCGCCTTATCCATTTGCGGCACTGTGTATCGCCTTTGTGGCGAGGTACTCTTCGATTCCTGCGCGGCCACGCTCCCGGCCGAATCCCGATGCGCCGAATCCTCCGAACGGCGCATCCGCGTTGGTCGGCGCCCCGTTGATCGCCACGCTGCCGATGCGCATCCGCCGGGCAAAACGCATTGCGCGGTCGGCATCGGCCGCCCATACCGCCCCGGACAGCCCGTACTCCGTGCCGTCGGCTATCGCCAGGGCCTCGCTCTCGTCTTCGAAGGCAATAATCGAGAGCACGGGCCCAAAAATCTCCTCCCGGGCCACTTCCATGTCAGGGCTGACATCGGAAATCACGGTCGCCGGGACGAAAAATCCCTTCTCGACGCCATTCGGCAGCTCCCAACCGCCACACAGCACGCGCGCGCCATCCTCATCGGCGCTGCGGACAAATCTCCTGACTCGGCCAAGCTGCGCCTCGCTGGCGAGGGGGCCCAGCGTAGTTTCGGGATCGCGGGGATCGCCGGCTGCATATTCACCCGCAAACGCCACGGCGAGTTCTTCTGTCCGGGCCTTGAGATGTCCGGGAACCAGCAAACGCGACAGCGCCGCGCAAGTCTGCCCGGCGTTCTGAAAACATTTCGCGACGGTCTGCCGCACGGCGCTCTCGAGAAGCGCCGCGTCCAGTACCACGGCCGCCGACTTGCCGCCCAGTTCCAGAGCCACCGGCCTGATGAGCCGGCCGGCTTGCGCCGCGATGCGCCCACCTGTCCGGGTCGAACCGGTAAAGGAGATCATGTCGACGCCGGCGGCCTCGATCAGCGCGTTGCCCACGGTCTCGCCGCCGCCCTGCACCAGTCCCACGGCACCCCCCGGCACCCCTGTCCGGTGGCAAAGATCGGCCAGCTCCGTCACGGCGAGCGGCGCGGTTTCACTGGGCTTGATGACGATGGGGCAGCCGGCCGCAATCGCCGGCGCCAGCTTGCAGGCGGCAAGGTAAAGGGGATAGTTCCAGGGTGTTATCGCTGCCACCACGCCGATGGGGCAATGTTCGATGACGGAATTGTCCAGCATTTCCCGGAAGCTGAAATCCTCGATTGCCGCCGCAGTGCTGCGAAAGGTATGCACCGCGGTGGGCAGCTGCAGCCGGCGCGACTCCGCGATCGGTGTCCCCACTTCATCGGTCACCACCAGGGCAAGTTCGTCAGCGCATTCTTCCAGCGCATCGGCGATGCCGTTCAGCAGTTCGGCGCGTTCGGAGGAACTCGAGCCATTCCATACCCCGCGCGCAGCGGCCGCTGCGTCAACGGCGGCCCTGACCTGTTCCGGCGATGACTCCACGGATTCGACAAGAATCGACTCCGTGGCCGGATTCAGGACCGGAATACGGTTGCTTCCGCGCGAGTCGCGCCAGCGTCCACCCCAGAATGTCATTGAAGCGCGCTTCAGGATAGTATCTGCGGGCGCGCCGTTCGTGCTGATTCTCATGCCGTATGGGCGCAGCCGGAAACTGCTTGTCGACACAGTGTATACATGGCATTATATTCCGTCGTGACCCGCGATCAGTCTTCACGGCCCGGGCGAATCATCATTACAGGCGCCTCCAGCGGAATCGGCCAGGCAATCGCCTGGCGGTTGTCGGACCCTGACACCACTATCGTGAATCTGGATCTTGTGGACGGCGACGGCACCGCCAAACAATGCAAAGGGCGATTCCATACCGTAATCGCGGACATGGGCGATGCGAAGAGCGTGTCCGACGGCTTCCGCAAGGCCGACCGAGTGCTTGAGGGTGAAGCGCCGGACCTCCTGGTCTGTTGCGCGGCCCTGAGCCGCGCATCACGCTTTCTCGAGGCGCCGCTGGAAGACCTGGACCTGATGCTGAAGGTCAATGTTCGCGGCACCTTCTTGTGCTGCCAGGAGGCGGGACGGCGGATGGCGGCAAAGCGTTGCGGAAAAATCGTCGTCATCACCTCGCTGTGCGCCGCGCAGGGCTGGGCTTTGGAGTCGATCTATTGCGTCACCAAGGGCGCACAGCAGTCCATCGTTCAGAGCGCTGCCGTGGAACTTGCCCCCTTCGGCATCCTCGTCAACGCGGTCGCTCCCGGAATCATTGAGAATACGGGCGATTCCATGGCCAAGACCCGCACGGACCCGGACGTTTTCAGGCACGAAATGGAACGCACGCCCGCCGGCCGATGCGGAACGCCTGCCGAAGTGGCGGACGCCGTGCATTTTCTGGCCAACGTCACCTGGATGACGGGCCAGACGCTGTATCTCGACGGGGGATTCATGGCCACCGGCCTGGCCTACATCGGCAAGTCCCACGATAGCCTGGAAGAGGACGGGGCGGGGCGCCCGGAGACTTGAAACAAAAGGAGAGCAGCAATGGTCAAGGTCATGTGGTTCCTCAAGCGGGCGGAGCATCTGTCGCTGGCGGAATTCCGGCGCTGGTGGCTCGAAGACCACGCCCCCGATATCGTTGCCGACCAGACACCGCACCTGAAACGCTACGTCGTTGACGCCCGGGTGGACAACGACTCGACCCTGGCCGGCAAACCACTGGATGAATGTCCCTGGGACGGCATCGCCGAACAGTGGTTCGATTCGATCGAGGACTACAACGCCGTCTATTCCCGCGACGACCGCCCGACGCGCGCCGACACGCTTGCTCACACGAGCGCCTTTCAGCGTCTCGTCGTTGAAGAACACGAAATCGACATTTCCTGAACGCTTTTCCTCAAAGAGCCGGTGTCTTTCGAAAACCTGACCGCCGTTCGATCCGACTCCGTTCTTGGCCTGGCGACAGCCTTTCTGCGGGACAAGGCCGCCGGAAAGATCGACCTGACCGTCGGCGTCTACCGCGACGATCAGGGACGCACTCCGGTGATGAACGCGGTGGCCGAAGCGGAACGCGCGATCATTGCCGCGCAGACGACAAAATCCTACCTGCCGCCGATTGGACCGCCGGGATATCGCGCCCGTATCCGTCGGCTGGTCCTGGGTGACCTGGATGACGGGCTCGGCGATCGCACAGGCGTCCTGCAGACAACAGGCGGCTGTGGCGCCCTGCGCATTGGGGCGGAACTGTTTGCCAGGGCCCAGCCGGGCAAACCGGTTTACCTGAGCGACCCGACCTGGGGCAATCACGATGGCCTGATGTCCGGCGCGGGACTGCGGATCAGGACGTACCCCTATTTCGACGTTTCAGCCCACGCGCTGAGGCTGGACGAAATGCTGGATTGCCTGAAAAATGCTCCGGAACACAGCCTCATCGTTCTCCAGAGCTCCTGTCACAATCCAACCGGGGCCGATCCCGCACCCGATGCCTGGGCGGCAATCCTCGATACGGTCGAAAGGTGCGGACATCTGCCGTTTTTCGACGTTGCGTACCAGGGTCTGGGCACGGGGCTGCGCGAAGACGTGCTGCCGGTGCATATGGCCGCAGGGCGCCTGGGGGAGTTCCTGGTCGCCGTGTCCTGCTCCAAGAACTTCGGCCTGTACCGCGAGCGCTGCGGCGCCCTGCTGATGGTCACGCCGGACGGCAGCCGAAAAGGGGTGGTGGAATCGCAGGTCAAGGACATCGCACGGGGCATGTACTCGATGGCCCCTTCCCATGGAGCGCTGATCGTAGATCGCGTTCTTTCCGATTCGAAACTCCGGAGTGCCTGGCGCCGGGAACTGGCCGGGATGTCGAAAAGGCTTGCCGGACTTCGGACCGGACTCGCCAGGGCGATGGACGAGCGGCGCCCCGATCTCGATTTCTCGTGGATCGCCCGCCACAAGGGACTGTTTCTCCTGCCGGGAATCGAACCGGCCGCGGTGGACCGGCTGCGGGAGGAAAACCACATTTACATGATTCGCGACGGCCGGATCAACATAGCCGGGTTGAACAAGAGCAACCTGGCAACCTTCGCTGACGCCCTGGCGCCACTCCTGTAACCAACGGGAGGCTGCTAGGCAAGCGTCCCGGCCAGCTTGTCCATCACGGCGGTCATGGCCCTGGCCATCTCGGGCTCGCTGCTCATGTGGCCGGACCGCGGAGCGATGATCAGTTCGCTGCCCGGCCAGGCCTTGTGCAGTTGGTAAGAAGTCTTCGGCAAGGCAACAATGTCGTAGCGGCCGTGTAGGAGGGTACAGGGGATGTGCGTGATGCGGTCCAGCTCCTTCCACAGCTGGTTCTCTTCGAGAAACCAGCGGTGCTTGTGGAAGTGTTCACCGATCCTTGCGATCGGCAATTGTGGCCCCGCGCTCAGGTCGTGGCGGACCTGTTCTTCGGTGGCGTCGAGGTAGCAGGCGTAAAGTTCATACTGGCTGTAATCGCATGCGGCCGTTTCACGCACCTCAGCGGGCAGCGTTTCGTCCGTGGCGATCCGGACCAGTTCTTTCAGCTTCTCATCATCGGGCACGCCCGTGAGGTCTGTCTCGATCCCGTCGAATATGTCCGGGAAGAAATTCCGCAGCCCGGAACTGAACCACGCCGATTCTTCCTCCCTGGCCGTCCACGCGCCGCGCAGCACGATTGCGAGGACCCGTTCGGGGTGAGCCTGCGCGTAAGCAAGCGCCAGCGTGGTTCCCCAGGACCAGCCGGTAACGATCCATCGCTCGACATCCAGCATTTCGCGCAGCAGCTCAAGATCGGCAACCAGGTGATGCGTCGTGTTATTACGCAATCCTCCCAGCGGCAACGACCTGCCTGAGCCCCTCTGGTCGTACATGAGAAGCCGGTATCGGTCCGGATCGAAGAAACGGTGGTATTCAGGAATGCTGCCCACGCCGGGGCCGCCGTGAATCTCGACCACGGGGATTGCTCCGGGACTGCCGTATTCCTCGAAATAAAGCTCGTGTCCGTCACCCGTGGGCAGCAGTCCCGACCGCCTCGGCGACCGTTCGGGGTACTTGTAGTCCCACCCATTCATGTCGACAGCTCGTGCACTAAAATCAGGCCCCGCATCATTTCTGGAATTATTTTAGTTGTCGGTCACAGGGAAAATACGGGGTCTTCAGCATGTCGGCCTGGTGGTGCCCGACGTCGGGGCCGCGACCGATTTCTTCGTATCGGGCCTGGGCGCGGAGCCCTTGTTCTCCGTGGGCCCGATCGAAGTCGACGCGGAACGTGCCGAGCGCTACGACGTGAAGCCGGGATGCACGCTGGTTCGCCTGGCCATGCTTCGCATCGCCGGTGGCCCAAACCTTGAATTGATTCAGTTCGAAACGGCCAGACCGAACAGGGACCTGCCGCGCAACGACCAGGCCGGAGGCCACCACATTGCCTTCCAGGTCGATGATGTGGAAGAGACAGCGCGGCAACTCGTCAGGGCGGGCGCGACGCGTTGCGGAACTCCCGCGAAGGTGCTGGCGGGGCCTTTCGACGGTCTCGGCTGGCACTATCTGCGCACGCCCTGGGGAAGTTATGTCGAATTGGTATCGATTCCGGACGGCGGAATCGGTTTCGAGCGAAGCGGCTCGCAACGCCTGTTCAGGCCATGAAATATCGTTTGCCGATCCCACGCGTTCTCGCTGCACTGCTGTCCGCCTGGCTGATTCTTGCTCCAGCCCTGGCGACGCCGCAGGCCAGGTTCCAGGAAAATGTCGTATACGGCATGTACTCGGGTCTTGCGCTGCTGATGGACGTGCATTTTCCCGAGACGCCCAATGGCCATGGCGTTCTTTACATTCGCGGCAGCGGCTTTCATACACCGCTCGGCCTGGACGCGAAACCCTTGAAGGCGGCCCGCGATGAGCGCATGACCAGCCTGGTCGATGCCGGATACACGGTCTTCGCCATCAACCATCGGGCCGCACCGCGATTCCGCTATCCCGCAGCCCACCAGGACGCCATTCGGGCCATGCGGTTCGTCCGCCATCATGCACAGGACTTCGGGATCGATGCCGACCGGATCGGGGCGGTGGGCTCGTCTTCGGGCGGCACGCTCGCGCTCGCCCTCGGCGTGATGGACCAGTTCCCGCCCGGCGCCGACGCAAGCGCCGTTGGCCAAACCAGCGGCAAGGCGCAGGCCGTGGTTGCGCTTGCCCCGCCCACCGACCTGGCGCTCATGATCAACAGCTGGGAGGGGGCCGTGGACCTCGTTGCGTCGTACATGGGCGCCCCGGTCTACTCGGACACCGGAGAGGACGAAATTGAGACCGAACTGGAGCGCGACTATCGAATGGCTTCACCGATTTCGCACGTTGACAGGAACGACGCCCCGTGCCTGCTCGTTCACGGTGACAAGGACATTGTGGTGCCCTACGCGCAAAGCGAGGCTTTTGCCGATGCCATGCAGGATGCAGGGGGCACCGTGCGGCTGCTGCGGGTTCCCGGCGGCGGACATCGATTACCGTCACGCGCTGACGGCCTCGAAGCCATGCAATTGCTCGAAGCCATGATCGACTGGCTTGACCTGCACCTGAGGCAGTAGCCGTTATTCGAGGCGCTCAGCACACGCTGACAAAGCGCTGCTTCACGACTTCAAGAACCTCGGGCGCAGGGCGCTTCCACCAGTTGAGCGCGGAGAAAATCTCTACCTCGCAGGCGCCCTCGTAGCCGGCCCGGTCGACCCAGCCGCGCACGAGGGGGATGTCGATGATGCCGTCACCCATCATGCCGCGATCGTTCGCAAGATCCCGCGTGGGCACGAGCCAGTCGCAGAGATGAAGGCCAAGAATCCGGCCGGCGTCGCCGGCCCGCGCGATCTCACCGGCCAGTCGGGGGTCCCACCAGACGTGATAGAGGTCGATCACCACGCCGACTCCCTCGCCCAGCAGGTCGCAAAGATCGTTGGCCTGGGCCAGCGTGTTCACGCAGGACCGGTCAGCCGCATACATGGGGTGCAGCGGCTCGATTGCCAGCGGAATTCCTGCCGAACGAGCTTCGGGCAGCGTTTCCGCGATCAATTCCTCAACCTGCGAACGCGCGGAGGCGATATCCTTCGATCCGCCCGGCAGGCCGCCGCATACCAGGACCAGCGAGCCCGCGCCGATCGCGGCGGCTTGTTCCACGGCGCGGCGGTTGTCGTCGATGGCCGCGCGACGCTCCTTCGGGCCGGAATACGGAAAGAACCCTCCCCGGCAAAGGCTGCTGACCGACACGCCGCAGGCCCTGATCAGGCGCGCGGCACGCTTGATGCCGCAACGCTCCAGTTGATCGCGCCAGGGCGCGATCGTGGCGATGCCCGCCTCCGTGCAGCCAGCCACAGCCTGTTCGAGGTTCCATTGTTCCCGCACGGTGGCCAGGTTCATGGACAGGCGTTCAAGCGGCATCGGCTGCACGGGCGCGTTCACGGCTCGATCCCCCAGACCGCAAGAAGCTGTTTCATGCGGTGCGCTGCGAGTTCCGGATCGCGCAACAGTCCCGCCTGCGCGGCAAGCCGGAACACGTCCGAAAGGTGCACGATGGATCGTGCCGACTGCAGCCCGCCCAGCAGGCAGAAATGCTGCTGGTGGCCGTCCAGCCAAGCCAGAAACACGACGCCGGTCTTATAGAACCTTGTGGGGCTTTCGAAGATCTTGCGGCTCAGCGGGACCGTGGGCCTGAGAATCCGGTGAAATGCCTCCGTATCACGCCGGGCAAGATGGTTAAGCGCCTGCGCCGCCACGGGTGCGATCGGATCGAAGATGCCGAGCAGGGCGTCACTGTGCCCCATTTCGTCGCCGGCGATCAGTTCCGCAAAGTTGAAGTCATCTCCGGTATACATTCGGACCCCGGGGGGCAGTTGCCGCCGGAACTCGATCTCCAGGTCCTTGTCCAGCAGCGACAACTTGATTCCGTCGATTCGGTCGGCATGCGTACGCAGGAGATCGAGACAGGCATCCATGGCGCGTGACGGGTCGGTGCTGCCCCAGTAACCGGCCAGCGCCGGATCGAACATCGGCCCGAGCCAGTGCAGGATTACCGGTTCCCGAACCTGTTCTAGCAGGCGACCATAGACGCCTAGGTAGTCCTGCTCGTCGCGGGCAGCGCGGGCGAGCGCGCGGCTGGGAAGAAGGATGATCGGCGCTCCGGCCGCTTCCGCCGCTTCGATCTGGGTCTCATAGGCCTGGCGTACATCCCGCAGGCCGGCCACGCGGGCGGGATCGAGATGGTCGGTGCCCACTCCCGCCGCCATCGCGGCGCCCTTCCGGGTCCGACACTCCGCCGCGGTACGACGAATCAGCTCGCGAGCCTGCGGCCACTCAAGGCCCATGCCCCGCTGCGCCGTGTCCATGGCCTCCGCCACAGCGAACCCCAGGTCCCAGAGGTGGCGCCGAAAGGCGAGCGTCGTGTCCCAGTCGATCGCTCCTGAATCGAACCAGCTCACGCCCGCGCGGGCGTCGGCAACCACGTGCGCGGCCGCGTAGGCGACCCGGTTCCAGCGCGCGTGTTCGACCGACAAGGCCATCGGAGGCGGAAGGCTGAATTCGACCAGCGACCCGTCGCTTCGTGGCAATCTCATGGACCAGGCCCGTCACTCCCGTCGGGCAACGCGGGAACGTCCAGCCACCGGCGCCGTTTCCAGCTCTCGATTGCGAGCTCGGCCAGCTGCACGCCCTTAGCCGCTTCCGCAAGAGTCCAGGACCAGGCGTCGCCGTTCGCCACATGCCGCAGGAAGAGCTCCCACTGCACCTTGAAACCGTTGTCGTAGCGCTCCGAGCCGGTCACTTCCTGCCAATCGGCGAAGAAATCCGCCGTCTGCGGCTCGACCGGATTCCAGACAGGCCGTGGCGTACTGGCGCGATCCTGAGTAAAGCAGCGGGTCAGGCCGGCGACCGCCGAACCCTGCGTTCCGTCCACCTGGAATTCAACAAGGTCGTCTCTACGGACCCGCACGCACCAGGAACTGTTCATCGTCGCGACTATGCCTCCGTCGAGCTCGAACATCGCATAGGCGGCATCGTCGGCGTCGGCGAGATAGTCCCTGCCCTGTTCATCGACTCTCTCCGGAATATGGTTCGCGCCGAGACAGCAGACCGCGCGGACTTCGCCGAAGAGATTGTCCAGCACATAACGCCAGTGGCAGAACATGTCCAGGATGATTCCTCCGCCATCCGCCGCCCGGTAGTTCCAGCTCGGACGCTGAGCAGCCCTGCCCTGTCCCTCGAATACCCAGTAGCCGAAATCGCCGCGAACCGAAAGGACCCGGCCGAAGAACCCGCTGTCGCGCAGCCGGGCGAGCTTCCGCAGGCCGGGAAGAAACAGCTTGTCCTGCACGGCGCCGTTTTTGATGTCCGCCTGCTGCGCTAGCCTCGCGACCGCAAGCGCATCGCCGAGCGACGACGCGCTTGGTTTCTCGCAGTAGACATGCTTGCCTGCCGCGATCGCCCGTTTGAGAATCGCAGCCCGCATGTTCGTCGGCCCCGCGTCGAAGAATATTTCGTCGGCCGGGTCCGACAAGGCCGCATCGAGGTCCGTCGTCCAGCGTTCGACGCCGAAACGTTTCGCGAGGGCCTTGAGTTTTTGCGCATTGCGGCCAACAAGGATGGGGTCCGGAACGAGCCTGCCGCCATCCCGCAGGGCACAGCCTCCCTGGTCCCGTATTGCGATTATGGAGCGCTCGAGGTGCTGGTTCGCGCCCATTCGGCCCGTCACACCGTTCATGACGATCCCTATCCTGCGCTCAGCCATCGCGTGTTTCTCCCCCGGCACTCTCCGGTTCCGCTAGCCAGCCATCGTAGTAGGCATGATCGACTCTAAGCGGCAACTCGACTTCCGTGGCATGGTCGGCCGAATAGTACATGGCGGTGAGCAGCTCAACGGAGCGGCGAGCATCCTCCAGCGTCACCGGCGCCGGATGTCCATGTACGAGGCAATCGTGCAACGCCGCAAACTGCGCCTCGAATTGCTCCCGTTTCGGGTCCACTTCGGCAATGGTTTTCGCGATCGCGTCCTGGTCGGACGGATCGGCAGGCACGAATCGCCACGGCGACTGTTTCCAGCGGGTCATGTCCACGACGCCTTCGACCGAGACCCGCTTGAATACGAAACAGAAACGACTCTGCTCCAGCTTGCTGTCCAGGTTCGCCGCGGAAGTCGCAAAACTGCCATCGCCGAAAATGAAGGTCGCCGCGGCCATATCCTCCGTTTCGATCCCTTCGCGAATGCTGGAGGTGCGCGCAAACACGCGCTTCGGCATTCCGACGACTTCGCAAAGGATGTCGTGCGCATGGATGGCATGGCTGGCCAGCGTTCCACCCAGGTCATGCCGCCAACTGCCGCGTCCTGACGGGCGAAAGTAGCTGTCGTCCCGAAACCAGAAATTCTCGACGGTGGAGAGCCGATGATTGCCGAGCAATCCCGCATCCTTCAGCGCCAGCGTCTTGCGAACCTGCGTATCGAATCGATACTGGAATACGGGGAAGAGATGCCTTTGCGCGCGCCGCTCAAGCTCGCCGAGCCTGTCGATGTCGCGCAGCGACCCCGCAATGGGCTTCTCGCAGAGAACATGGCGCCCGCCCGCAAGGACCTCGGCTGCTTGTCGAACATGCAGGAACGGCGGGGTGCACAGGTCGACAAGTTCAAGGTCTTCAAGCTGCACGATTTCCTGCAGCGTGTTGCATACGCGCCGGACGCCGTGCGTTTTTGCAAACGCCCGGGCTTTGGGCAGGTCCGTATCGAAAACGGCCGTAAGCCGAAAGCGCGGCGCGAGCGTCGTGTATGCCCGCGCGTGATAATCGGCGATTGCGCCGGCGCCGACGATTGCTACCCGGACCGTGGACGAACCTGTCATCGTATACACGGCCAGCGCGACTCGGCGAATTCCTGGGCCCGGATCGCCAGCTCCATCGTCCGAAACGAAATCTCATGCGGAATCGACCGGTCCGTGCGGTCGTGAACATCGGCGATCAGCTTCGAATAGAAATCCGGCGGCGCATGCTCGCACTCGATTCTCTCGATGCCCCGCGAATCGACGACGTACAGAACGTCCCACGATTCAGGCCTGCCGATATCCACCGTCTTGCGCACGTCGAGATAACCCTTGGTACCGGTAATCATCGTGCGCACGTCGCCCCATTCGCCCAGACCGTCCGGGGTCATCCAGTCCACGCGGGCGTAACCCCTCACCCGCCGGCTGCGGAGGACGATGTCGCCACTGTCGAAGAAGCCGTCGCGGCCGCCGAAGCAGGCAATGCTGGCGTCCACGAGCTCCGCGGCAGGGTCGGCGGTGATGGTGAGGAACTGGGCGATCTGATGGCAACCGATGTCAACTAGAAGTCCGCCATTACGGGCGGAGTCGTAAAACCATTCGGGCCGCCCCTCTCCCAGTAGGTGCGGTGCCATGCCGGCGACACTGACGAGTTCGCCGATACGGCCTTCCCGGTACAGCTCGAGAGCCTTTGCAAGTGCGCCCGAAAGCAGCTCACCGAATACGACAAGAAACCGCTGTCCGGTTTCGCCCTGCGTCCTGCGAACATCTGCCAGTTGTCCGGCCGTAACGGCAGGCGGCTTGTCCACGATCACGTCCTTGCCCGCCCTCATCGCCTTGCAGGCCACGTCGGCCCGTTCCGACGGAAGCCCGCACACCACTACGGCCTGCACGTCCTCCCGCGCGAGGATGGATGCCGCGCCTTTCTCCCGGCGGGCGCCGGCATAACGCGCGGCGAACGCGGCGTTCCCGGCTTCGTCGTCGCCGGCGAAACCGGCCAACCGCGCACCTGCTGCGATCAACCCGTCGACGATGTCGTACACGTGCGCGTGATGGGTTCCGATGACTGCGAAATCAATTGACGGCATTCGACAAACCTGGTCTCTGTATGCAAATAGTATGCAAAAATCCGGCTATGCTAGACTGCAGATCGGGCTGTCGGACCGCTTGCGTGCCCGCACGACACATCCTGAAGACCAGCGCGATTCTCCTGGCAGCCACCGCCTGCGCTGCATCGGACAGCGACACGCAGGCCGCTCCGGATGGGATGACCGTTACCCGGTTTGCCGGGAACCCGCTGGTCACCTTCGCAAGCTCCCCCGGGCTGGACGAGTGTGCGCCCAAATATCGGACCGACTACCCGGATTGCCCGAGCATCAACGGCCCATCGGTCATTCGCGTACCGGAATGGATCGAGAATCCCCTTGGGCGGTACTACATGTACTTCGCCAACCACGTGGGCGACTATATCCGGCTCGCCTATGCGGATTCACCCCTTGGCCCCTGGACGGTGCATGAACCGGGAACGTTGCGGCTCGACCAGATTCGTGACCTGTTCTGGGACCATATCGCTTCCCCCGACGTGCATGTCGACGAGCAGCGGCAACGCATTCTCATGTATTTTCACGCGCCGCTTGCGGGAAGCGAGAGCCAGAAGACCGCGGCCGCGGTTTCCGAGGACGGCATTCGATTCACCCCCGCCAGCGCGGTACTCGGACGCTATTACTTTCGCGTGTTCGAATGGCGCGAGCGCTTCTTCGCGATCGCCAAGCTCGACAATACGCGCTGGGGAGAGCTTTACAAGGCCGACAGTCCGCTGGGGCCGTTCAGCAGCGTCGGACCGTTCATCCGGGACATGAGGCACGCGGCCGTGTACCGCTGCGGGGATCGGCTCTACGTTTTCTACACCCGTGTCGGCGATGCCCCGGAACGGATACTCGCCACCGAGGTGGAACTGAACACGGACCCGCAAAGCTGGTTGGCGGGCCCGCCGGACACGGTCCTTGCGCCGCAGCGGGACTACGAAGGCGCACGGCAACCTGTCCGGAGTTCGCAAGGCGGCGGGAGCTATGCGCCTGAGCACGCTTTGCGCGACCCCTACGTCTTCGAGGACGATGGCCGCCTGTACCTGTATTACGCAATTGCGGGAGAACAGGGAATCGCCGGCGCCAGGCTTGAAATCGCGCAGGCCATGCAATGCACAGACCGGCACTAGTCCCACTCGCCGTTCTCGTACTCTGGCTCGGGGCAGCTCAAGGCAATACGGCGGCGGCCAGCGATCCACCGAAAAGTCCGAACATCGTCCTGTTGCTCGCCGACGATCTCGGTTACGGCGATGTCGGCGCATACGGCGCCCGCTTTGTCCGCACGCCGGCCATCGACTCGCTGGCTCAACAGGGTGTCCGCTTCACGCAGTTTTTCGCGAGCGCCAACGTGTGCACGCCATCGCGGGCGGGCCTGCTGACCGGCCGCTACCCGGTGCGCTCGCGCCTTGCGGGTGACGTGATCTTTCCGGAGGCGGAATACGGACTGGGCGAAGGCGAAGTCACCCTGGCGGAAATTCTGAAGGCTGCCGGCTATGACACGTGGATCGTAGGCAAGTGGCACCTTGGACACACGCCTTCGGCTTGGCCCACACGGCATGGATTCGACTACTTTTTCGGAATTCAGTATTCGAACGACATGGAAGGCGTAGCCCTTTTCCGCAACCAGGAAAAAATCGAGGATCCGCTGCGTCAATCAACGATACACGCGCGCCTTGCCAACGAGGCCGCTCGATTGATCGCGTCCTCAGGTGATCGTCCCTTCTTTCTCTACTTGCCGACCGTGGCGCCGCATTATCCGAACGTGCCGGGCAAAGCGTTCCGGAAGCGCTCCGCGGCCGGACCCTACGGCGATGTCGTGGAGGAGATGGACGCGGGTATCGCAAAGGTGCTTGAAGCGATCGAAGACTCCGGCAAGACGCGGGAAACGCTTGTTATCTTCACCAGCGACAACGGCCGCGCCTGGGACGGCTCGGGCGGGGCCGCGCGCGGCGGCAAGGCCGGCACCTGGGAAGGCGGTTACCTTGTGCCGCTAGTCGTCCGGTGGCCCGGCGTGATTCCGCCCGGCGTGACAACCTCAGGCCTGTCGATGAATATCGACCTGATGCCGACGCTCGCCGCCGTGGCCGGCGCCGGCGTGCCCGCGGACCTGCAGATGGACGGACGGGATGTTTCCGCCCTGCTACTTGGGGCTGCGGTTTCGCCGCACGAGGCGCTCTATTTCTTCACAGGAGACCGGATTGCGGCCGTTCGCACGCAGCGGTGGAGGTACCTGGTCAGGACTTTCATGCAGGTATGGGAAATCGATCATCTCGATCCCGGCTACCGGCATCCGCTGCTCTACGACATCGAAACCCATGGCAGCGAACTCTTCAACATGGCCGACAGCGAACCGGAGGTGCTGAAGCGCATGCAGTCGCTGCTTGACGCGGGCCGCAAGGAACTGGAAGGAATTCCCCAACACCAGTCCGTGGGGGACTGACGCCGTGTCCGCACGCAACAACATCGACGCCGGCGAGTGGTGGCGGGGCGCCGCTCTTTACCAGGTGTATCCCCTGAGTTTTCGCGATGCCGACAACGACGGTTGGGGCGATCTGCGGGGCGTGATCGAGGGCCTGGACTACATAGCGAGCCTCGGCGTTGACGGAATCTGGCTGTGCCCGGTGCATCTCTCGGCCATGGAGGATTTCGGTTACGACCCGATCGACCAGAAAAAGATCAACCCGCATCTGGGAACCGAGCGCGATTTCGACGAGCTTGTTCGGGCAGCCCATGGCCGCGGCCTGAGAATCGTCCTGGATCAGGTCTGGACCTACACCTCCCACCTGCACGAGTGGTTCATGGAAAGCCGGTCGTCCCGGGACAATCCGAAAGCCGACTGGTACTTGTGGGCGGACGCGAAGCGCGACGGGACGGAACCGAACAACTGGCGTTCCCTGTTCGGGGGTCCGGCCTGGGAGTGGTGTCCCAGTCGTCGACAGTACTACATGACGCATTTCCTTCGCGGAATGCCCCATCTTCGCGCCCAGCATCCGGACGTGCAGTCGGCATTGCTGGACGTGGGAAAACACTGGATTGACAAGGGAGTCGACGGCTTTCGCTTCGACGTGGCCAATTTCCTGATGGTGGATGACGCGCTTCGCGATAACCCGCCCTCCGACGCGGAGAATTACGAATTTCCGCTCTGGGCGCAACGGATGGTCTACGACGGCTCCCGCGACGAGAGTTACGCATTCGTGGAACGCATCCGGGATTTGCTCGATGAGTCCGGCGGACTTTACTCGGTCGCCGAGATATCAAGCGACAAGCCTCTGGCTGACGCACTGGCCTACTGTTCCGGCAACAGGCGATTCCATAGTTCCTATGCGACACAGCTCGGCTCCGGCAAAAGACCGCTGGCGAAAAAGCTGGGCCGGCAGTTGAAGGCAATGGGTGAAGCCGGCGCCTGGCTAACCCACTACCTGAGCAACCATGACTGTGTGCGTGGCCCCACGAATATCTTCGGAAGCAAGGCAACGGCGGTGAAGTGGCAAGCCGTGCTTGCGGTCCTCCTGGCGACCCGGGGCAACCTGCATGTCTATCAGGGCGACGAATTGGGCCTGCCGCACGCTGAGCTTTCCAGGGATGAAGCCCGGGATCCCCGGGGCGTTCGCTTTTACCCGCATGGGGTCCAGCGGGATGGAGCGCGCACGCCCTTTCCGTGGAAGTCGGCAGCTCCCAACCTGGGCTTCAACGCCGGAACGCAGCCCTGGCTGAATGCATCGCCCGCACACCGGGCCCTTGCACGTGATCGGCAAGAGGCGGACGCGGGTTCCACGCTGCAGGTATTCCGCAAGCTCATGGCCTTGCGGCAGGGGTCAGCGGCCCTGCGGCACGGAAACATGCATGTAAGCGTCGTTGCCGACCAATTGCTGATCATCGAGCGAAGAATGAACGGCGAATCCATGAAACTGATAGTGAATCTTGACGATTCGTCGGGAGACACATCGCTTGAAGCGGATTCGCCGCAACCTGCCCTATTCTCGCCAGGCACCGGCTTTGCAGACGACCGCCTGCGACTGCCGGGTTGGGGATTCGCGTTTCTGCCGGTCAACCGGGGTTGATGACGACCAGTTGCTCTTCGGTCATGTCCCGTACAGCGTATCGCGGCCCCTCCCGGCCGTGCCCGCTGTCCTTGATGCCGCCATAGGGCATGAGATCGACCCGGCTGGAGGAAGTGTCATTGATATGAATGTTCCCCATGTCCAGTGCGCGGATGGCGTCGAGGCCGCGGGTCACGTCATTGGTGAATATTCCCGCCGACAGGCCGTACGGCGTTGCGTTGACCCCTGCCAGCGCTTCGTCCAGCGAATCGAAGGGAACCACGGTGACAACCGGCGCAAAGGCCTCGTCGGTCAGGACCCGCGCCCGGGAAGAAGCGCCGGTAATGATCGTCGGCTGCACCAGCGCGCCTTCCCGGTCCCCTCCTGTAAGTATTTCCGCACCCTCCCGGGCTGCCTCGACAATCCAGTTCTCGATACGCTGCGCTTCCCTGCCGTCGATCATCGGCCCCACGAAAGTACTCGCATTTCGCGGATCGCCGACCGCAAGCGATTGTGTCTTCCCGCACAGGGCATCGACGAACTCATCGGCCAGGCTGCTTTCCACGAAGATCCGCTGCACCGAGGTGCAAACCTGTCCGGCCTTGCGAAACGAGGCCGCCGCGCATTTTGATACGGCCGTTTCAAGCGTGGCGTCCGCGCAGACGATGGTGCCGGAAATGTTTCCCAGCTCCAGTTGCGTGCGCCGCAGGCCCGCGGCCTGCTGAATCTCGCGTCCCACCTCGGTGCTGCCGGTGAACGCATAGTAGGCAATGCGCTGGTCGTGCAGCAGCGTGCGTCCTGTCGTGCTGCCTCCTCCCGTCACCATGTTCAGATAGCCGGGCGGGAGGCCGGCCTCGGCCAGCACCTCGCACAGAACCGCGGAACATAACGGCGTGTAGGTGGCCGGCTTGAGAACGACCGTATTCCCGGCGGCGATGGCCGGCAGCACCTTGTGCGCCACTGTGTTGAGAGGGGAATTGAACGGCGTTATCGCGCAGACCACCCCGATCGGTTTGCGCACGGTGAAAGCTATCCTGCGTTCATCCTGCCCGGGCGCCGCGGTGATCGGAACCATTTCGCCGGTCAGCCGCTTCGCTTCCTCGGCGGATGCGGCGAAAGTCTGCAAACAGCGGTTGAACTCGGTCCTGCAATCGCCAAGGGTGAATCCCGTTTCTCCCACCATCAGGTGCAGAATCTGTTCTTCGCGTTCCGCAATGAGCTCACGGCCCCTGCTCAGGATCTCGTAGCGCCGGTACGGATGAATCGAACCTGCCTTGAACGCCGCCTCCGCCGCCGCCACGGCGTCATGCGTCAGAGCCTGGCCGCCGTGAGCTACCACGCCAATCACGGAATTGTCGAACTTGTCCAGTACCTCGGCAGCACCGCCTGCTCTTACCCAATCATTGTTGATGAACACCGACTGTTCCCATAAAGGATTGAAATAATTCATTATTATTCCTTGCAGCGGGAAAAGGCGGCGTCGAATGCCCTGATCGACTCGTCAATCTGGTCATCGCTGATCACCAGCGGCGGCGTGATTCGCAATACGCAGCCGTACGTGCCGGTAATGGAAACCAGCACGCCGGCGTCCATCAGGGCAGCCTGCACCTGTCTGGCGAGGTCGGCGGCCGGCTCCCTGCTCGCGCGGTCCCTGACCAGTTCGACGCCCAACATGAGCCCGTAACCACGGACGTCGCCGATGCAGTCATGCTTGCTCTTGAGCCGCGTCAGACCGTCAAGGAAACGGCGGCCGGCTTCCGCCGAGCGCTCCACCAGGCGCTCTTCCTCGAGGATATCGAGCACCGCGTGCCCGGCCGCGACGCCCACCTGGTTGTTGGCGCCAAATGTCGTGAAATGATCGCCCACCTCCAGCGCCGAGCCCACTTCCTCGGTCGCGATATACCCGGCAAGCGGCAGCCCGCCGCCGACCGCCTTGGCAAAGGTGAGTATGTCGGGCTCTACGTCGAAGTGCTGGTAAGAGAACATTTTCCCGGTTCGCCCGAAGCCTGCAAAGACTTCATCGAAGATCAGCGTGATCCGGTGCTTCCCGCACAGTTCGGCGACCCGGGGCCAGAAATCCGCCGGCGGCCCGTATACGCCGCCCACGCACCATATCGGCTCGGAGATCAGGATCGCCGCCTCGCCCGCCACGCGGGTGCGCAGTGCCGATTCGATTTCCGCCAGGTAATCGCGCTCGCCGAGGCGGTAACGATACGGCGGGGGCAGGTGAACGATGCCGGGAAAGCTGGCGTAGGGCCCGAAGCCGGTCTTGCGCGCCGCAAACCCGGACAGGGACAAGCCCAGCGACAGCCTGCCGTGAAACCCGTGGTCGAAAGCGAGAATTCCGAGGCCTTTCTTGCCGCTTTTGAGCGCGTGCTTGATCGCGACCTTGATTGCGCCGTCGTTAGCCTCGGCCCCGCTATTGGCGATAAAGGCCTTCGAGAGGTGTCCGCCAGTGAGTTCCGAAAGCCGCTTCACCAGGCCCCACGACAGGCGGCTGTAGAAACGCCCCGGGCTTTGAGTCAGCCGGCCCACCTGCTCTCGAACGGCGGTCACCACCCTGGGATGGCAATGTCCTACCGAAACGACGCCCGGACCCGCCTCAAGATCGATGTATGTTCTTCCGCCTTCGTCGGTGACGGTCGCCCCACTTCCTTCGACAATGACCGGCTCCGCTGCGATGTTCGCGACCATATAGCGATCGAGGGCCGCCGCGGGAGCGGTAGTTTCAAGCGTCATCCAGCTTTGCCCTGCTTGTGGACGGCGATCAGCGCCAGGATTTCGGCTCCGAAGGTCGCGGCCAGCAACGCAGTAATCTCGCCGGAGTCGTAGAGGTGATTCAGTTCCATCACTTCGGCGCCCACCAGGTTGACGCCTGCCAGCCTGCGCAGCAAGGTCAGAATGTCGTGGGCCGAAGGTCCGCCTGCCTCGGGAATCTGGACGCCCGGCGCGAACGCCGGGTCAACCACGTCCATGTCCACGGAAAGAAAAACCTTGTTCCGCCCGACGCGCCTTTTGATCCTTCCGACCACTTCGTCGATTCCCGCGTCCAGCATCTCGTCCGTGGTGATCAGTTGGTAGCCGAGATCGATGGACTGCCGGATGTCTTCACGCGAGAACAGGGAGCCTCGCATGCCGACCTGGATCGAGGTCGAGGCGTCGATCCAGCCCTCCTCCACTCCGCGGCGATACGACGTCGCCGCGTTGTGCCGGACGCCCAGGTAGTCGTCCCAGGTGTCCGTATGCGCATCCAGGTGAATCAGCGAGATCGGCCCGTGGGCGCGGCCCAGGCTGCGAATCTGCGGCAGCGAGATCGAGTTGTCGCCGCCGAAGCAAAGCGGCTTCACGCCGTTCGCGATGATATGGTCCAACTCCGCCTCGATGGCGGCGAAGGAGCGCTCGGTCTCTCCGGGAATCACCGTCGCATCCCCGTAGTCCACCACCTTGCACACATCGAAAACATCGATGTCGTGATAGGGGTTTATCGGCCGCAGCAATACCGAAATGCTGCGAATTTCGCGCGGCCCGAAGCGGCATCCCACCCGGTAGGGCGACCCGGTGTCGAATGGAACTCCAACCACGGCCACATCGACCCCGGCAAGCTCTTGCGTATGGGTCAGCCGCATGAAAGTGGGCAGACCGCATATCCGCGGCGTCTTCAGCGAATCAGTCGACAACGGCCACTCCTTCGATTTCGATCTGGATCTCGGGCGCCGCCAGCGCCGACACTTGCACGCAGGCGCTGACCGGGCCGTCTTTCGGGAACAGTTCCTCGCGCAACGGCGCGATCTTGCCCATGGCCGAAATGTCGGTCAGGTAAACCGTGACTTTCACCAGGTCGGCCAGCGACCCGCCCACACCCGTCAATATCGCCTCGATGTTACGGAACACCTGTCTCGCCTGCTCCACCACATCGTCGCCGCCAACGTGATTGCCGTTGTTATCGATGGGTATCTGCCCTGCGATGAACAGCAACGGACCGGATGTGACCCTGATGCAGTTGGAGTAGTAGCCCTTGATGGGTTCGGGCACCCCTTCCGGCGTCAATGCCTGTCTTCGATCTTCTCTTGTCATGTTGATCTCCGGCAACTATTTCCCCTGGAATTTCGGCTTTCTCCTGTCGCGAAAGGCCGCCAGGCTCTCCGCATAATCCGCGCTCCGACCGACGATTTGCTGGAACCTCGCCTCCCATTCCATCGTATCCTCGAAACTTGCTGACAGAGCCCTTGAAAGCAGTTGCTTGGTGAGGCCGATGGCCAGGGTCGGTCCGGCGGCAAGCTCGTCGGCCTTGCGCTGCGCCGCTTCGCGCAGTTCCCCGTCGTCGACCAGGACGTTGACCAGCCCCCACTCCAGGGCCGTCTCGGCATCCAGCGCCTCACCCGAAACCAGCCATTCCAGCGCCCGGCCATAGCCCAGCGTATTGGCCACCATCCAGGATGCGCCCATATCGGGCACCAGTCCAAGGTCGAGGAATGCCGGTACCAGCCTCGCGCTCCTGGCCATCAGCTTGACGTCGCAGCACAACGCAAGCGACATCCCGCCGCCGGCGGCAACCCCGTTGATCGCCGCAATGACGGGTTTCCTCAGATCTCGGATCGCCCGCATGGTTGCATTGACTTCGCGCAGGCCGGCGGCCGGGTCTTCGTTGTCGCCATCCTTGAGGTCGTGGCCCGCACAGAAGCCCCGCCCCGTACCGGTCAGGATCACCGCCCGCACCGCTTCATCCTCCGCCTTGCGGAAGGCTTCCGCAAGTTGGTCGTAAGCCTCGGGATTCAGGGCATTGAGAACGTCCGGCCGGTCCAGCCGAACGGTCTGAACCGTCCCGGCCATATCAACCTTTACGGCGCTCATCCGAACCCCCGACCCCCGCACTGCAGCGCCAGACCACGCGCGGCCTCCCCGGAATCTCGATACACGGGAACCCCGCTGCGTAGCGCAGCCAGCACGCCCGGCGCATCCATGGAGTGCGAAGTGGCGACAACCGGCTTTCCGCTGCGCTCTGCCAGCCGTCCTATACGCTCGCCCATCCGGACCTCCAGATCGGCCGACTCATGCACAAACACATGGATGTTCATCAGGACCGCATCGATCTCATCCGCTTCCAGGACGGCCTCCAGCGTGTCAACCATGGGCTCGACGGTAATGTTGTCCACCAGGTCCACCGGATTGTTGACCACCGCACGCGGCGACAGCAAACCGCGCAGCTGCCCCTGCAACGCTGCTCCGAATTCCGGGACTTCCAGCCCCCGCTTCTCGGCCAGACCCGCGCACAGGACACCCGGCCCGCCCGTGTCGGAGATCACGGCGACGCGTTTGCCGGCGGTTCGATTCGGCGCCAGCAGGGCCTGCGCCACGGTCACCATCTCCCTGGGCGAGGATACGTGCCATGCCCCGGCCTGCGCCGCCCTCTCGCGGGTCGTTTCCATCGAGGTAACGGTGGAGTCTGTGTGCGCACGGGCCGCGCGCACGGACCCCGGCGTGGAATGCGGCGTCATCAGAATGACTTCCCTGCCGTCTGTCACCATCTCCGAAATGCTTTCAAAGAGTCGGTCCGCCTGCTCCAGATCTTCAATGTAGATCGCGACAATCCGTGTCCCGGAGTCCGCCGCAAGATTTCCCATCAGGTCGGGAATCTGCAGATGGGCCTGGTTCCCCACCGACGCCACCCGCGAAAAACCCAGTTCGACTTCCGCCAGGCGCTTGGTGATATCCATG
Organism: Gammaproteobacteria bacterium; assembly: GCA_028821145.1. Classification (GTDB taxonomy): domain Bacteria; phylum Pseudomonadota; class Gammaproteobacteria; order Steroidobacterales; family Foliamicaceae; genus Foliamicus. The sequence continues at coordinate 14,524 of JAPPHC010000052.1, read as the reverse complement.
ATCAGGCCGCCGCTCTGCGAAAGGAATCCCACCGGACCCGGCGTCAGCTCCGCCCACGGCATGCAGCGGACACCGCCATGACCGTCGTACACGCCCATGCAATTGGGACCCAGCATCGCCGCGCCCGCTTCGCGGACCTTCGCAACCACGCGGTCCTCGACCGCCCGGCCTTCGCGCCCTTCCTCACCGAACCCCGCCGTGATGCCCACAATAGATCGTGTGCCCCTGGCCAGGACCTCGTCGATGGTCTCCTCGAATGCGAACTGGGGCACGCTGACGACCGCGAGATCGGGAACGGCTTCGATGTCCGAGTAGCGCCGGTAGGCATCCTCGCCCTGGATTTCGCCCCCCTTGCGGTTTACCAGGAACACATTCCGCCTTGACTTGTCGCGCAACGCCTGCTTGGCCGCGAGATAGCCCCATTTGCCCGGTACGCCCGAGGCGCCGATGACGGCCACGGAGCCGGGCGTGAACAGATTGTCTATTGCCTGCTGGTTTATCGCAGGTGCATCCATCAGCCTATCTGGCAACCGACGTTCTTCGTCTGGTAATAGTTGCGTATCGCGTCCTGTCCCTTTTCCCTTCCGAACCCGGATTCGCCCACGCCGCCAAACGGCGTCTCGATACCGCCGGCGAACCACTTGTTGATGAATATCTGCCCGCCCTTCAGTCGCGCCGCAATCCGGTGCGCCGCTTCCAGGTCCTGGGTGAACACGCCGGCGCAAAGCCCGTAACGCGTGCCATTGGCGATGGAAACGCCCTCCTCTTCGCTATCGAAGGCGCTGATGCAGAGAACCGGCCCGAAGGCTTCCTGTTGCATGGCGTCCATGTCCGGAGACGCCTCGCATATGAGCGTCGGCTGCATGAAGTACCCGGGACTGTCGGCAACCCTTGCGCCGCCTCTGGCAATCTTCGCGCCCGCGTCGACGGCCGACTGCACCAGGCCTTCGACTCTCTGAAGCTGCCGCTCGGAAATGAGTGGCGTGATGTCGCTGTTGTCCTTGCCATGCCCGATGGAGAGGCCGTCCACCATCTCGCAGAGCCGGTCCACGACATCATCGTAAATACTGCGGTGAACGAGCAGGCGCGACATGGCGGAGCACACCTGCCCGGAGAAGAAGAAGATCCCCACCCGGGTGCTGGCCACGACCTTGTCCAGGTCCGCATCCGGCATGACCATGCCCGCCGACTTGCCCCCCAGTTCCACGACCGCGGGAATGATCCGGCGCGCGGCGCAATCGAGTATCTTGCGCCCGGTCGGCACCGAACCCGTAAATACGAGCTGGTTGACGTCGGGATGTTCGCAAAGCGCGGTGCCGCAGTCGTCGCCGTAGCCGGCAATGATGTTTATTGCGCCGTCCGGAAACCCGACGGAACCGGCGATCTCGCCAAGGAAGGTGTTGTGCAGCGGATCCAGTTCCGGCGACTTGATTACCACCGTGTTGCCGGCAGCCAGGGCGGGTGCGACCCCCCGGGCCACGAGTTCGATCGGGAAATTCCACGGAATGATGTGCGCCGACACGCCGTGCGGCTCGGGAATGGTGTAGTCGATGAAGCCCTTGCCCAAGGGAATGTAGCTGCCCTCGATCTTGTCCGCCAGGCCACCGTAATACTCGAAGTACTGGGCGGCGCAGTCCACCTGGTCGATCGAATCGACCATGCCCATGCCGCTTTCGTGGCAGATGACTTCGGCGATCTCGTCCTGCCGGCGGCGAAGTTCACGGGCCACGTCGATCAGCATCCGCCCCCGGTTGATCGGTCTGAGATCGGCCAGGGCCCGGGAATCGAAACATTGCTTTGCCGCGGCGACGGCGAGGTCGACATCCCCGGCTTCCGCGCGCGCTATTTCCGCGATCTTCTTCCCGGTCGCCGGATCCTCGACCTCGATTGTCCGCCCGGCGACCGAATCGACGAAATGACCGTCAATGTAATTCTTCCAGTGGCTCCTGATTCCCATGCGAATCCTCTCCTGCCGTCATGCCGGGACGCGGCGCCGAGTATACTCTTTGTATACACACAAGCGGCGCCGGACCCCGCCTATTCGCCCGGGGCCGTGAACACGGGGAGCAGCAGCCGTGAAGGGCGCTCCGTATCGTGATACAGCGTTTGCCTGGTGACCGCCGTGCTGCCGTCCGGCGCATTGCCCGAGTTGTTGTTCGGAAAAATCCACGGATAGACGCTGCTCGAAACAGTCACCCGCAGGCGGTGGCCGGCTCGAACGGTATGACCGACGGGCGAAAACTCGAATCGCAGCAGCGTCGGCTGCCCCGGTATCAGCGGGATTTCCGCATCCAGACCATTGCGATAGCGGGCCCGGACGAAAGCCGCGGGCTTGGGATGCAGCCGGTACACCGACCCATCCGGCGCGATGTCATGGACCGCCGCGCTGAAATCCGTATCCTGGGCCTCCGACGACACATGTAGCTCCAGCTCAAGTCCTCCGAGAATGGTCTGCGCTTCCTCGAACGGGGCGCTCGTATACGTCAGCACGTCCGACCGGTCGGACGGCATCTGCCAGTCCTGGCCGGGATTGAAGACCGGGCTTCGAACCGGATCGCGCGGATCATAGGCAAAGCTGTCGGGCGGGTCGTCATCGGGTGGCTGCCAGGCGAGCGCGCCCCGGGCCTCGGGACCCGCCGCATCACCATCGCCGGCAAGGTACAGCGATCGCGTTCGAGTATCACCGAGCGGAAAGCGGGTGAACTCAAGCCATTCGTGGCTACCGGTCAGGTACAGGCGCACCCCGGGTTGGTGAAAGCTGCTCTTGCCTTTCAGACACCAGTCGAAGAACTCCCGGGTGATCTCCTGGCCCGGCAGAAAGGCCTGATCGGGCAGCGTCATTCCCGCGGCGGTCCTGATTGGCTCGCCGGTCAGGTAGTCGTAACCTCCATCGGGCGCGGGGAAGTGTTCCCACGGCCCGACGACCAGGAAGTGCTCATCCGGGTTCATCGAATGCCGCTCCAGGCCCAGGTAGTGAGCAATGGTTCCGGGGCGGGTTCCGTCGAACCACCCGGTAAAGGCCAGACTCGGAATATGTACCCTGCCGTAATCCTGCTTTTCAAGATGCAGCGGGTCCCATTGCGGAGCTTGTGCATCGCGCGCCAGGAACTGCCGATACACGGCGGACGGCTTGCCGTAGACGACCTCATCGGCCCCCTGGATCGTCCCATGCGCCAGGGCCGCATCCCAGTCAATCGCCTCAAGCGCGTCAATGTCGGCGCTGGCCAGGTTCGCGGGCCAGGAAATCGCCCAACCGAACCGCAGGATACCGTCACCGTAGGGCAGGTCCTTTCTCGGGCCCCAGGCGGTTGCGCTCGGCGTTATGCAGCTCAGGTGCGGCGGCTGCTCAAGGGCCGTATACAGCTGATTGGTGCCCGTGTACGAGGCACCGCGCATCGCCACACGGCCATTCGACCAGGGCTGGCGCGCAATCCACTCCACGACATCGTGACCATCCTCACCGGAGCGCCCGAACAACGCGAACTCGCCTTCCGACTCCCCCTGCCCGCGCGAGTCCACAAGCACCATCGCATAGCCGTGATCGCCCCAGTACCCGGCTTCGTTGCGAAAGTTGATTCCATGGTCGCCGCGTCCATAAGGGGTGATCTCGACTATGGCGGGGTACTGGCCGGGACCCGGCAGATAAGCGTCGCCGATGAGCGTAACGCCGTCGCGCATGGGAATCGCGAGGTCCTCGCGAAAGCCGGGCTCGAACTCGCCTCCTCCGCAGCCGGCAAGCAGCAGAAGAGTTAATGCGATACCCGCAAGACCGATCAACAACTTGTGCAGCACGGCACTAGTCCCCCGGCACGCTTGCGTAGAAAATCGGGGAGTCCGGCGTGATGTCCACCCCTATCCCAGGGATTTCCGGCAGGACCAGGGCGCCATTCTCGATACGCCATCCGGCTTCCCACAATCTTTCGAACAGGGCCTGGTGCAGCAGATGCATTTCAATACTGTCGGTGCCCGCAAGGGCGGCAGCCACCTGCGCGTTGGCTGCAAGGGCGACCGCCGAGCCGGAGGCGTGGTAGGTCACCGGCTTGCGATAGGCCCGGCCCAGCGCCGCGATGCGGCGAAGCTCGGTGACCCCTCCGCAAATGATCGCATCGGCCTGCAGATAGTCCACCACTTCCTTACTCAGGAATTCCCGGTAACGGTCCAATCCGGCCTCGACTTCGGGACCGGACAAGGCGATCCCGGTATCGCGCCGAATGGTCCGCCAACCCGATAAATCGCGCAGTTCGGTAGGCGCTTCATAGAAATAGATGTCGAACGGAACAAGCGCCCTCCCCAGCCTGATCGCGTCGGCGACCCCGGGTTTGAACAATGCATCGACCATGAGCCTGGGACCGGATCCGAGCGCTCTTCGGACCGCGCCTGCCCGTTCCACGTCCTCCTCGAGGGTGGCGCCGGCCACCTTGATCTTCGCGCCGCAGCATCCCCGGTCCATCACAGCCGCCATGTCCGAAGCCAGCAACTCAGGGGTATATCCCTCCGCGTACAGGCCACCCGACCCATATACGGGTACTGCAGTCGAATTTCCGCCCAGCAACCGGTGCAGCGGCTGCCCCAGAGTCTGCGCCCAGACATCCCAAATGGCGATATCGATACCGCTGGCCGCGGCATACAGCGCACTGCCCTTGCGGCTCATGACGCCGGTGGAGATCATGCTTCGCCATATCCGCTCCGGCTCGGACACGCTGGCGCCGATGATGCGCGGAGCGAGGTCCGACTCGATTATCGTGACGACCGAACCCGGATCGCCGCCGTCGCACCAGGACTCGCCTACCCCGACCAGGCCCTGTTCGGTGCTTACGAATACAAGTACGGCGTGCTTGACCGGAAACTCCAGATGAGGATTTCGGAACTCGGTTTCATAACGTGTCGATAACACGCGCACGTCCACCCGGTCGATGCGCATCCGATCCGACAACTTGGTACTCATCCGCACGTCAATCCGGTTGGGTCGAGGATGGCGGCCACAGCGGCCGCGGCACAATGGGCACGTCGTCCAGCGGCCAGACAGGCCGCTTCAGATTGCGGTACGGGAGTGTCGAGAAATCCATTGTGACCGTCCCGGGCGTGTCGCAGTAAATGATCTGACCGAGGGGCGCATACGCCTTGGCGAAATGCTGGGTGGACTTGACCACGATGACCTTCTTTTGCTCAAGGTCAATGCCGTGTCCTTCGAAAACATGTCGGCTGAAGACCTGATGGCGCTCGGAACCGATCACGACATCGACCCCGCCGACACGTATCGCCGCCGACCTGCCCAGCGGGACAGTGGGCTTGCCTCGGCCGAACCATTGCTGATGGACATCGTCGGCCACGCCGAGCACCTCGGCCTCCACGTCGAGCGGGCTCCCGGACTGCGGACCTACCTTGCCGCCCAATCGCAGGGAAATGCGGCTGCCCGGTCCCGCCAGGTGGCAAAAGTCCGCTGAGATGGGATCCCAGAGCACGCCGAAAGCCGTATCGTCGACTCCCCGGCGCAGAAGTTCGGCCAGAATCACGGTCGAATCGCCACCCGCGCCTCCGCCCGAATTGTCGGCCCGCTCCGCAATGACGACCCGCCCCCTGGCCGCGGCCGCCTCGCGCAGCGCTTCATCCAGGGACACGCCGATATTTCCTTGCCGCATGACCGCATCGACAAAGGCCTGGGCCAACTGCGAGGCGATTTGCTCGCCCGATTCGGGATCGTCATTCGTGATCACGACGATGGCCGCGCCCACGTCTTCGTGGTCCGCACCGAAGAACCCGTGAAACGCCGATGCGCTGAGGACTCCGCCCGACTCCTCGACCGATCGCAACTGCGACACGAAATCGGACATCCGCCCAAACGTCGTTGGAGATACGGTCATAAGCGGGACGCGCAATGCAGTGCAGGCAGGCCGGATGCGGCCCTCCCGCATGGCCTTCAGCAGGTCCACCGCGCCCGCGCCCCTCTCGGCAAAGTCGACATGCGGATACTCGCGGCAGCAGATCAGGAAATCCGCAGCATCCAGCATCGCCGCGCTCACATTGCCGTGCAGGTCGCACACGGCGGCGATGGGAACCTTCGCGCCCACCTGTTCGCGGATGCCCTGCAGAAGGTCTCCCTCGCAATCGGGTGTCTCCATGGCCGACATGGCTCCGTGCAGAAACACGAAGACGGCGTCGACCCGGCCCGCCTTGCGCAAATCATCCAGGATCCTTTCCCGGATCCGTTGCCAACAGGACGCTGAGGCCGGCGCGGCCGGGATTGCGTTCAGGAAGAGACCCGGAACGACCTCGATGCCGAGCCTGCATGCCCGTTCCACCGCGCCGCCATAGGCCAGGAGGTTTACGTTCTCCGGCGGCTCAGGATCGTTGCGCGGGTCCCAGCATTGTCCGATAAAGCTGTCCCAGCCCGTCGGAATGGGCGAGAAGACGTTTGTCTCCTGCACGACACCGCAGACGAATAGCCTCATTTGGCGCCGCCGCCTTCCCCGGAGCGTTGTTCCCACCCGACCAGTTGCGCGAATGCGTAGACGAGCAGGATGAGTCCCGCTATCGGAACAATCACGACAATGACCGCGCTGTTCCAATTCATCGCCTCGGTGGCCCGGAACCAGTGACGAAACACGAAGCCCGGACCGTAGATCAGCCACGGCAGGACGAACGCGCTTATCGCGAGCCAGCGGACGGCGCGAAGCAGCAAAGCCGGAAGGGCCCTTGCGCTCGTGAGTCCTTTCGTCAATTTCGGGTCCGCCCGGTGAAAGAGCGCCGAGCCGGCGCCGAGAAGACCGCACCAGATCATGCAGAAGCGCGCCGCCTCTTCGGTCCACGGCGGCGGGTTCTGAAACACGTAGCGGCCGACGACCTGCAGCAGGACCAGCATGAGCATCGCCGCCAGCATCAGCATCGCCAGTCCCTCCGCGGGGCGATTCACGAAGCGTTTCAGTATGCGCGACATTCGTTTTCCAGCAGGTCCGTGACCGTGTTCATTGTGTCCGAACCCAGCAGATCCTCATGCATCCACGATACTGACGCGGCAAGTTCAGCCAGGAATTCGGCATCAGGCTCGGAAATTGTCACCCCCATTGCGCGCAGTCCGTCCAGGTCCTCGCGGCGCCGGGCCGCGGCAAAAGCACGGTTGGCGCGCCTGGCGTTGACCAGGGCCGTCTCCAATGCCGCGCGAGCCGCATCGTCGAGACCGTCGCTCCACCTGGCCGACAGGGTCACGAAACGTATCCCCGTGAACAGGTCCAGGGCCAGCATGTGCCTGAGATGGCGCGTATGCCTGAAGGCCAGCGGAACGCCGGGCGGATTCAGATAACCGTCCACCACCGATGTCTGCAGCGCGGTGGTCACTTCCTCCCAGGCGACCTGCACGGACGAGGCGCCCCAGCTTTCGATCGTGCTGACTTGGTAACGGTCCATTGCACGAATGCGTTGCGCTCGCAACGTCGTCAGCGAGTCGATGGGTCCACTGCTCGTGAACAGACTCGCCATGCCGCCCACCGTGACCACGTCCACGACCTCGATCCCCCGAGCGCGCGTCGCAGCGTTCACCAGCTCCAGAAAGCCGGTCCGGTGCATCAGGCAGTCCACTTCTGCGGTTTTCCGGAACAGGAACGGCATGCGAAACGAACGCAACAACGGGCTGTACTGCGTCACGTCCTGGCCGCCGGAAATATTGATGGGCAGCAGCCCCAGGATCACCTGTTCGTCCCGTTCGAGTTCGCTTCCCAGAGTACTGCCCGGAAAAACCCGGGTCTGAATGCCGTGTTGTGCAAGTTCGTCCCGCAGCGCGTAGGACCAGACGGCAACCGGATTGCTGTCAATCAGCGCAGTCGACATGCCGATGTGTACGGGACCGGCAGTGGCTTGAACACCACCAACAGTCAGCACTGCGGCGAGGACGGCGGCACCAACTACTCTCATAGCAGCCCCACGGCCTTCGGAAGCCACAAGCTGACACCGGGAAGGAATGCCAGCACAGCGAGCACGACAACGTGCAGCGAAGTGAAGGCGATCGTTCCTCTTACCAGTTGCCAGTAGGAAACGCCTGTAACGGCGGAGGTCACCAGCAGTACCGGGCCGAACGGCGGCGTAATCAATCCCAGTGCAAGCGAAAGACATACAACGATGCCTGTGTGAACCGGGTCCGCGCCGAGCGCAATGGCCTCGGGAACGATCAGGGGCACGACCAGGAAAAGGCCCAGGCGGACCCCGGTGAACATGCCGACCACCAGCAAGGACGCGACGACGCTGAAGAGGTAGGCGCGTCCTGCAAGTCCGCTGCCTGCCACGGCGGTGGACAACTCGTCCGAAGCCCCCATGATCGCAGCAAGATAGCTGATCAGGCTGGAAGCGGCGATCAGCACGAATATCGAGCCCACCAGCCTCACGGTGCGACGCAGGGAGTCGACGAGCAGCGTTTGCGACAGCATTCCGTATACACGGGCGGCTGCAATGGCGAGAACCACGGCCAGAGCGCCGGCTTCCGTGGGCGTGGTGACGCCGAACACGATTCCCGCGACGATGACTATCGGCAGGGCCAGCGCCGGCAGCGCGCTGCGAGTCGCGTCTCCCAGATGTTGCAGGTCGAACGGTTCGCCGGCCGGATGTCCTTTCCTGCGGGCAAACGCTGCATTGGAAACGATGAGAACGGCGGCCAGCATCAGGCCCGGAATGATGCCGGCTGCGAAAAGAGCCGCAATGTCCGTTTCCATGAGTGCGCCGTACATGATCAGAATGATGCTGGGCGGGATGATCGGGCCGATAATCGCCGACGCTGCGGTAATGGAGGCGGCATAGTCACCCCTGTAGCCCCGCTCTCGCATGGCGGGAACGAGCGTATTGCCCAGCGCGGCCGCGTCCGCGGTCGCGGCGCCCGACACACCGGCGAAGAAAACCGACGTCAGGACGTTCACATGGCCGAGCGCTCCCCGGATCTTCCCCATCAGGGACAGTGAGAAATCGATCAGGGATCGGGTCACGCCGCCGCGTCCCATGATCTCGCCGGCGAGTATGAACATGGGCAGGGCGGTGAGAGCGAACGAATCCAGTTGACTGAAAACCCGCTGCGGCACGATCGTCAGGTGCTCGCCGTGCCCCGTAACGAGAAAGAGAACAACCGCAATGGCGCCAACGATGTACGCGTATTCCGTACCGCTCAATACCAGGCAGACAACGAGAACGAGAAGAAGCAGCCAGACCAAGTTCCGCTCAGCTCTTCACGTACTCATGACCCAGGGCGAGATACGTCTCCCTCAACCGCACCTTACCGCTCGAATGGAAGTGCCACACATCGAAGAATCGCACCTGGCGCCTGTCGCCGGTTTCCCCCCTGCCGATGAATTCGCCCTTGCAGAACACCTGGTCCCGGACGGCGACAATGCTGTCGACGACGTGCTTGCCGCGGATGCGCCGCTGGGTGCGAAAAAACCTGTCGATTTCCGCTTTTCCCCGAAGACGCGAATCAGCCCGAACGTAGGTCGCATCTTCGCTGAACAGGCTGACGACCCAGTCCAGATCGTTCGAATCGATGCGGCGATAGTATTCTTCAACGATCGCCCCGGGAGTCACAGGCGGGCTCCGTCTGACTTGAGCTTGCGGCGAACGAGCTGGACCGGCAGGTCATGGGTAGACCGGTTTTCCCTGAAGGCAATCGCCGCAGCGTGCCCCACGGCATGCCCATAGGAAAAACACTGGGCTGTCACGCGGGCCGATGCCATCGCCTCATGTTGCGCCGAGAGGCAGCGGCCCGCAACCAGCAGGGATTCTCCCCCCGGAGGAACGAAACAGTTCAGCGGCACATCGTAATGGTCCTCGATAATCCAGACCAGCTTGGGCTTGTCGCCCTTGTGCAACTCGATCGGCCACGGCGACCTGGCGACGCCGTCCGGACGCTTGCGGGCCGACTCGACATCGGAATTGCTCAGGACTTCGGCACCGACAAGCTGGCGGGTCTGTCGAACCCCGACCTGGACGCCGGTGTCGTTGACCCAACTGTTCTCGCAGCCGGCGACGTAATCCTTCAGGAACCGTGCGTACTCGCGAACTTGCCGGCGGCCGTCGAATTCAGCTTCCGTAAGGTCCTGTGCAATTACGGCGTTCAACTCCCGGCCGTCCGAGCCGATCAGGCGCGTAGCATTGCAAAGCAACTCGCCGGGGCGCGGCGTCTCGAACAGGAAAATCTTCGCGCGCGGCAGGTAATACTCGCCCCGCGCATACAACTCGTTGATTTTCTGGCTGATATGCAGTGGCATGATGCTGTCGGCCCCGTATTCTGAACGGAGCTTTCCAATATCCACGCCCTGCAGACGAAAAATCATCGTCGGATTCTGGACCTGGCCGTCCTTGCCAAGCCGGAATTCATGCCCCGCCATGGCGACGATGTCCGCATCGCCGCTCGCGTCGACCGTCACCCCAGCCGTAATCGATATCTTCCCTTCCTTTGTGTAGGCGACTATTCCGGCCACGCGACCGCCCGCCTCCCCCAGCACGTCGGTTGCAACTGCGTGGTAAAGCACTTGAACACCCGCGTCCCTCAGCAGGTGGTCCGCCACCTCGCGCCACACCAGCGGGTCGTGAACGCGCGTAAACGTCTTGCCGTACTGCACTGGCCCGGTAAGCCCTCCACGAACCTCCATGGCCGCCGTGAACTCGTCCAGGAAGCCATGGACCACCTGGCGGGGCGGGCGGTCGCTGTCGTCACTTGCCTCGTAAATCCCGCAGATCGTGCCTGACATACCGGCTACGGCGCCGCCGCCGCAAAAACCGTAGCGCTCGACCAGCGCCACTGCCAGCCCCTGGCGCGCCGCAGTGACGGCAGCCGCAACCCCGGCCGCGCCGCCGCCGACCACCAGCACATCGCATGCGAGCTTCTGTTGTGGTCGCTTATCGAGAACCATTTGCGCTTTCCTCCCTTTCAGGATCGACCGGGGCTGTAGTCCGCCGGATCGAGGGCCGGACCGGTTCCGGAAACGATATCCGCCAGCAAACGAGCGCTGCCGGGCCCCGTGGACCAACCGATCTGGCCGTGTCCCGCATTGACATAAAGGTTTTCCAAGGCAGTTTGACCGATAAACGGAGTCCCGTCCGCGGACATCGGCCTCAGGCCCGCCCACGCCATGGCCTTGTCCCGGTCGACAGCGCTTGCATACTCGGGAAAAATCCGTTCCAGCATGGCGTACAGATTTTCGATCCGGGCCCGCGGAATCGACTCATCGAACGCACTGAACTCGGCGGTCCCGGCGAGACGGATCGAGTCGGCGCCCAGCGGAATGACGCCGGCGTGAAGATCGGCATCGATAATCGGCACGCGCGGCGACTGAGCCTCATGTCCGTTGGGCAGCGTCAATGAATATCCCTTGACCGGCATGATCGGGATTCGGATGCCCAGCGGCCTCAGCAGCCGAGTCGTACCCGCCGCGCAAGCGACTACAAAGGCGCCGCCCTCGATTCTCCCGCCACTCGCCGTTTCAAGGTGCCGAACATGCCCGCTCCCGCCGACGATCCGCGTGATTTCCGCGCCGTACCGGACTTCGACGCCCGCTTCTGCCAGCCTCTTCGCCATAACCCGGCAGAACAGGTAGGAGTTACCGCCCTCGTCACCCTTGTAATGGATGCCGCCCTCAAGTTGGTTTGCGATCGACGCCAGAGCCGGTTCTACCGCGAGCAGCCCGTCCCGATCAACAACTTCGCTGTCAACGCCTGCAGACCTGAGTTTTTCGGCAATTCCCACCGATGCGGCGAGGACCGAGCGGTCGCGGAAAATACTCAGCGAACCGCGGCAATACTGGCCGTACTCCAGGTTCAGGTCGGCCCGAAGATCGCGAAGCACGCGAACTGAATAGGTTGCCAGAGTCAGGTTGCGTCGTGAGGCTTCCACAAACCTCCTGGGCGACGAATTGGCCAGGAATCTCAATCCCCAGAACAGGTAACGATGCAGGTGCCTGAATCGCAGCAACATCGGCGCGTCGGCCCGCCCTGCATATCTGAGCAGGGTCCGGTGTACGCCGGGTTCGTTCCACGGCTGCACATAGCTGGGGTGGATCAGCGACCCGTTGGCGAAACTGGTTCCCAGTCCGGGCCCTGCATCCTTCTCGATCAACAGTACGTCAAAGCCGGCCTGCTTGAGAAACCATGCACTCGATACCCCCAGAATGCCGGCGCCAACTACTACGACACGCATTGAACTGTGCCTCCGACACTTGGACTACCCGGCCGTGTGTCGACATATTGTATGCATAGAATGCGGTGGGCCCTGCGCCGGACATCCGTGATGCCGGACCCACAATCAGGCTATGTGCCTGGTACGGCTATTCGCCGGTTTGGCGCCGGTCCAGCCCGACCGCATCGGCGGCGAAGGCGAACTGGTTGGCAACGTCCTCGATCCGCATCCAGGTTGGCGTTCCCGCGCCGTGACCCGCGCGCGTCTCGATGCGGATCAGCACCGGCCTGGCGCAGCCCTGGGCATGCTGCAGCGCCGCGGCGAACTTGTAGCTGTGCCACGGCACGACCCGGTCGTCATGATCGGCGGTGGTGACCAGGGTCGGCGGATAGCAGACGCCCTCGGCGACGCGGTGCACCGGCGAATAGGCGTACTGGGCGCGAAAATCCGCCTCGTTCTCGGACAGGCCGTAGTCGTCCGCCCAGGCGCGCGCGTTGGCGCTGGGCGTGTGGTAGCGGAGCATGTCGAGCACGCCCACGTCCGGCAGCGCCGCTCCGAACAGGTCGGGGCGCTGGGTCATCACGGCCCCCACCAGCAGGCCGCCGTTGCTGCTGCCCTGGATAACGAGCCGCGACGGCATGGTGTAGCCCTCGTCGATCAGCCACTGCGCCGCCGCGATGAAATCGTCGAACACGTTCTGCTTGCGCTCGCGGGTGCCGGCCAGGTGCCACTCGCGCCCGTACTCGCCGCCGCCGCGCAGATTGGGGATCGCGAGCATGCCGCCGAGTTCCAGCCACACGAGGCGCGAGCTGCTGTAAAGGGGCGTCAGCGATATGTTGAAACCGCCGTAGCCGTACAGCAGCGTGGGGTGATCGCCGGTCGTCTCCAGATCCTTGCGGTGCACGAGGAACATCGGGACGCGTGTGCCGTCCTTGCTGTCGTAGAAGACCTGGCGGGTCACGAACCGAGTGCCGTCGACCGGCGTTTCGGTGCGGTGGTGCAGCACGCTCTCGCCCGTGGCGACGTCGTAACGGTACACGGCGCCCGGATCGGTGAAGCCGGAGAAGTTGTAGAACGTTTCGGGATCGTCCCAGCGTCCGCCGAAGCCGCGCACGGAGCCGATGCCGGGCAGTTCGATCCGCTCCACCAGGCTGCCGTCGGCCTCATGCACGATCACCAGCGGCTTGACGTCCTGCAGATAGGAGGCGATCAGCCGTCCCCCCACCGCGCTGATGTTCAGCATGGTGTTCTCGCCCTCGGGAATGACTTCGGTCCACTCCTGCGGGCTGTTGATGTCCAGTGAAATCACCTTGCGGCGCGGCGCATCGTTGTTGGTGGAGAAGAAGAAGGTCTCGCCGTCGTTGGCGAGGTACCGGTAAATCGCATCCCAGTCGTCGAGCAGGGGGCGGATCGCCGAATCCGGTTCGTCCATGCGCCGGTAGTGGACCGCGTTGCTCAGATAGCCCTCCTGCAATATGACGATCAGGTAGGCGCCGTCCTCGGTGACGGCCGCGTAGGCGTTGCGGCCTTCGTCCGGCGGCATTTGAAGCACGACCCGGTCGTCGGCCTGGTCTGTCCCGAGTTCGTGAAAGTAGACCGATACGGCCTTCTTGTCGTCGCCGGCGCCCTGCTCGTCCGCCGGGTAACGGCTGTAGTAGAAGCCGCGCTCGTCCGGAGTCCAGGAAACGCCGCTGAACTTGGTGTAGGTCAGGTGATCAGGCAAGTCCTCGCCGGTTGCGACTTCGCTAACGTGCCAGTCGCGCCAGTCGGAACCGCCGTCGGACTTCGCATAGGCGATGTAGCGGCCGCTGGGACTTACGGAGTTGCCCGCCAGGCTGACCGTCCCGTCCTCGCTCCAGGAGTTGGGATCGAGCAGTATCCGCGCTTCGCCGTCAAGGCCGTCGCGCACGTAGAGCACGCTGTGGTTCTGAAGGCCGTCGTTGCGGAACTCGAAATACCAAGGTCCTTCGCGCCAGGGCGCGGAGCGGCGCGGATAGTTCCAGACCTCGGTCAGCCTGTCCTTGAGCCGCTCTCTCAATTCAATCGACGCCAGGTAGGGCTCGACCAGTTGGTTCTGGGCCGCGATCCAGGCCGCGGTATCGGGAGCGTCCATCTCCTCCATCCAGCGATAGGGGTCGGAAACCTGAACGCCGAAATAGTCGTCCTGCTGTTCGGAGCGCGCCGCGGACGGGTATTCGAGTCCGTCGCTCCCGGGCGGAGAGCAACTTGCGGCAAGAAAGGCGAACGCAAGGAAAAGGCCTGATCTACGCATTGCAGGTAATCCAGAGGAAATGAGCCTGAATTCTAGCCGTTGGCGGCCGCTTGCAGGCGGCAAATTGATATCATTGGCGCGGTGTCCAATTCGGACGTATTCCGGCAGGC